>CACZLE010000109.1 GCA_902781945.1 uncultured Eubacteriales bacterium | reverse complement strand
AAAAATGTCTGATATCATACCACGATGTAGCGCCGTATACCTGACCGGTATGTACGGTGCAATGGGAGGGAGGGGATTAACCCCTCTCTACCCTATTGTTGGTTTTATCAACCAGCGGGGTCTGCTCTTGACAACTCCATTTTACAGCAAGGACGGCTGCGTGTCAAGCGCAGCCGCCTCTTTTCTTACTCCACGTTCTCCCAATGGCTCAGCAGGTAGTTTTCGGCCTCCAGGCACCACAGGCCGCTGTGGGCCTTGCAGATCTTGTCCAGCTCGGCAAAGCGGGGATCGGCCTCGCCCAGCTTGCCAAAGTCCTCGATGGCGGTCAAGGGCATGCTGATGTGGGTATAGATCAGTTTTTTGCCGCCGGGGATCTTGGGCAGGTTCAGGGTGGTTTCGGCGGCGGCGTCCAGGCCGCCCACGTGGGTGACCATCACGGCGGGCCGGATGCGGCCCGCGGCGGTCAGCTCCAGGCTTTCCACCATGTCGGCGGTGTTGCCGCCGGTGGTGCCGATGACGTGGGTGCTGTTGTAGTGCACGTCGTAGAAATTGATGGTGGCGCTGAACTTGGGATCGGTGGGACCGGCGAAGAAATTGAGGCAGCCGTCCCGGCCCAGGATATCGCTGGCCAGGGTGACTACGCTGGGCACGGGGGCGTAGGCGAACACGTCGTCAAAGCCGCCGCCCGCCAGCTCTTTCAGCGCGGCAGCCGGATCGGCCATGTCCGCGGTGTTGACAAAGTGCACGGTGACGCCGGTTTTTTCCACCAGCTCCCGGGGGAACAGCTCCCGGGCGCGGGCCAGGCGCTCCTCGTTGATGTCCGTCACCACCAGCACGCCGGGGCGGCGGTCACAATGGATGATATATTCCGCCATGCCCAGGCCCATGGGGCCCGCGCCCGCCAGGATGGCCATGCGTCCGCCCTCGCGGATGCCCATTTCATGCTGATAGACGCCCATCTGGGTGTGGAAGCTGGCGTGGGCCGCGCCGATGGAGCAGCTGTACGGCTCGGCCAGGCTGGCCTCAAAGAAGGCGTCGCCCTTGTATTCCAGGAAGCAGCCCAGTTCGAACACCTCCTGGGGCACGATGCAGTAGGTGCAGTCGCCGCCGAAGAAGGGATAGCTGTACCCCGGGCTCCACATGGTGCCCTTGTAGTTGAGGGCGGGCTGCAGGGTGAACTTCATGCCGGGCTTGTAGATGCCCTCGTATTTTTTGCCCACCTTTTCGATGACGCCGGCGAACTCATGGCCCATGATGGCTGGGTGCTCGGCCACGTCGTCATGCACGCGCTTGTGCTTTTCGCCCAGGATGGCGCACTTGTAGGTGCTCATGCAGATGCTGTCGCTGATGACCTTCACCAGCACCTCGTCGTCCTTGATCTCGGGCAGCTCAAATTCCATCAATCGCAGGTCGTTGGCGCCATGCAGGCGCACCGCGCGGGTCTTCATATCTGTGTACCTCTTTTCTTATAATTCTTCTATTTTCACTTGCTTCAGCAGCTCTTTGACCACGTTCATATCGGCGGCCTGGGTGCCGGGGGTCATTACGGTGGCGGCGCTCACGGCCATGGCCAGGGCGCAGGTATCGCGGAAAGCCATGCCCGTGGCCGCGCCGTGGGCCATGGAGGCCATCATGCTGTCCCCCGCGCCCACGGTGCTCTGCACCGCCACCTTGAGACCGTGGCCCCGCAGGATTTGATCCCGGGTGACGAACAGCGCGCCGTCGCCGCCCAGGCTGACCACCACCGCGCCGATGCCGCTCTTTACCAGTTCCCGGGCGGCGGCGGCCATATCGGCAATGCCGTCAAAGCCGCGGCCCAGCAGGCGGCCCAGCTCCACGTCGTTGGGCTTGATCAGGGCGGGCTTCGCCGCCGCGCCCTGGATCAGCAGTCCCGCGTCGGCGTCCAGATAGCACTGCGCCCCCAGGGCGTTCAGCCGGGCGATCCAATCGGCAAACACGCCGTCACCGGCCCCGGCGGGCGCCTTGCCCGCCAGCACCACGATATCCCCGGGACCCACCGCCGCCTTCACCTTGTCAAACACCGCCTCCAGCACCGCCGGGGCCACCGGCGCGCCGGGCTCGTTGATATCGGTGTTGGTGTGCTCCACGGGATCGATGACCTTCAAGTTGGTGCGGGTCTCCTGTTCCACCCATACGAAGTCGCAGGCGATGCCCATGTCCTTGAGGCTCTTTTCGATGTAGCGGCCCGTGCCGCCCCCCAGGATGCCCGTGGCCAGGCTGCGGGTGCCCAGGGCGTCCAGCACCTTGGACACGTTGATGCCCTTGCCGCCGGGGTCCAGCCGCAGGCTCTCAATGCGGTTCACCTGATCCACGTGGAAGGCGGGCAGCACCACGGTTTTATCCAGGGCGGGGGTCAGGGTTACAGTGACGATCATATGCGCACCTCGCTTTGTAAAATGAGCGAAACGAACAGTTGATTAAGTTTGAAACAACCACTGCCCCTATCATACCATGATTGGGAGAAAACTGCAAGGGAAAATTTTGTGGGGAAAAGGCGCCCTCCCACAAACAGAAATTTGACGGGGGAAGGGAACGACGGGGGCCTTCTCTTTCAGAGCCTGAAAGAGAAGCAGAAAGGGCAGTCTTTAAATCTGGTGGCTTAGTT
>CACZLE010000108.1 GCA_902781945.1 uncultured Eubacteriales bacterium | reverse complement strand
TTCAGCCTCCGGATCGCAAAAGCACCCTGCCCGCTGGGGCAAGGTGCCGTATAGTCGCTTTGGATATTTCCTGTGTCTACTTGACAGGGGCGGATCAGAATGGCTGCTTTTATCCTTGGCACTGAACATTCTCAAGCTCCATCATAAAATTCAAAATGGACGCTTGGGAACAGGTTTGATAATTCCCGAGGCTTTCCCTGCTGGTTTGTGATTTGGCTATACTGTTTCTATCTGTGATTTGTTGCCTTTTTTCGTTATGCTTGTTTGCTTTACGCTTTTTTCAGACTTTTTGCCTTTTCCTTCATAAAGAAAGGGGCTGCCCCTTCCGCCAATTCTCTATTTGGCGTTTTGAGACAGCCCCCTTGTTATCCATAAATCAGTTCTTGCAGGATCATTTCTTCCGCACGCTGGCGAATGCTGTTCATCCAGCCAGCCCAGGCCATTTGATCTTTTGCTTTCAGCTTTTCATCGACGCCTTCTGCCTGGGCCATTCGGGAGACGATCTGCACCATTCTTTGTTGGCTGGTCTGGTCAATTTCTGCTAAGTGTTCGTAAAGCGTGCCAGAAAGAATCAGGCGGGTGTACAGTCCGGGCCGGTCCTCCCGGAGATAATTCAGGCGCATCCGGCCATAATGTCCAAGCGGAATTTTGTCGGCATCGGACAGGTTTATATCCGGGAGGTAACAGTCACCGCAAAGCGTGTAGGTCAGGCCGTTCTTCTGATCGTGGATCTGTTTGTTCATTGTACTCATTGCTTCTTCCTCCAAAATGTATAGTATATACAATTTATTTTTATGAGTGACAGCCTGACCTGCTTCGCCTGATTCAGTACCATTATTCGTACCATTAACCGGGTGGTATCCCTTGGGATAAGGTGTGACGAATTTGTATGATGTGGCAACACACTACGACCAGATAGCACAGAATGGGACATCCTGGGATAACCCTGGGCCAATTCGAATCTCCTATGCTCCACCATCAAAAAAGCCTTGAAATATCAGGGTTTTTTCTTTTTGCTTTTTGGTTTTGTTTGCCGGTTTGTCCGATTCTGCAAAAACCCCCATGGAAACCATGCATGCCGCGCTGTCCAGGTTTCAGGATGATCGATCCTATCGCATTCCCGGGCAATCGCAGGTTGTCAGCGACTATTATCTCCAGCTGTTCGAGCATTTCAACGCCATGGCGGCGGAGGTGCAGCAGAGCCACGAAAAGGACGTGAAGCTGCTGGAAACCGAAATGGACAACCTGCGCCTGCAGGTCAACCCCCATATGCTGCTCAATTCCTACAACACGATCTACGCCCTGGCGGAAAGCAAAAATTATCCCGTGATCCAGGATTATACCCTGTGCCTGGTGGATTATTTCCGCTATGTGCTGCGCCGGGGACAGCAGCTGGTCACGGTGGGGCAGGAGCTGGAATTTGTGGATAACTTCATCCGCATCCAGCGCATCCGTTTTCCGGGCCGGTTTTCCTACGTGTATCAGGCGGAGGAGGAATGCATGAACGCCCAGATCCCGCCGCTGCTGATCGAAAATTTTGTGGAGAACGCCGTCAAATACGCCCTGGAGCCCCAGGAAGCCATTGAAATCGTGGTCTCCGTGCGCAAGGATCAGAACAGGAGCGGCAAGGACGCCCTGCCGAAGGACAAGGCTTATAAGGCCGAGCTGATCGACGTTTGGAACATGACCCGCGAGGTCATTGCCGAAAATATCAGCGGCGAAACCAGGTTGAAACTGCCCGGGCGGGATAACCTGGCCCTGCTCATTACCCGGATTCAATAATCAAAGGAGAATCAACCATGAAGGAATACATGAACGCATCCCTGGCTCCGCGGAAGCGTGCGGAACTGCTGCTGAAAGAAATGAACCTGGACGAAAAGATGGCCCAGCTGGTGGGCGTGTTCGCCATCAAAGGGGCGGAGGACCGCATGGCGGCCTTCTTCAAGCACGGCATCGGCCAGATCAGCAGTCTGGAATTCCGCTCCTGCGACAGCCTTCAGGAAGCCGCCGCCTGGCAGCGGCAGCTGCAGACCATCGTGATGGAGAGCAGCCGCCTGCATATTCCCGCCGTGTTCCACATGGAGGGCCTGTGCGGGCCGCTGATGCAGGACACCACTTCCTTCCCCTCCGGCGTGGCCCGTGGCTCCTCCTTTGACCCGGCGCTGGAACGGAAGATCGGTGAGACCGTATCCCGCCAGGAAACGGCTGTTGGCATTACCCAGGTGTTAGCGCCTGTGTTGGATATTTCCCGGGATTCCCGCATGGGCCGTCAGTGCGAACCCTACGGCGAAGATCCCACCCTGGCTGCCGCTATGGGCGCAGCGTATACGCATGGCATTCAAGAGACCGAAACCGCGGGCCGTACCCCGGACGCCTCTGCCAAGCATTTCTTCGGCTTCCACAATTCCGCAGGCGCGATCCACGGGGCCCACGTGGACGCCGGTGATCGGCTGCTGCTGGAAATCTACGGCAAGCCCTTTCAAGCGGCCATCACCGAGGCGGGGCTCAAGGGCGTGATGCCCTGCTACGGCTCTCTGAACGGCCTGCCCATCCACGCCTCCAGGCATTACCTGAACGGCATCCTGCGGGGCGAAATGGGCTTTGAGGGCGTCACCGTGTCCGATTACGGCGGGGCCAGCAACGCCCATGAATACCAGGGCATCGGCGAAACCATGGGCGACGCGGGCCTGCGCTGCCTGGCCGC
>CACZLE010000107.1 GCA_902781945.1 uncultured Eubacteriales bacterium | reverse complement strand
CGCCTTGAGGCGCGGATCGGCCTCGAGGTACGCGGCGGGATCGTAGTCGCCCCGGGCGTAGCTGTTGATGACCGCCTCGGAGGACAGGCCGAAGGTATAGATGTTCTCCGGGCCGACCAGCTCGGCGATTTCCACGTTCGCGCCGTCCAGGGTGCCCAGGGTCACCGCGCCGTTCAGCATGAACTTCATGTTGCCCGTGCCGCTGGCTTCCTTGGACGCCAGGGAGATCTGCTCCGAGATGTCGCAGGCGGGGATCAGCTTCTCCGCGGCGGACACGTTGTAGTTCTCCACCATGGCGATGCGCAGATGCCGCCGGGCCGCCGGGTCTGCGTCGATCACATCGGACAGGCACAGTATGGCGTGGATGATGTCCTTGGCGATGGTATAGGCCGGGGCTGCCTTCGCGCCGAAGATCACCGTCACCGGGCGCTCAGGGAGGATGCCCGCGCGGATGTCCAGCAGCGTGCGCACGCACCACAGCAGGTTCAGCTGCTGGCGCTTGTACTCGTGGAGGCGCTTCGACTGCACATCGAACACGCTGTCCGGGTCGATGACGGTACCCTGGTGCCCCCGCAGCCAATCGGCGAAGCGCCGCTTGTTGGCCCGCTTGATCTCGGCGAGGGAGGTGAGCAGCGCCGCATCGTCGATGTGCGCGAGCAGCTTCTCCAGCTCAGCGCTGTCCCTGCGCCAGCCCGCGCCGATGGCGTCGTCGATCCGGGCCGCCAGGGCGGGATTGCAGCTCATCAGCCAGCGGCGGAAGGTGATGCCGTTGGTCTTGTTGTTGAACTTCTCCGGATAGATGGCGTAGAAGGGCGCGAGCTCCGAGTTCTTCAGGATCTCCGTGTGCAGCTTCGCCACGCCATTGACGGAGTGGGTGAAGTGGATGTCCAGGTTCGCCATGCGAACGTTCCCCTGTTCGTCGATGATCTGCACGAAGGGATCGTCGTACTTGGCGCGCACCCGGGCGTCCAGCCGGTCGATGACGGGCATCAGCTGGGGCGCGACCTTCTCCAGATATGCCCGCGGCCACTTCTCCAGCGCCTCGGCCAGGATGGTGTGGTTGGTGTAGGCGCACACGCTTCTCACGATGGATACAGCCTCGTCTTCACCGATGCCCCGTTCCTGGAGCAGACGGATCAGCTCCGGGATGACTAGCGTGGGGTGGGTGTCGTTGATCTGGATGGCGGCGTAGTCGGCGAGGTCGTGCAGGTCGCTGCCCCGCGCGACGCACTCATCCAGGATCAGGCGCGCGGCGTTGGCCACCATGAAGTACTCCTGGTACACGCGCAGCAGGCGCCCCTGCTCGGTGCTGTCGTCGGGGTACAGGAACAGGGTGAGGCCGCGGGCGACATCCCTTGCGTCGAAGCCGATGCCGGACTTGATCAGCCGCTCGTCCGCGGTGTCCACGTCGAAGAGGCGCAGCCTGCCGCACTTGCCTTGGTAGCCGGTGACGTCGATCTCGTACAGGGTGGAGCGGGCGGTGAAATCGCCGAAGGGGATGTCATAGTGAACGTCTGTGCGGCGCATCCAGCTCTCCTGGCCCCATTTGAGCCAATGGTCCGGGGCCTCGGTCTGCTGGCGGTCCACAAAGCTCTGGCGGAACAGCCCACAGTGGTAGGCGAGCCCCAGGCCGTCCGCGGGCAGGCCCAGCGTGGCGAGGCTGTCCAGGAAGCAGGCCGCCAGCCGCCCCAGGCCGCCGTTGCCCAGGGAGGGCTCCAGCTCGAACTCCTCCAGTTCGGACAAGGCGATGCCCTCCGCCGCCAGTTCATCCCGGACCTCCCCGTACAAGCCCAGGTTGATCAGGTTGTTGCTCAGCAGCTTGCCGATCAGGAACTCGGCGGAGATGTAGTAGACCTTCTTCCTACCCTGAACAGCTCGAGCCTGGTGCAGTCCGTGAACTTCCTGTTTTCTGTGTAATCTCTCAGCTTCATGGTCGTGCCCTCCATGGTCTTGTTTCGATGACTCTGACATTATCATTATAATCTGTTTTTTGAAAAAATGCTTGCAGCTTACGCTCACAAAGTTGTATAATTCTATCATCATCAGCCGCGTGGGGAGGGATGGACGTGGAGCTGGAGGAATACACGCAGTTCCAGGAGACCAAGCTGCACGAAAAGCCGGGTTTTGCCTACGAGACCTACCTGTGCACGATCCCGCTGGACTTCGACCGTGTGAACCAGTACATCAAGAAGGGCCGGGGCACGGTGTCGGTGAATCTGGAGAGCTACCCGGTGGAGGCGGGCTGCATCGTGCCGGTGCTGCCGGGGGAGCTGCACGCCATCGACGGCGCCCCCGACGGGCCCATGGAGTATGAGAACATCATCTTCTCCCTGTCCATACTGGACAGCACCGAGACGGACGACTGGTGCCGCCACCACGTGATCCAGGCCCTCAGGCAGGGCACGCTGCTGTTCGACCGGCCCATCCGCCCGGGCACCGCCTTCCACGACGCGGCCGCCGCGGCCCTCGATGCCGCCGACCGGGCCTGCGAGGCGCGGCCGCAGGGCTTCGCGCTGGTGGTGAAGAGCCAGCTCTTCATGTTCCTGCACGCGCTGTACTGCAACCGGCACACCGGCCCCGTGCGGCCGTTGGTGGAGGAGGCCGAATGGCTCAAGGGCGTGATCGCTTATGTGAAGGCCCACTATGCCGAACGCATCACGGTGGCGGACGCGGCGGCGGTGTCGGGCTACAGCCCCAGCCACTTCATGCGCATCTTCCGCCAGGAGGCGGGTCAGACCTTCGTGGACTTCCTCACCGACTACCGGCTCTCGGCGGCGGTGTATTATTTGAAGGAGACCCGGGACGAGATCATACGCCGCTTCAATCGGAAGTACGGCGCGTCCCCCGGACGATACCGCAAGCTGAGTCGGCTGGGGGAGAATGAAGCCATCGCGGCGGGGGAGGAATCGACTTTATCCAGGACGCGGTCAAGGCGCTGTTGATCCAGGATGCTGACGCTTTGGTCAACGCGGTCATGGGTACACAAAACGAAAAGCAAGCGTCACCTATGTAGGGCGACGCTTTTCGATCCCGAGGAGATGATGCGCAGTTATCTTTCGCCGTTTTCCTTTTGATGAAGCCATGAATCAAAGGTGTCCTTGGGAATCCTATAGCCAATGCCGCCAATTTGGATTGATGGAAAGGCTTTCTGTCGGATCAAACTATAGACAGCTTTTCTTCCAACACCCAGAATTACCATGATCTCATTGACAGTGTAACAGCGGCACCCTTCTCTGTTCAAGCGGTTTTGTAAGTTCAGAACGCGAATCGGAATCATTTGCATGGCGATGCTCCTTTCAAAAATGAGATCAGAATTGCCTTCTATATTCGTAACATTGTACAATGTTTGTCAAGACCAAATTGGCTACTTGTACAATGTTTCCGATTGCTATATAGTATTCAGGAACAGGAGGGATGAAAGATGCCACAAAGTAAAGCCCATATGGAGGCGACGAATCGCTATAACGCAAAGGCATACGATAATCTGCGGATTGTCGTACCCAGAGGTCGAAAAGCAGAGATTGATGCTTATGCAAAAAAACGTGGCCTCAGCACAAACGCACTCGTCAATCTTTTATTGCGCCAGGAGTTGGGTATAGATGAAGAAGCATGGAAGAAGAAAGAGTAGCGGCATACCAGCACACCGTATCGGCCAGTTTATTTTGAAACCGGTGTCCTTACGAATCATTCTTCTCACCACCTGACAAGAATGACGAGAATATGAATAACAAGGTGACAAGAAAGAGGGCTTGCCGGTGAAAGCAGGCAGCAGAGTGACAACTGTAATTCAGCGGTGAGGTAGTCGAACTGGAACCGGATTACCCGAAAAGCCTGCGAAAGGACAACACTACTTTTGATATTCAAGCGGAGACACGATATCTTCCGCCTTGTGAAAGCATAAGATCTGCAAGTAACCGCCATGCTTTGCTGCCGGACAGGTCTCACTGTTCAGGCAGTTTTTTAACGCCTGCCTTCATTAGCTGACACTCCGCCCGAAAACAAGGGAAACACTCCTCACAAAAATGTCACTGCTTGAAGAGCCGAAAAGCGGCTTAATATGGGATTCCTGGCAAAGTGGTTTACTATGGCTAAACATTCTGGATAGTGAAAATCCGTTAGCTGGGCTTATGAGCCATTAAAATACCAGCTAATTCTGGCGGATTTCTCTGCTAACAAATCTCTGCTAATCGCGCGCGGATGATTAAGACCTTTCATAACCCTGTATGACCTCGAAAGCCCTTGTTTTGTATATCTTTTATGCATATGAAATGCATAGACAAGCCAGGCCTTAGAAAGGCGTTTTTGACTGCCGCCAAAAAAACCGGCAGCTAACGCGAGGCGGCCGTCGCGATAAATTTGACTGCCGCCAAAAATTAGCTCAGCTAACGGCCAGCTAATTTTGGGGTGGATTTACGGGGTATTTTGGAGGTTTTTGAAAGGAAATGCGAACACCCGCGAATCGTTAGAAACCCAGTAATACTAGGCGTTAAAGGCAATTAGAAGGAAGTGCTAGGCGAACGCTTTTGCACTCTCCTAAGCGACAGGCCGTGGGTTCGAATCCCGCCGGGATCACCATTTTGCCTACCAGATTTGACAGATTTGCCCCCAAAAGGCAGTTCTGAAGCTGGTGGGATTTTTGTTTTACGGAATGTCATCAAACGTGAGAAATCTGCTAACAGAGGATCGACCCCATTAGCAGATTTTTAATTTTTTTGCCTGATTTCTAATCAGCCTTCACTGACGACAATCAAATGCTTTCATCATTCTCTCCAGCAGCATTTCTGCCGGCCTGGAAAACACCTGGTATTTTTTCCAAATCACCACGATTCCTGCTTCCAGAGGCGGATCGAAGGGGCGGAAACAGAGATCAGAGGTCTCGGCGGAGTTGATGATCTGATCTAGGCCGACTGCACAGCCAATGCCGGATTTCACCATCAGCGCACCGTTATACATTAAATTGTAGCCAGCAACGATGTTCAGCGACTCATAGGTTTTCCCGAACCAGTCGAGATAGTCGTTGCCGGCTTTTTGTGATGCCATATTCTGGCGGGATACAATCAGAGGAATGCCGGTCAGATCTTCTCTCCGGATATGGCTTTTCTGCGCCAGCGGATGATCCCGCCGCAGGATCAGCCCCCAGGTGTCTTTGGCGGGAAGACTCAGGCTGTTGTAGTGCGATACATCCACCGGTTCCACCAGAACGCCGAAATCCAGCAATCCCTTTTCCAGCCGCTCCATCACATCTTCCGCGTTGCCGCTGTAGATCTGGAAATGGATTCCGGGGTGATCCTCCCTTATCTGGGCCATCAGGTCCGTTACCCGTTTCAATGCAAAGGTTTCACCGCTGCCGATGAACACGTCTCCTGCTACGGCGCTGCCCATGGAGGAAAACTCCGCTTTCGTGCGTTCTGCCATTTCCAGGATTTCTTCTGCGCGTTTGCGCAGCAGCATTCCTTCCGGCGTCAGCACCATGGAGCGGGTCGTGCGGATAAACAGCTTTTGTCCTAACTCTTCTTCCAGCTCCTGGATCTGTCGGGACATGGTGGGCTGGGTCACATGGAGCACTTCGCTGGCTCCGGTCAGTCCGCCTTCCCGCGCTACCGTCAGAAAATAATTGAGCACCCTCAGTTCCATATACATCCCTCCCATACCATGATGCCAGCCATCCTCGCTGTTCGCGGCCCGGTTGGACGGATCATTGGTCTTCGGCTAATTCCCTCATCATTATACCGTATTGAATGTTGCTTGAAAAGCAAAGGTTACTTTAACTTTTAAGTATTTGCTATTACAAATGGTGAGCTTTACAA
Organism: uncultured Eubacteriales bacterium; assembly: GCA_902781945.1. Lineage (GTDB taxonomy): Bacteria > Bacillota > Clostridia > Christensenellales > Aristaeellaceae > SFMI01. Next base: position 1,309 of record CACZLE010000107.1, on the reverse strand, counting down.
TGGGATCGGGAGGTGGAAATGTGATTGCCATGAGCGAGGAGCAGGTTTATGAATGCCTGGCGGACGCGGGCTGCGGCAAGGAGCTGATCAAACAGTTCGAAGCGTCAGAAGGATCAGATGCGACTGCTTGCGGATTACCGCCGCCTCTTGCTGGAGAGGATTCATACAGAACAGAAGAAGCTGGACCTCCTGGATTATTTGGTTTGGACCGTAAAAACAAACGGTTCTTCGGCAGAGGAGGGAAAGCATTGAAAAGATGGATCGCAATTCTGGTGACAGCGATGCTGGCAATACTCCAGACAGGCGCATTTGCGGAATGTGACGATGAGATCAGTAACTACACTCGGTATGCAGATTATATCCCGCAGGCCGCGGAGCCTGTCGGCCTGATCCCCGGAGAGAATCACAGAACACTGGTCGTCTGGTTCTCACGGGTCGGGAATACCTTGTTTGATCCGGATGTGGATGTAGTTTCCAGTGCGACCCTGAACCGCGGCAAAGATGGCGCACTGGTCGGCAATGCCCAGATGATCGCCGGCTGGATCACTGAGGAAACTAAAGCGGATGTGTTCCAAATCCAGACCGCATATACCTACCCTTCGGATTATGATCAGACCGTGCAGGTAGGCGAAGGCCAGGATATCGATCACGTGGATCTGGCGCTGGCTTCTCATCTGGAGGATGTCAGCGGATATGACACAGTATGGCTGGTTGCTCCCATCTGGCATTACACCGTATGCACACCCCTGCGGGCTTTTCTGGAGGAAACCGATCTCTCCGGTAAAACGGTTTATGTCATGACCACCCACTGTGGCAGCCGCTTTGCGGATACGGTCGAGAAGATTCAGCAGATGCAGCCGGACGCCGCCGTGATCCGGGGTGTGGCGGTTTCCGGATTTGACCCCGGCAGCTCTGAAACTGAAGTGAGAGAATATGTGCGAAGCACGATAAAATGAGGAGGAAACTAAAATGAAGCGTACCATGATGATCCTGCTGGCGATTCTGATGATGCTGTCTGTCTGCATGACTACTTGTGCAGAAAGCGGAAAGCGTGTGGCAAAGGACGGGGTACAGATGCAGACCGATGATCCCACCATGCCGACCCGCCTGCCGCCGGAGAACGGCACGAAAATCCTGCTGCACTTTGGCGACACTGTGATCCCCGGCGTCCTGAATGACAGCGAAACCGCCCAGGCGCTGATCGCCAAGCTGCCCTACATCCAGCACATGAGCCGCTATTCCCATGACTTCTGCGGCGTGACTGAAGACCTGCCCTACAATGAGGAAGAAGAGCATTACGGCTGGCTGA
>CACZLE010000106.1 GCA_902781945.1 uncultured Eubacteriales bacterium | reverse complement strand
GCGGCGGCGTGTACGTCGCCGAGGAGAAAAATTCTGGAGCGGAGCTTGCCCCCGCGGAAGAATTTTTCATTCCGCTCAAATTTTCTGGCCGTGCGCTGTCAAGCGCACAAGAAAATTTGCAATCCGAAGAAAATGATCCTTCATTTTCTTCGGGGGCATCGACTTTGTCGATGCCCAGAAACGGCAGAGGAAAAAGCCTCTGCCGCTTTTTTGTCAGGCTTTTTTCCACCTTCCCGACAGGTAAAACACCGCCCCGATGACCATGGGCATGAAGCCGGCCAGGGAGTCGCCCAGCCAGAAGCCGCGGCAATCAAGCTTCAGGGCGAAGCCCAGCAGGGCGGCCAGGCCGACGCGGGCGATGACGCCGTCGATGATGGCCACGGCCAGGTTGAGTTTGGATTTGCCGGAGCCGTTGATGAGGGAGAAGGCCACGGAGCGGGTGGCGGAGCCGTAGAAATTGAGGATGATGGGCAGGGTCAGCACGGAGGCCAGAGTCAGCACCTCGGCATCGGTGGTAAAGATGCCGTAAATGGCGTCCGGCCACAGCAGCATGGCGGCGGTGAGCAGCGAGGACAGGCCGATGCAGAAGGCGGCGATGGCCGTCAGGATCTGGTTGACGCGCCTGTATTCCCGGGCGCCCAGGTTCTGGCCCACCATGGTGCTGCCCGCCGCCGTGAAGGACTGGCTGATGACGCCGCACATGATGTTGATCTTGTTGAACACCCCGGCCAGGGCGGAATAGGTGACGTCGAACAGGTTGATCCAGCTGGTCAGGATGATCTTGCTGAAATTGACCGCCGCGGACTGGATGGCCATGGGAATGCCCAGGGCCAGCAGGCGCTTGAATTGGGGGCCGTCGATGCGGAAGCTGGAAAGCCTGAAATCAAAGCCGAAGCTCTCCCGGTGGCGGTAGAGATATGCGATGGAGGCCAGAAAGCTGACGCCCTGGCCGATCACCGTGGCCAGCGCCGCGCCGAATACCGCCAGACCCAGATATTTGACAAATACGATGTCCAGCACGATGTTCAGCACCGCCGCGATGCCGATGAACACAAAGGGCCGCTTGCTGTCGCCCATGCCGCGCAGGATGGCGCTGACGATGTTGTAGCCATAGATGAACACCAGTCCGCACACGCAGGTGACCATGTAATCCATGGTGTAATCGTAGGCGGCAGAGGGCGTGTTGAGCCAGCCCAGCACAGAAAAGCGCAGGCCGTAGCATACCGCCGCCATGATCAGTGAAAAGCTGAGCAGAAAGGTGAACATGGTGCCGATGGTCTTGCGGATGTCGTCGTGGCGCTGGGCGCCCACCGCCTGGGCGATGATCACCTGGCCCGCCGAGGAAAAGCCCATGGCCACAAAGGTGAGCAGGTGCAGGATGTCGCCGCCGATGGATACGGCGCTCATGCCCGCCTTGCCGATGTAATTGCCCACGATCACCATGTCCACCAGGTTGTATACCGCCTGCAGGGCGTTGGATACGAACAGCGGCAGGGTGAAACGGATCAAAAGGGGCACCACCGGGCCCCGGGTCATATCCCGCACCATGGATTTCGCCATGGGATCACATCCTTTGCAACAAAATCAATGTGCCGACGCCCGCGTCACTCTTGGGTCAGATCGGCATACTTCGCTCCCACCAGCTGGCACAGGGTATCCGGGTTCAGCTCCACCTGGCAGCCCCGCCGCCCGGCGCTGACGCAAATGGTGTCAAACAGCTGGGCCGTCTCGTGGATCACGGTGGGAAACGGCTTTTTCATGCCGATGGGGGAGCAGCCGCCGTGGATGTAGCCGGTGAGGGGCAGCAGCTCCTTCTGGGGCAGCATGGCGATGCTTTTTTCGCCCACGGCTGCGGCGGCCTTCTTCAGGTGCAGGGTGCAGTTGGCCGGCACCACAAATACGTAGTTTTTGCGGCTGGGAGCCACGGTGACCAGGGTTTTGAACACCTGATCCGGGCTTTGGCCCAGCAGCTGCGCCACCTGCCCGCCGTCCGCGGCGTCGGGATCATAGGTGTGCACCTGATGCGCGATGCCCTGAGCGTCCAGCAGCCGCAGGGCGTTGGTTTTTTCATCAATCTTTTTCATGGAACAGCCTCCATCCGCATTTTAGCAGGGCGGCCTTGTATTTTCAAGGCATTTTTGTTGCTATTTTCCTTTTGCCCGTGCTACAATAGGCGGCGTGAAAGGAAGTTTCGCCATGGTTATCGATTTTCATGCCCACGTGTATCCCGAAAAGATCGCCGTCAAGGCCGCCCAGAGCATCGGCCAGTTTTACGGCGTGGAGATGTGCCATCCCGGCAGCGTGCCGGCCCTTTTGGAGGCCATGGACCGGGGCGGCGTTGACCGGGCCCTGATCCATTCCGTGGCCCTGTCCCCGGCTCGGGCGGCCACCATCAATGATTTTATTTCCGGCCAGGCGCAGCTGCATCCGGACCGCCTGACCGGCTATGCCACATTGCATCCCGATATGACGGAAAACGAGGTGGGGGATGAGCTGGCCCGCGCCTTGAGCCTGGGCCTCAAAGGCGTGAAGCTGCACAACGACATGCAGAAAATCGCCCTGGACGACCCGCGCATGGACAAGATTTACGCCGCCTGTCAGGACACCTGCCCGCTGCTTTTGCATATGGGCGATTACCGCTATCATTACGACAATCCCGGCCAGGTGCCGCCGGTGCTGCGGCGGTTCCCGCGGCTGCGCCTGATCTGCGCCCACATGGGCGGCTATACCGAGTGGGCCGAGGCACGGGAATGTCTTCAGCATGAGAACGTGCTGGTGGACTGCTCCAGCAGCCATTGGATCCTGGGCGACGCCGGCCTCCTGGACGCCATCCGCTTTTTCGGCGCGGATCGGGTGCTGTTCGGTACGGACTTTCCCATGTGGGACCCGGGCAAGGAATTGATCCTTATCCGGAACCTGGGCCTCACCGAAGACGAGCTGGAAAAGGTGCTGCACAAAAACGCCGAGGAAGTGCTGGGGCTGGGCTGAAATAAACAGAATGGCAAGGGGATGCGTTTGGGACCTTCGCGGCTGGGGCCTTTTCTTTCTGCTGCGCATGCCAGACCCAGAATTGGGCAAGTTGTTTGCCAAACTCGGAAAAACCCAGCCGCTCCGGAAATGGGGCTGTTGCACTAAAAAAAGTGCAGCAGCCTCTTTTTTATTGGCAGACAAGCGACAAGGCGCCCTCAAAAATAAGAAGATATCTGTTTTTAGGGGT
>CACZLE010000105.1 GCA_902781945.1 uncultured Eubacteriales bacterium | reverse complement strand
CGCGTCGGCAAGTAACCTGTGAGCGTCACATCCGGGGCCTTCCGGCCCGCTCTCGCTGAAAATGATCCACAGGATCATTTTCCGGGCGCTGCGAGCCCTCACGCGCTGCGCTCGGGATGTTGCGCTGATGGCGATTGTTGGGGTATCTGCGCTGCATCCCGAGCGCGAAGCGTGAGGGTCGGAGCGAAAATCAGGGAAACCCAACCGCTCCCGGCACACGGCAGTGTGCGTGCGCGTAGCGCACATAGGCCGATAGGCCCGGGAGCGCGCACAGGACAGCCTTCGCAAACGCAACCGCATGCCAAACACAGAAGAAACCTACAAACGCTCTAAACGCAGCCCTTTTCGGTTCCTTTTCGGGCGGCGAAAAGGAACGCTCCCGTCCGTTCTCCCCCGTTCGTATCCTTACCCCTTGATGCCCACCGACACCGCGTTTTCCGTCAGCTGCTTCTGGAAGATGAAGAACAGGATGATGGGCGGGATCATGGAGAACACCACCGAGCGCATCATGGTGTCGGCGTTGACGGTCTGCTCGGTGCTGAACACGAACAGGCGCACCATGACGGTTTGCAGATTGCCGCCCCGCAGCACCAGATAGGGCAGCAGAAAGTCCGACCAGGCGGCGTTGACGGCAAAGATGGCGATAACCGAGCAGATGGGCTTGGAGAGGGGCAGCACGATATGGAAGAAGGTTTGCAATTGGCTGCACCCGTCGATGCGGCTGGCCTCGATGATGGACAGGGGCAGGGACTCGAAGAACTGCACGAACAGGATGACGTACATGGCGTTGGCCCCGTAGGACAGCCACAGGGGCAGGAAGGAATTGCCCAGGCCCAGGTTCTGGATGTTCATGAACAGAGGCACGATGCTGATGGTGGTGGGCATCAAAAGGGAGAGCATCACCAGGCGCTTGACTGCCTTGTGGCCCTTCGGCTTCAATATGCCGATGCCGTAGCCCAGCAGGCCGTTGAAGATCAGGGCGCAGATCACGCTGCCTACCACAAAGATGAGGGAATTGAGATAGTTTTTGGCGATGCCCAGCTGATTCCAGGTGGTGGCGAAGGGCTGGAGGCTGAAGGACTGGGGCACGATGGAGGTGCTGGAGACGAATTCCTTCAGGTCCTTGAACCCCGCCAGCACCACCCACAACAGGGGGAACACCGCCAGCACCACCATCACCCCGCAGAAAAACAGGATGACGCCGTACAGGGCACGGACGGAGGCGGAATGCATGTCATATTCCCGGATGACGCCGGTGCGCTCATTTTTCATCTGCCGTCGCCTCCTCAGTCCCAGTCGGATTCTTTGCGGTTGAAATAGGAATAGATGGCCGTCATGACAAGCAATATCAGCGTGACGATCACCGCCACGGCGGAGGCCTTGCCATAGTTCATGCTGCCGCCGAAGGCGTACTGCCACATCAGCTGCATCAGGGACAGGCTGGCGTTGTCCGGCCCGCCCTTGGTGAGCACCATGGGCTCGTACATGATCTGGAATACCGAGATGATCTGCAATATCAGCAGCGTGCCGGCCAGTTTCCGGATGGCGGGCAGCAGGATATGGATGACCCGGTGCCACACGGTGGCCCCGTCGATGGCGGCGGCTTCATAGAGCTCCGGGCTCACGCTGGCCATGCCCGCCATGTAGATCAGCGCCGTGGCCCCCGCGCCCTTCCAGGTGGCGATGAGGATGATGATGGGCACCACCCAGTCCGCCCGTGTCAGATAGCTCTGGGGCGCCACGCCCAGACGGCCCAGCAGGATATTGAGCACGCCGGATTTTTCGCCGGAGAAGAAGGCCGACCACAGGATGATGACCGCCAGGCCCGGCAGCATGTTGGGCAGATACACCGCCGTGCGGAAAAAGCCCTTGCCCCGGCGGGTCTCGCCGATCAGCATGGCCAGGAGGATGGGCAGCGCGAAGCCCAGCAGCAGCGACCAGAAAGTGTAGGAAAAGGTGTTGAAAAGCGCCTGCACAAAGTCGTCCTTGCCTGTCACGCTGATGAAGTTATCCAGGCCGATGAACCGCACCAATTCCACGTTGCGGGTCTTGTACAGGCTCATGCGGATGCTTTCAAACAGGGGCTCCCACACGAAGAACGTCATCAGCAGCAGCCCCGGCAGCATGATCAGCCAGGATTTGACGCTCTCCGCCGTCTTGGCGCGCAAAACGCTCTTTTGTCCGCGCATGGCAATCACTCCTTGAAAAATGGGCGTATGGAAGAAAAACATGCCGGTCTCGCTGACCGGAACCGGCATGCTTGCGTCCCAATATGGGGATCAGATATCGTTGATTTCGTCGTCCAGATACTCCTGGAAGGATTCCTCGGCGTTCCGCAGGGCCTTCACCACGTCCGCGCCCTCCCGGGTGATCATGCGCTGGATCACGGCGGTGAGCTCGCGGTAGAGCTGCTGGGCGAACACGGGCTCCTCGGATTTGAGGGTGATGGTGCCCTGGCTGATGGAATCGAAGAAATCGGCGTACAAGCGCATATCCACGTTGCAGTATTCGTCGATGATGGCCTGCTTGGCGGCATTGTATTCCTCGTCGGTCCAGGCGCTGATGGCGGGCAGCACGGGGGCCCCGCGGTCGCGCTTGGCGGCGTAGTCCGCCCGCATGCCCGCGATGATGTCGTCATCCAGGAAGGGCAGCTTGCCGATGACCTTCAGATAGGCCATCAGCGCGGTGCCCTGATCGGCGGTGATATCCGGCGCGAACATATAGCAGGTGCCGCCCGCCAGGGCGTAGCGGCCCGCGTCGCCCGCGGGGAAGGGGATCAGGGCAAAGTCCTCCACGGGCAGGCCCTTGTTGGAGGTGGGCTGATCCACGCTGTCGTCGGCGGCAAAGTTCATGGCCGCCTCGCCGGTGCCAAGCAGGGTGTGGGCGCTGGCCCAGTCGGTGGTGGTGGCGTCCACGTTCAGGATGTCATACTTCCATTTCAGGTCCCGCATGTATTCCATGGCGGCGATGCATTGGGGCGAGGTGAAATTGCACACCCAGCGGCCATCCTCGTCCTGGTATTCCAGGGCGTTTTCGCCCACGCAGCCAAAGTTCCAGGCGATATTGGTGAACAGCCAGCCGCCGTAGGTCTCGCTGGCCGGGAACACCAAGCCTGCCTTGCCGGTCTTTTCCCGGATGATCTGGCCGTATTCCGCCAGCTCCTGCAGGGTCTTGGGATAGATGGGCAGGCCGTTTTCATCCACCAGGCCCGCCTGGCGGAACAGGTTCAGGTTGATATGCATGCCCAGCACGTAGCCGTCCCGGGGCAGGCCGTAAATGCGGCCATTCTCGTCGGCCAGCATCTCCACATAGGAGGGGCTGAACTTGTCCAGCACGCCGAACTGCGCCAGGGCGTCGGTCACGTCGCCCACCAGGTGCTGGCTGATCAGCAGCTGGGGATCGGTGAAGGGCGGCTGGAAGATGCTGGGGGCGGTGCCGCCCTTGGCCATGGGCACGTAGTTGCTCAGGGAATAGGAATAGTAATCCGGCACCAGGGTCACGTTGGGATACTGCTTTGCCATGGTGGCCTTATAGCCCTCAAACAGGGCCTTTTCCGCCTCGGCGGCGGTGTCCGGCGGCCAGTTGCCCAGGGTGATGGTGCACTTCAGATCCGCGTCGATCACCTCCGCGGACGCGGCGGGCAGCAGGGACAGCAGCAGGCACAGCGACAGGATCAGCGATGCCAGTTTGACGAGCTTTTTCATATCCAGACCTCCTTATCGGCGATATTCATGCGTATGTTCCGCCTTTCTGCGAAAGGCACCCATGCGGTTATGAAACCGGGGGAGCGTTTCGCGTTAGATAGATATTTGCTATACTTTCCTCGT
>CACZLE010000104.1 GCA_902781945.1 uncultured Eubacteriales bacterium | reverse complement strand
ACAAACGCTATAAACACAGCCCTTTTCGGTTCCTTTTCGGGCGGCGAAAAGGAACGCCTTCGTTCGTTTTATTCTTTCCCCTTGCCAATTTCTGTTTGTGCATGTTTTCAATTACAATTCATAATGCACAATTGAATGATCGTCACGATAAAAGCCTTCAACCGGTCTTGATTTTTCAACGGTTGAAGGCTTTTTATCATACATTTTATCAGAGTCGTCACAAGTCCGCCTTTTCTTCCTTCCGCTTGACGATGCGCCGGTATATCCATATGCCCGCGGCGCTGAGAAGGGCGGTGACGGCAAAGACGGCGACGGCGAACCAGCGGTTGCCGCTGCCCAGGGCGTTGCCGCCGATGGTGGAGGTGATGACGGAGGGCAGACGGGCCACGCCGGAGAGCAGCAGGAAGTGCCCCAGCTTCATGTGGGTCAAGGGGACGAAATAGGTCATGATGTCCTTGGGCGTGCCGGGAATGAAAAAGAGGATGAACACCCACAGTTCCAGCTTTTGCTCGTTTTGCAGGAAACTCAGGCTGTCGATCTTCTCCCGGGGAAAGAACACCTCCACGGCCTTGTGGCCGAAGCGGCGGACAAAGCCGAACACCAGCGCCCCGCCGATGACAATGCCCAGCTCGCACAGCAGCGTGCCCAGCCAGAAACCGTAGGCGTAGCCCGCGAACAGCTCAATGGGCTCGCCGGGAATGATGGCCACCACGATTTGCAGCACGCTGATGCCCACGAAGATCAACCGTCCCGCCCAGCCATGGCCGTCGATCCACAGACGGAAGGCCTCCGGGTCGTTGAGGTGCTGGATCAGGGGCCGCCCCACAAACCAGGCGATGGCGGCGGACAGCAGGATAAAGACGGCGATGGCCAATCCAGCCAAGAATTTGCGATGCCTCTCACTCATTGTTCTTTTGCAGATACTCCATAAAATGCTGTTTGTTTTCCATGGCAGAGGTGGTGGGACGCCCCAGGTCGGCCCGGGCGCCGCTGTTGCTCATGACCTCCAGGAAGGCAGGGCAGGGGGCGGTCTTGAGCGCCTCCAGAGCGGCGTCCAGCTGGGCGGCGTTTTCCGCCCGCAGCACGGTTTTGTAGCCGCTGGCCCGGGCCAGGGCGGGCAGATCGGCGACGTTCGCCACGGTGGGCATGCCGCCCACGGTTTCGTGACATTGATTGTTGATCAGCACGTGGATCAAATTAGCGGGCTGGCGGCTGGCAATGACGGGCAGCGCGCCCAGATGCATCAGCGCCGCCCCGTCGCCGTCCAGGCACCAGACCCGGCGGCCCGGCTGGTAGAGCGCCACGGCCAGGGCGATGGAGGAGGCGTGGCCCATGGAGCCCACGGTGAGAAAATCCCGGGCGTGGGTGTCGCCTGTGGCCGCGCGGTATTCAAACAGCTCCCGGCTGGCCTTGCCCGTGGTGGAGACGATCACGTCCTTGCCCGCGGCGGCGGCCACCCGCTGCACGATCTCCTCCCGGGTGAGGGGATAGGCGTTTTCATAGTGGAGCTTGAGGCCGTCGTATTCCAGCGCGCCCTTGCGCACCACCAGCGCCGCCTGCTTGCCCTGGGCGAAAAGAGCCTCAAACTTTGCAAGCTGCTCCGCCAGGGCGTCCTGGGCGGTGTCCCTGCCCACAATAAAATAGGCGATATCCATATCTTCCAGCAGCTTGCAGGTCACCATGCCCTGGTACACGTGCTGGGGCTCGTCGTGCACGCCGGGCTCGCCCCGCCAGCCGATGATGAACAGGCAGGGGATGCCGTACACCCGGTCGTTCATCAGGGAGGCCACAGGGTTGATGATGTTGCCCTCGCCGCTGTTTTGCAGGTAGACCACCGGCACCTTGCCCGTGGCCAGGTGATAGCCCGCGGCCAGGCCCACGGCGTTGCCCTCGTTGGCCGCCACGATATGATGAGAGCTAATGCCAAAGCGGTGGTACAGATAGCTGCACAGCGGGTTCAGCAGCGAATCGGGCACGCCGGTGAAAAAGTCGTATTTTTCCAGGAAATCCAGTTTCATGGTACCTCTTCTTTCATCTTATAATCCGTCGCTCAGCAATAGCTCCGCGATCTTGCCGCACACCCGGTACAGGCCGTAGCGGTCCACGCCGGAACCGCCGCAGCTGAGCACCACCACGCCGTCGCCGATTTCGGGGTCGTAGCAGATCAGGCATTGAGCGCCGTAGGCGCTGCCCGTGTGATAATACAGCAGCTTGCGGCCAAAGAGCCCTTCCCGGCAGCGCAGGGGCTGGCACTGATAGAAATTCTGTTCGGGCACCAGGCGATCCTCGTGGGCCTCCAGGGCCTCCACGATGGCGGGATCGAGGATCTGCCGTCCCTCATAGCAGCCGTCCGCCGCCAGGGTGGCCACGATCTTGCCCAGATCCCGGGCGCTGATGTGATAATTGCCCGCGAATACCGAGCCGTTGGCGGCCACGCCGGGATTATGGATCTCGGTCTGCATGGGCACGGTCAGAACAGCGCAGTGATCCTTGTCATACTGGGTGGCGACATGGCTTTGATCCTTGAGATCTCCGGCCCAGAAGGAGCCGTCGATGCCCAGGGGATCGCACAGCGCGGGGTTCAGGATCTCGTCCATGGTCTGGCCGTTGGCTTTTTCAATGGCCAGGCCCAGCACGTAAAAGGCGAAATTGTTGTAATCCCAGTCCTTCAGATTGCCAGACACGGCGGCATAAAAGCTGTCCGGATTGGAAAGCAGCTCGATCACGCCGTCAAATACCCCTGTGGCGGCGGGATTGGGGACGATGGAAGAGGTGTGGGTCAGGATGGATCGGGGGGTGATCACATCCTCCGTGCTGCGATGGGCCAGATAGTAGCCCAGGGCGTAGTCGATGGGGCCGTCCAGATCCAGCTTGCCCGCCTGGGCGGACAGATGGGCGGCGATACCCACCAGGATCTTGGAGATGGAGGCGATGCGCACGCTGGTGTCCGCTGTCATGGGGTCGTGGGGATAGGTGGCCCAGCCCCAGGCGAAGGTATCCTTTACCGTGCCGCCGCCGACGTAGGCCGCCGACAGGCCCACCACGCCGCATTCCTGACAGAAGGCGTCGATCTGCCGCTGCAATGCGTCGTGGGAGGAGGCCGCCCGGGCGGGGGCGGTCAGGAGCGTCAGCGCACACAGCAGCGCCAGGAACCGGCCAAAGTAGCTTCGCATCTGTATTGTGATCCTTCCAATAAATACCTGTGCCCGAGGCACAACGTCCAAATTATAGGCTTGTTTTGCCAGATTGTCAATCATCCGGGAATTGTCACAGAAAAGTTAAGAAAAATCCGCAAATATTGGTGATTTTAATAGTTGACAATTGAGAAAACGGATAATATAATGATATAGTTGTCAGTAATGTGTGGCAATGGCGCTATTAACGCGGCCCACGGCTGACACATTCCGGCGGCGAGAGGGGCCAAGGGAGGGAAACCCGTGGAAGGCAAAGAACGGCTGGCGCCCGGCATGCGCCAGGTGCAGCGGCTGCTGAACGCGGGAAACGCCCGGCGCATCCTGCTGGCGCAGGACGCGGACGAGCGGCTTCGCTTGACTCTGACCCAGGCCGCGCAGGCGGCGGGCGTGCCCGTGGAAAGCTGCGAGAGCATGGCCGTCCTGGGCCGCAGGTGCCGTATTGCGGTGCCCTGCGCCGTGGCCGCCGAAATCGCGGATTAAGCTCCATGAGAGCTCGAGAGGCCGCAGCCTCTCGAATGAAATCCGCAGGCGGCGGCGTGTACGCCGCCGAGGAGAAAATTTGTGGAGCGGAGCTTGCCCCGCGGAACAAATTTTCATTCCTTACAGATTTTCTGACCGTGACGCGCAGCGTCACAAGAAAATCTGCAAAACCCGAAAAAAGCGAGCATCGCTTTTTTCGGCACAAGTGACTATAGCTTCCGAGGGTTGCGGAAGTTTTATAGGAGGAGACGGGCTCAACTCCCGCTCCGATCTAACAGGAGGTGCTTCCATGCCTACGATCAACCAGTTGATCCGCAAGGGAAGAGAAGACGTCGTTAAGAAATCGACTGCGCCCATCCTGCAGGGTTGCCCGCAAAAGCGTGGCGTGTGCCTGAGTGTAAAAACCACCACGCCCAAGAAGCCCAATTCTGCGCTTCGTAAAATTGCGAGAATCCGTCTGACCAATCAGATCGAGGGTACTTGCTACATCCCCGGCATTGGTCACAATCTGCAGGAGCACAGTGTGGTGCTGATCCGCGGTGGCCGCGTGCGCGACCTGCCCGGCGTTCGTTACCACATCATTCGCGGCGCTCTCGATACGGCCGGCGTGGCCAAGCGCATGCAGGGCCGTTCGCTCTATGGCGCGAAACGCCCCAAGAAGTAATTTATTACCGTAGGGCTTCCTGACTGCCAGGGACCGCTGCCGGCGTCTGCCCGCGACACAACCACCACCCGCTCGCTTGGAACGGCGAGCGCGGCCAGGGTGCGCGAAGCGGCAAAGGCACTTTCAAAAAAGGGCGGCATGATGCTGACTTGCCGCTGACGGTCGGCTTTGCAGGACGCGAAATCAAGGAGGGAACAAGATGCCCCGTCGTGGATTTATCCCCAAACGTGAAGTACTGCCCGATCCCGTATATGGGACGGTTGTTGTCACCAAGCTGATCAACCAGATCATGCTGGACGGCAAGCGCGGCGTAGCCCAGCAGGTTTGCTACTCCGCCTTTGAAATGGTCGCCGAAAAGAGCGGCAAGGACGCCAACGAAGTGTTCCAGCAGGCCCTGGCCAACGTCATGCCTCAGCTGGAAGTCAAGGCCCGCCGCGTGGGCGGCGCCACCTACCAGGTGCCTATGGAGATCCGTCCTGAGCGCCGCCAGACCCTGGCGCTGCGCTGGATCGTGGATTTCAGCCGCACCCGCGGTGAGAAGACCATGGCCGAACGCCTGGCCGCCGAATTGCTGGACGCTTCCGCCAATACCGGCAACGCCGTGCGCCGCAAAGAAGAAATGCACCGCATGGCCGAAGCCAACAAGGCCTTCGCCCACTATCGCTGGTAATCCCAGCACATTCAGTCTTAGACAGACTCAGACAAGGAGATTACGCATTCCATGCCCAGAAGCCATCCGCTTGAAAAGGTACGCAACATCGGCATCATGGCGCACATCGATGCCGGCAAGACCACAACCTCTGAACGCATCCTGTTTTACACAGGTCGCGTGCACCGCGTAGGCGAGGTCCATGAGGGCGCAGCCACCATGGACTTTATGGCCCAGGAACAGGAGCGCGGCATCACCATTCAGTCTGCCGCCACTACTTGCCAGTGGCTTGGCCACCGGATCAACATCATCGACACTCCCGGCCACGTGGACTTCACCATGGAAGTGGAGCGCTGCCTGCGCGTGCTGGACGGTGCCGTGGCGGTCTTCTGCGCCAAAGGCGGCGTGGAGCCCCAGAGCGAGACGGTGTGGCGTCAGGCCACCAAGTATAACGTGCCCCGCATTGCTTACGTCAACAAAATGGACATCATGGGTGCGAACTTCATGCGCGTTGTCGGCATGATGCGCGAGCGCCTGGGCGCCAACGCAGTTCCCATCCAGCTTCCCATCGGCGCGGAAGCCAGCTTCCGCGGTATCATCGACCTGGTTCGCATGAAGGCCGAAGTGTACTACGATGACGACGGCAAGGACATCCGCGAGGAGGAGATCCCCGCCGAGCTCCTTTCCGAGGCGCAGCAGATGCATGATGAAATGGTTGAAGCTGTCGCTGCCGAGAACGACGACCTGATGGAGAAGTACCTGGACGATCCGGAAAGCCTGACCAATGAGGAGATCATGAAGGGTATCCGCTTCGCCACCGTCCATAACCGCATGACGCCCGTGCTGTGCGGCACATCCTATCGCAATAAGGGCGTGCAGCCCCTCTTGGATGCCATCGTAAACTACCTGCCCTCCCCCGTGGATATCCCCGCCATCATCGGCCACGATATCCACGACCCGGAAAAGGCGGTGGAACGGCATCCCAGCGATGACGAGCCCTTCTCCGCGCTGGCCTTCAAAATCATGGTGGACCCCTTTGTGGGAAAACTGTGCTTCATCCGCGTGTACAGCGGCCACATCGCCGCCGGCCAGGTGGCTTACAACGCCGTCAAGGGCAAGCGTGAGCGCCTGAACCGCATCGTGCTGATGCACGCCAACCACCGTGAAGAGCTGACCGACGCCTATGCCGGCGAGATCGTCGGCGTGGTGGGCCTCAACAACACCACCACCGGCGACACCCTGTGCGACGAGAAGAAGCCGGTCATCCTTGAATCCATCGAATATCCGGATCCCGTGATCCAGGTGGCCATCGAGCCCCGCTCCAAGGCCGGCATGGACAAGATGAGCCTGGCGCTGCAGCGCCTGGCCGAAGAGGATCCCACCTTCAAGACCTGGACTGACCAGGAGACGGGCCAGACCATCATCGCCGGTATGGGCGAGCTTCACCTGGAGATCATCGTGGATCGCATGATGCGCGAGTTCAAGGTGGAAGCCAAGGTCGGCAAGCCCCAGGTCGCCTACCGCGAGGCCATCAGCCGCCCGGCCAAGGGCGAGGGCCTCTTCAAGCGTCAGACAGGCGGCCACGGTCAGTACGGCCACTGCCTGATCGAGCTCACCCCCGCGGAGCCCGGCGCCGGTTATTCCTTCAGCAACGACACCATCGGCGGCAGCATCCCCAAGGAGTTCATCGCCCCCATCGACAAGGGCATCCAGGCCGCCGCCAAGAACGGCCCCATGGGCGGCTACGAAGTGGTGGACTTCCACGTGTCCGTGTACGACGGCTCGTATCATGAGGTCGACTCCTCCGAGCAGGCCTTCCAGATTGCCGGCTCCATGGCGTTCAAGGACGCCGTGGCCAAGGCTGGGCCCAAGCTGATGGAGCCCATGATGAAGCTGGAGATCATCGTTCCCGAGCAGTATCTGGGCGATGTGATCGGCGATCTGACCGCCCGCCGCGGCAGCGTGCTGGGCATGGAATCCCGGGCCACCGAGCAGGTGGTGCACGGCGTCGCCCCCCTGTCGGAGATGTTTGGTTATTCCACCAGCCTCCGCAGCAAGACCCAGGGCCGCGGCGTGTTCACCATGCAGTTTGATCACTATGCCGACGTGCCCATGTCCATTGCGGAAAAGGTCATCGGCAAATAATTACCCCACAAGATTATTAGGAGGATATCAATGGCTAAGCAAAAGTTTGAGCGCACCAAGCCTCACGTAAACATTGGCACCATCGGCCACGTTGACCACGGCAAGACCACCCTGACCGCCGCCATCACCATGGTT
>CACZLE010000103.1 GCA_902781945.1 uncultured Eubacteriales bacterium | reverse complement strand
CGAAACCCGGCGTCAGGCCGGAGAAAATGAGTAAACTCATTTTTCCGGACTGCCGCCGGGTTTCTTCTGCCCGGAAGCTCTCTTTGCGACGCTCAAGTTTCAGGCGCAGATTGTTTGTTGTTGTTTTCAAGTTGGTTCGCCCGGTGGAGTCCAGAGGTCGAAGACCTTTGGCGCAGAGCTCGAGGCCGCGGAGGCCTCGAACGTACTCCTCCTGCCAATTTCTGTTTGTCGCTCCCGCAGCAATTCTCCAGTCCTGGTAATTTCCAGTTGACGCCAATCGATATTCTATGGCATAATAAGAGCGTCTTTGAGCTCCTCCGCCTGGGACGAAGGTTATGGCGCGGGAGCCTGGGCGCGGCGGGAAACGGCCGCACCTTCCGCATTTGAAAAGGAGACGCTGAAAAGAGGCTTGTTTGGCATGCTTATTTTCCGCGCGTTTCTTTGAGAAATGCGCGGAATTTTTTTGTGAGGCTGCATATGAAAAGTGAAATTTCCTGGATAGAAGCGCGGGATCTGCTCCTGTCCCTGGCGGCGCCGGTGGAGACCGAGCGCGTGCCTCTGGCGGCGTGCGCCGGGCGGGTGCTGGGCTTTGATCTGACCGCGCCGGAGGACGTGCCGCCCTTTGACCGCTCCGCCTACGACGGCTACGCCCTGCGGGCGGCGGACGTGGCGCAGGCCAGCCGGGAGCATCCCGTGACCCTGCAAATCACCGAGACCATCCCGGCGGGCAAGGTGGCGACCCTGCCCGTGCAGGCGGGCCAGGCCGCCCATCTGATGACCGGGGCCAAGATTCCCGAGGGCGCGGACTGCGTGATCAATTTTGAGCGCACGGCGTTCACCGAAACCAGCGTCACCCTGTTCGCCCCCCTCAAAAGCGGGGACAACGTGGTGAAGCGCGGCGAGGACGTGGTGGCCGGGGCGCTGCTGGCCCCCAAGGGCACATTGATCGACGCCGGCCTGGCGGGCACCCTGGCCGCCCAGGGCGTGGCGCAGGTGGAGGTCCATCGGCGGCCCGTGGTGGGCCTGATCTCCACCGGCAGCGAGGTGGTGGAGGCCGAGGACCCGCAGCCCGACGGCAAGATCCGCAACGCCAACCGCGCCACCTTCACCGCTTTATTGGAAAAAGAGGGCTGCCAGGTGCGCTATCTGGGCCTGGCGGGAGATGAAGAAGCCGCCATCGCCGCCCTGATCGCGGAGGGGCTGCAAAGCTGTGACGCGGTGATCCTTACCGGCGGCGTGTCCGTGGGCAATTGGGACGTGACCCCCGCCGCCATGGAGCGCTGCGGCGTCGAGCTTCTGGCCCGGGGCGTGGCCATGAAGCCCGGCATGGCCTGCGCCTATGGCGTGCGGGATAATAAGCTGGTGCTGGGCCTCTCCGGCAATCCGGCCTCCTCCCTCACCAATTACTGCGCCTGCGCCCTGCCCGCCATCCGCAGGCTCTGCGGACGGGCAAACCCCATTCCGGCGGAGATCGAAATGGAATTGGCGAACCCCTTTAAAAAGAAAAGCCCCGCCACCCGCTTCCTGCGGGGACGGATCGACCTGAGCACCGGCGCCGTGCGCCTGGTATGCCCCAAGGATCAGGGCAACGTGGTGCTTTCCTCCACCATCGGCTGCGACGCCATGGCCGTCATCCCGGCGGGCAGCGGCCCCGTGGAGGCGGGAACCAAGCTGAAAGGATTTATATTATGAAGAAAGTAAAAGTTGAGGACGCCGTCGGCCTCACCCTGTGCCATGATTTGACCGAAATGCGGGACGGCTTCAAGGGCGCGGCCTTCAAGCGCGGCCATGTGATCACCGAGGAGGACATTCCCCACATGCTGGACATCGGCAAGCGCACGGTGTTCGTGTGGGAGGAAAACGCGGGGGAGATCCACGAGGAGGATGCCGCCCTGCGCATGGCGGCCATGGCTCCTGTGGCGGGCGCACACTACACCGCCCCCAGCGAGGGCAAGGTGCTGCTGCTGGCGGATCAGGAGGGCCTGTTCCGGGTGAACACCGACCTGCTGCGCCGGGTGAACGCCATCGGCGACATCACCATTTCCACCCTGCCGGATCATTATCCCGTTAAGCCCGGCATGCGCCTGGCCTCCATGCGCATCGTGCCCCTGGTCACCCAGGAAAGCCAGATCATCGAGGCCGAGGCCCTTTGTAAGGAAGAAAAGCTGCTGGATCTGCTGCCCTATAAGCCCCGCAAAGCGGGCATCGTCATCACGGGGTCGGAGATTTATCACGGGCGCATAAAGGATAAATTTGAGGCCGTGTGCCGCAGGAAACTGGCCGCCTATCCCGGCGAGGTGCTGGGGGCCGCCATCTGCGACGACGATCTGGACATGCTGGTATCCGCCGCCCGCTCCTTCCTGGATCAGGGCGCGGACCTGCTGATCTTCTCCGGCGGCATGAGCGTGGACCCCGACGACCTGACCCCCACCGCCATCCGGCAATTGAGCTGCCAGGTGATCAGCCACGGCGTGCCCAGCCAGCCCGGCAACATGAGCCTGGTGGCCTACCTGGGCGATATCCCCGTGCTGGGCGTGCCCGGGGCCGCCATCAGCCTGCCCACCACGCTGTTTGACGTGCTGCTGCCCCAGATCTATACCGGCCTGAAATTCACCAAAGGCGACCTGATCCGCCTGGGCGAAGGCGGATTGTGCCAGCTGTGCCCCGCCTGCCATTTCCCCAACTGCACCTTTGGAAGGTACTGATATGACCGATTCCTACGGACGACAAATCACCTATCTGCGCCTCAGCGTCACGGAGCTTTGCGACCTGCGCTGCCGTTACTGCATGCCCGAGGAAGGCGTGTGCAAGCACGGCCATGACGAGATGCTCACCGAGGATGAGATGATCGCCGCCGTGCGGGCGGCGGGGCGCCTTGGGGTCCGCAAGGTGCGCGTCACCGGCGGCGAGCCCCTGACCAAGCCCAACATATTGAGCATCTGTCGGCGGGTGGCGGCGGTGCCGGGCATTGCCGAGGTGGACATCACCACCAACGCGCTGCGCCTGCCGGACCTGGCCAAGCCCTTGCGGGAGGCCGGGGTGAAGCGGGTGAACATCAGCCTGGACACCCTGAACGCCGAGCGCTACGCCTTCATCACCCGCCGGGGCAAGCTGGCGGACGCCTGGGCGGGCATCGAGGCCGCCCTGAGCGCGGGCTTTGACAAGGTCAAGCTCAACTGCGTGCTGATCGGCGGCTTCAATGACGACGAGATCCCCGCCCTGGCGGAACTGACCCGCCGGTATCCCCTGGACATGCGATTTATCGAGCTGATGCCCATGCCCGGGGACACGCTGTTCGGCGAATCTGCCTACATCCCCGCCAGCCGGGTATTGGAGGCGCTGCCGGAGGCCGCGCCCTGCGAAAATCACGACGGCGTGGCCCGGCTCTACCGCCTGCCGGGGGCCCAGGGCGAAATCGGCCTCATCAGCCCCCTGTCCAATCATTTCTGCGGCGAATGCAACCGCCTGCGCCTGACAGCAGACGGCCATGTGAAGCCCTGCCTGCACTCCGCGGAGGAACTGTGCGTCAAGGGCCTGGACGAGGACGGCATGCGGGAGGTTTTCCTCCGCGCCATCGCCGCCAAGCCCCAGCAGCACGGAGCCCTGTCCGCCCACGATCCCAGCCAGTCCGCCCGCACCATGAACCGCATCGGAGGATAAATTATGCAGCCCAATCCCGATTTTACCCACTTCGACGACCAGGGCCGCGCCCGCATGGTCCACGTGGGCGACAAGGAGATTACCCGCCGGGAGGCCGTGGCAGCCGCCCGGGTGCTGGTCAGCCGGAGCACCTTTGACCTGATCCGCTCCGGCGGCGTCAAAAAGGGCGACGTGCTCACCGTGGCCCAGGTGGCGGGCATCATGGGCGCCAAGCGCACCCCCGACCTGATCCCCATGTGCCACCCCATCCTGATCGGCGGCATCGACTTGAAGCTGTGGCTGGACGAAACCCGCCTGTCCGTGGAGATCGAGGCCCGCGTCCGCTGCGACGGGCGCACCGGCGTGGAAATGGAAGCCCTCACCGCCGCCTCCACCGCCGCCCTGACCGTGTACGACATGTGCAAGGCCGTGCAGCGGGATATGGTCATCACGGATGTCCGGCTCATCAGCAAAACCGGCGGGGTGCATGGGGATTATCATGTGTGAGGAAGGAAAGAGACAAACAGATATTTTACGGGGAAAGGGATACGCTTCTCTTTTGAGTCAAAAGAGAAGCAGAAAACCTGCGTTTGTCGCCGTAAAAGCTGCAAACACAACGAGAAACTATGTTGCAGCCCACCGCTTCCGGGCAGCCAGCTTCGCTGGCGCGCTGTGCTGCACGGCGCACAGCGAAAACCGGCGTCAGGCCGGAGAAAATGAGTAAACT
>CACZLE010000102.1 GCA_902781945.1 uncultured Eubacteriales bacterium | reverse complement strand
CAGGATCATAAGGGCTCGCAGCGCCCGGAAAATGATCCTGTGGATCATTTTCAGCGAGAGCGGGCCGGTAGGCCCCGGACCCGCGGAGGCCCTTATCGTTCCCCCTCTTGCCAATTTCTGTTTTCATCTGTAAGGCTTTAACATCATATACAATTATTTGTGGTTGCCCTTCCCGGCCAAAAACCTTATAATTTTACCAGGGAAGGGGGTGAGCCCGTGACGGAAAATACAACCTACGCGTCCATCGATTTCAAGTCTTTTTACGCCTCGGTGGAGTGTGTGGAGCGGGGGCTGGACCCCCTGACGGCCCGTCTGGTGGTGGCGGATCAGAGCCGCACGGACAAGACCATCTGCCTGGCGGTGTCCCCGGCCCTCAAGGCCCTGGGCATCCCGGGGCGTCCCCGGCTGTTTGAGGTGGTGGAAAAGGCCCGGGAATACAAGGCCCGCACGGGCCGGGAGCTGACCTACACCGTGGCCCCGCCCCGCATGCGGCTGTACATGGAGTACAGCGCCCGGATCTATGAAAAGGTCTATCTCAAATACATTGCCCCGGAGGACATCCACATCTATTCCGTGGACGAGGTGTTCATGGATCTGACCCGCTATTTGAAGCTGTACAAGACCACCGCCCACGCCCTGGTGCGCAGGATCCTGAAGGACGTGCTGGCCGAGAGCGGCATCACCGCCACGGCGGGCATCGGGACGAACCTCTATCTGACCAAGGTGGCCATGGACATCGTGGCCAAGCACCAGATGGCGGACGCCGACGGCGTGCGCATCGCGGAGCTGGACGAAATGCGCTATCGGGAGCTATTGTGGGATCATCGGCCCCTGACGGATTTCTGGCGGGTGGGCCACGGCATCAGCCGCCGCCTGGCCAGGCACGGCTGCTACACCATGGGCGACGTCGCCCGCCGCAGCCTGCAAAACGAAGAGGAGCTGTACCGAGAGTTCGGCATCGACGCCGAGCTGCTCATCGACCACGCCTGGGGCTATGAACCCTGCACCATGGCGGATATCAAGGCCTATCAGCCCTCCGCCCATTCCATGTCCGTGGGCCAGGTGCTGCCCTGCCCCTATGATTTTGACAAGGGCCGCCTGATCGTGCAGGAGATGGCGGATCAATTGTCCCTGGACCTGGTAGCCAAGGGCCTGGTGACGGACAGCGCGACCCTTTGCGTGGGCTATGATCGGGAGGGCGCGGACCAGGGCGGTCCCCAGGTGCTGGATTGGTACGGACGGCCCATGCCGCCGCCCACCCATGGCAGCCTGCCCATCACCGACGCGGGCGGCGCGCGGCTGTTCACCGCCTCGTCCAAAAAGCTCATCGCGGCCATTCTGGACATATATGACGCCATCGTGGCCCCCACCCTGACCATCCGCCGGTTCTACGTGATCTTTGACCACGTGCTGCCCAAGGATCAGGCCGCGGCCCGGGAGCAGCGGCAGATGGACCTGTTCACCGACCCCGCCGTCCTGGAGCGGGAGCGCAGCGAGCTGGACAGGGAATGCCGCATCCAGCAGGCCATGCTGGACATCCGCCGCCGCTTTGGCAAAAACGCCCTGCTGCGGGGCATCAGCTATGAAGAAGGGGCCACCGCCCGGGTGCGCAACACCCAGGTGGGCGGCCACCGCGCAGGAGAGGAGACGGCGTCATGAACGCGTACAGCGATATGCTGGCTCTGCCCCGGCCCGTATCCCGCAGGCATCCCCAGATGCGCCGGGCGGACCGGGCCAAGCAGTTCATGCCCTTCGCAGCCCTGACGGGCTACGAGGAGATCATGGGCGAAAAGGAAACCCTTTACGAGCCCTTCCGGGAGCTGAGCGAAGAGCAGCGGGACCGGCTGGACCAAAAGCTCTATCGCCTTCACGACCTGCTGACGGCGGGCCGCCGCCCCGCCATCACCGTGGAATACTTCGTCCCCGCTCCCAAGCAGCCCGATCCCCACGCCTGCTTGGGGCAATATCGCACCCTCTCCGGCGTCGCCCACAAAATGGACCTGGAAAACGGCACCCTCCGGCTGGACGGCCAGGCCGTGCCCATGGACGATATCACGGGACTGTGGTTCTCGCAGGGAGTAACGAAGGGGCAAAAGGCGTGACAAACAGAAATTGGCAGAGAAGACGTTCGAGGCCTCCGCGGCCTCGAACGTTTTTTTCCTGCTATTCTCTGCTTTTTGTATTATCCCAGTCAGCAATCCATATAAAATCAGCTTCATTTCTTTCGCTTTCGCCGCATATCCTCTCCCGAAGGGCGGTGGGAGGATGCGGGAGCAATCGGTCAAGCGACAGGCGGCTGTGCTGGCTTGTGCCAACGGAGCGGTGCGGGCGCTGGGATTTTTGCTGCATGTGGTGCTGGGGCGCATGCTGGGAGCGGAAGCGCTGGGAGTGTTTGAATTGGCCCACAGCGCCCACATGCTGGCGGTAACGCCGGTGACGGCGGGGCTGCCCACGGCGGTGAGCCGATTGACCGCCCGTCGGGAGGACGGCGCGGCTCTGACCGCCGGGCGAGGGCTGGCGATGCGGGCGGGGCTGGGGCTGATGCTGCTGTGGCTGGCCCTGTCGCCGCTCATTGCGGGACTGCTGGGGGACCCGCGCACCCTGCCTGCCCTGTGGGTCAGCGCGCCCTGCGTGCTGCTCAGCGGCCTGGCCGCCGTGTATCACGGCTATTGCTATGGCCAGGGCCGGCCCTGGCCTCCCGCCTGGGCCACGCTGACGGAGCAGGCCGCCCGGTTTTTGCTGTGCGCACCGCTGCTGATCCCCGGTTTTACGGTGGCGGGGCGGGCCGCCATCCCTGGGGCCGCGGAGACGCTGGGGGAAGCAGCCGCCCTGGGCCTGCTGCTGTTGCTGCTGCGCAGATGCCTGCCCGGGCGTCTGCCACGGGACAAGGGGCTGGAAAAGGAATTGCTGCTGCTGTCGCTGCCCCTCACGGGGACGCGGCTGATCCAAACCGCCTCCCGGGCGCTGGTCTCCGGCCTGCTGCCCCGGCGGCTGGCGGCGGCGGGCATGCCGCCCACCCAGGCCACGGCGGCGGTGGGCCTGCTGCACGGCATGGTGCTGCCGGTGATCTTCCTGCCCGGGATCCTGACGGCGGCCATCGGCATGGCAGGCATCCCGGCCCTGGCACGGCGGGAGGGACCGGCGCTGCGCCGCATGGCGGGGCAGCTGTTCGCGGCCTCCCTGGGGTGCGGGCTGCTGGGCTGGGCCGCGATCCATGGACTTTCCGGCTTTCTGGCGAATACGATCTACCGTCAGCCCGCCCTGCGGGGGCTTTTTCGCGCGGCGGCCCCGCTGACCCTGCTGTTTGCCTTGGGCCAGGCCGCCGCCACGCTGCTCAGCGGCCTGGGACAGCAGAAAAAAACGCTGCTCCCCACCCTGGTGGGAACAGCGCTCTTGCTGATATTGACCTATCGCTGGGCCGCCTCGCCCCTGCGCCTCTATGGCGCCATTGCCGCCCTGCTGGTCTCCCGCGCGGTGTCGGTGCTGTGGGAGCTGGCGGCGGCGCTGCCGCTGCTCACTCCGTCAGCAGCCCCTGCAGCGCCGTCAGATGATTGAGCAGCAGCGCCCGGGTCTCCAACACGGAGACGGTGTTGGTCTGGATGATGCTGAAATAGGCGTCGATATCCTCGTAGAGTGCGGTGAGGGCCTCCTGGGGCACCAGGCGTGCGCTTTCCCCTTGCAGGTTGATGGCGGCGGTGTTCAGCTGATCCATGGCGTAAATGCCCTGGCGGATGCTGGCCAGCTGGCTGGCGGTGTTGGACTGGACGGAGGTGGACAGCTTTTCGGCCAGGGTCTTGGCGTCGGCGCAGCAGGCGCGCACCCGGGCCAATAGCTGCTGCTGAGTGCGATCCGGGTAATTGGCCACCCGGGCATAGGAGATGCCCAGATAGCCGCAGCCCAGCAGCGCGAGGACCAGCAGCACGGCCAACAGGCGGGTCCTTGCCTTCAAATTTGTGGTATTTTGACGCATTTGCTGGGAATAGCGATACATTTTTGCCTCCTTTTAACGCTCCAAAATGGGAACGCATGCTCAGTATATCACATTTTGCCCGTTTCGTAAAGCAAGGGACGGGCCGCCTTGGGAGGCGGGGCCCCGGAATCGGGGGCACGCTGACCGCACTTGTCAAAAACACGAACGTTAGAAGGGACAAATCGGTAGCTTTTTGTCCACAAAATCCAAGAAAACCAAGAATTTTCCAAAACTTTTTAAAAGCTATTGACAAATGAAAGTGAACATTATAGACTGTCAAGGTCCTTAATGTTCACTTTTTCTTTGAGGAGGAAAACAAGTTTGAAACATTCAATTAACGGGCCGCCGGAAAGAAGGGAAAAGCAAACAGACCATCACAAGGATGGCCACACAAGTTAGTTCAGATCAGGCTGGAA
>CACZLE010000101.1 GCA_902781945.1 uncultured Eubacteriales bacterium | reverse complement strand
ACAAAACGATAATCATTATAACGCAGCCCTTTTCGGTTCCTTTTCGGGCGTCGAAAAGGAACGCCCCCGTTCGTTCTCCCCGTCAAATTTCTGTTTGTCCGTTTTTATTTCCCCGCCTGCAATGCCGCGTTCATCTCCGCGCCGGTGAGGTACACAAAGTCGCAGAAGGGATACAGCCGGTCGGCGGTGTCCTCGTCGGGGGACAGGCCTGCGGCGGCGGTCATGGCCACGGACTTTTTGCGCTTGTCCGCGGCGTAGGACATGGCGCTTTTGAGGGCCTTTTCAAAGGCGGAAAAGTCCGTGCCCGCGTGGGCCAGGTAGTCCTGCCGCACGGCCAGGCACAGCCCGGCGGGGGGCAGGGAGGACAGGTTTTGCCGCCAGGCCTTGGCCAAGGAAAAGCGGATGGGCGTATCCAGCCTGGCCGCGGCGTCCAGGGAGCAGGCGAAGGGGTCGCCGGAAGCACCGTAGACGACTGCGCAGCGCACCTCCGCGGCACGCAGCAGCGTCCGCAGGGCGCGGTCCTCCCGGGTATTTTGCAGGCCTTCGTCCAGGGTCAAGGTGCGGCCCGCCAGGTCCTGCAGAGAGCGAAGGTCTCCGTCGTCGGACAGGATGACCAGGGGCGCGTAGCCCACCACCGAGCGAATCTGCACCTCCGCCATGCCCAGCGCCAGATCGGCGGGCAGCAGGGCGGCGTCCAGATCGCCCTTTTGCAGCGCCTCCGCCAGGGCCTCGGCGGTGGAGCCCATCACGCAGGAATATTGGGCCCCGGGGCTTTGCAGCAGCATGGCCGCCCCGGCGGCGGACACGGAATGGGGAATGCCCACCCGGGCCGCATCGCCCCGGCGGATGCCCTGCCAGATCAGCGCCCCCAGCAAAAGCAGCAGGGCGGCGAAAGCGATGAGAAGCAGGCGGCATTGGCCTGCCGTGCGCTGTTTCATGGCGTTTCCTCCCATGCGCCCTCCAGGCGGAGCAGGCGCTTTTTGTTTTCCAGTCCCCCGGCGTAGCCCGTCAGGCTGCCGTCCGCGCCCACCACCCGGTGGCAGGGGATCAGGATGCTGACGGGATTGCGGCCCACGGCGGCGCCCACGGCCCGGGCGGCGGAATGCAGCTTTTCCGCCAGCTGGCCGTAGGTCACGGTTTGCCCATAGGGTATTTCCCGCAGGGCCCGCCATACCCGCAGCTGATAGTCCGTGCCCTGGGGATCCAGCGGAACTTCCAGGGGCGGGTTTTGCCCGGCAAAATAGGCGTCCAGCCAGGCCCGGACCTGGGAAAAGGGCGCGGCTTGGGGGTCAAAGGGGGCGTCCGAGGGCACCCCGGCCCGGAAATGCTTCTGGTTTTCCAGCCAAAGGCCCGTCAATTGGCCGTCCTCCGCCGCCAGGGTCAGCGGCCCCAGGGGCGAGGGAACCGTGCAGCAAACGATCATGCGCGTCACTCCCATTCTTGACAGCAGACGGTTTTCCAATTATCATAGGAAGGAATTTTTACCAAGGAGGCATCGCCATGCGAGAGGCATTGCAGCAGCGCTGCGAGCTGTTCATCGAAAATCGGGATACCCTGAAAAGGGTGTTTAAAATGGAAAGCAACTATATGTATCCGGTGTCTGCCAACATATTGACCGGACGTCAGATCCCCATCACCGAGGAAACCTTGCGGGAAAGCCTGGATCTGCTGAAGGACAAGGTAGGCGTGTTTTCCAGCTTCCGGGGCACCGTGCGCATGGCGGTGGTCTCCATGCTGGCGGCCAGCCTGACGCCGGAGGATAAATTGCAGGCGATGCTGGACAATTATGAGCTGCTGAAAGGCTCTTTCCACGGCTCGGAATATCTGGCCCTGGTGGCCCTGCTGCTGGCGGGGATCCACAGCCCCCATCCCATGGCGGAGATCGTGGCCCGGGGCCGGGGCATCTACGACAGGATGAAGCGGGAGCACCCCTTCCTCACCGGCGGCGAGGACAGCGTGTTCGCGGTGCTGCTGGCCTTCTCCAGCCAGTCGGACGAATTGCTGATCGCCGATATGGAGGACTGTTATCAGCGGCTCAAGCCCACCTTCGGCGGCGGCGACGGCCTGCAATCCGCCAGCCACGTGCTGGCCCTGACGCCCGGGGCCACCCTGGACAAGTGCAGCCGCGTGCTGGCGCTGTACGAGGAGCTGCGCAAGGCGGGACGCAAGTACGGCAAGCACTATGAATTGGCCGTGCTGTCCGCCCTGTCCGCGCTGCCGGTGGAGATCCGGGACGCCGTGGCGGACATGCTGGAGGTGGGTGAATTCCTGTCCCGGCAAAAAGGCTACGGCGGGTTTGGCATCGATAAAAAGACCCGACTGATGCACGCCGCCATGCTGGCCTCCCACGGCTATGTGCCCGACGAGCGGGCCGAGGCCGCCGTGATGAGCAGCACCGTGGCCATGATCGCCGCCCAGCAGGCCGCCACCTGCGCCGCCATATCCGCCAGCGCCGCGGCGAGCCATTGACTAACTTAAAACTTGGGATGTATGAAGGGGCCGCGGCTCCTTCATTTTCAATCCGCAGGCGGCGGCGTGTACGTCGCCGAGGAGAAAATTTGTGTAGCGGAGCTTGCCCCCGCGAAACAAATTTTCATTCCTTGCAGATTTTCTGGCCGTGAACCGCAGGTTCACAAGAAAATCTGTTACCGAAGAAAACGATATATCGTTTTCTTCGGAGCTGTTAAGGCTGAATCAATCTGACTCCGCGCCTGGCGGCATATTCGATGCGCAGCCAGTATTCCAGACCGCCGTATTCGCCGGTTTCAAAGTACCATCGGGCCCCGGGGATATCCTCCAGGCTCAGCGCGGCCCGGAAGGAGCCGCTGTTCATGCGGCGGTACAGGCTGTCGTTCACGATGCGGGTAAAGGTGGCCCCGGGGGCGGAATCCACCACGTGCACCATGGTCCCGTCCTCGCTGACGCCGTCGATCAGGGCGATGTGGCCCCGGGCGATGGAAAAGCTGAACAGGGCCCCGCCTTCCAGCAGGGTGCGGATCTGCTTCTTGTCGCCGATCAGGGCGGCCCGGGTGGCGAAGCCGTAGTCCGCGGCGGCTTCCCGGATCAGGCGCTCGTTGTTGGTGCCGTCCGGGGTCAGGCACAGGGCGTAGACCTTGGCCAGGGCCGCGGGGTGCAGGTCGTCCCCGGTCTTGCCCATGCGCTGCAGGGCGTGGGACAGGGTGAAGATGGCGCAGCCGGACTGATCCAGGGTGCTGCCCCGATAGGCACGGTCCAGCCACCATCCGTCCTTTTGGCTGTAGGGCAGGGCCAGGCTTTCCGCCGCGCCCTCGGAAACGGTGAAATCCGCCGACACGTCGGCGGTTTTGCCGGCCTCGTCGGTGACGGTGACGGTGAGGGTATAGTTTCCCGCCTGGCGCGGGCGATAGGCGGCGGCAAAATGGCCGTCGTCTTTGCTTTCGGCGATTTTTGCACCCTCCAGGGTCAGGCTGTACGCGCATTTTTCCCGGGTCCAGGCCTGCACGGCGATATCCAGCACGTCTCCCACGGCCAGGGCGTCGGCGCTCAGCCGCAGGTCGATCCGGTCCTCGGGCAGCAGATCGGGGCGCTTCACGGGGGCGGCGAAATCCGTGTACCGGGCGGTGAAAACCGCCTGCCCCTCCCGCACCAGCGCGCCGTACACATATTGGTCCTGGGCGGTGAACCAGCCCACCCGCCAGGCGTCGCCCTGGGCCTCTACCGTGGCGTAGAGCTTCTGGGCGTCAAAGGCCTTGTAGGCTTTTTTCAGGGCGGTCTGGGCCAGGGATACGGCCTCCATGTTGGCGGCCTCGTCGGCGGGGCCCCGCAGGGTCACGCCGGACACGGGCGTCCATTGGCAGCCATCGCCGCCGATCACCAGGCACTGGTCCCCGTCGATCACCGTGACGGCGACTTCGGCCCCTGTATCGGCCAGAACGCCGGGCTCCTTCATCCAGGTCATGTCCCCGGAGGGTGCGTCCAGCTGGAGGCTCAGGTCCTCCGCGGGCACATAGCCCCGCGCGTCCCCGCAGACGGCCAGCGCCCAGCCGTTTTCCACCGCTTCCACGGTCAGCGCGTCCCAGCCGCCCACGGGCAGCAGGATCGTGGCGTCGGCCTCCGGCTCCGCCCGCAGCAGGGTGTCGGCGTCGGGATACACCGTCTTGCCCGCCAGGGCTTCCGGCAGCAGCAGGAATTCGGTTTTGACGTAGCCGGTCTTGCCCTGGAAGCGCACCCGGCTCCAGGCGTCCCCGGCCTCCACCACCTCCACCAGGCTGCGGTTGGGCACGGCCACCAGGATGGCGGATTTGGCGTCCGCCTTTTTGCGCAGGTTCACCGGCCCGCCGGGGGTGAGCACCCGGGCGCTCTCCGCCAGGGCCGAGGCCGCGGCCACCGTCAGGGCCAGGATGCATAAAAACAGCAGCTTGCGTAATTTCATGGCGATTCCTCCGTAGCCCTCCCATTGTATCACAGCCTGAGACAAAAATCACCCCTGCGGGCAGAAAATGGCAGGTTGCGGGACGGGGCAAGGACTGGTATAATAGGAACGCTCGGAAGGGCGAGAATACCTTGACAAACAGAAATTGGCAAGGGGAAAGAATAAAACGAACGAAGGCGTTCCTTTTCGCCGCCCGAAAAGGAACCGAAAAGGGCTGTGTTTATAGCGTTTGT
>CACZLE010000100.1 GCA_902781945.1 uncultured Eubacteriales bacterium | reverse complement strand
TCGTTGCGTCAGCTGCTTTTACGACGACAAACGCAGGTTTTCTGCTTCTCTTTTGACTCAAAAGAGAAGCGTACCCCTTTCCCCGCCAAATTTCTGTTTGTCAGTCTCAGCTTCCCCGCCGCGCCTTCCATTCTTTCAAGGCGGCGGTGCCTTCGGGGGTGATGGGGCGGATCCAGCCGCCGCGGAACATATGCAGCTGCATGATCACGTAGCGGATGGGCTCGTCGATGTAGCAGGCGGCAAAGACCAGCAGCGTGGGCAGCTTCCAGCGGAAGCCCGCCAGCAGCACGCAGGGGATGACCATGAGCCACATGAACACGATCTCCAGCACGGTGCCGGTGACGGCGTCGCCCGCGGCGCGGAAGGTGTCGTTCTGGGTCCAGTTGCCCATGCGGATCAGGGCGGCCACGCCGTAGATGCACACCATGCCGAAGGCCAGGCGGAAGCTCTCGCCGGACATGCCCATGAGGTTCAAAATGGGCGTATGCAGCAGCACCAGCAAGCCGCAGACCAGGCCGATGAAGCCCTGGCACAGGTACACCAGCCGCCAGGCCCGGGAATAGGCCGTATCGATGTGGCCAGCGCCCACCTGGGTGCCCACCAGCACGGAGGAGGCGTTGGAGAAGCCCGCAAAGAAGCCGATCACCAGGCCCTCCAGGGTGCGGAACACCGCCAGGGCGGCGATGGCTTCCTCGGGCTGGCGGCCCAGCACCACGTTGATAACCATGTTGCCCAGGCCGATGAGCACCTCGTTGAGGATGATGGGCAGGCATTTTTTGAGATACGTAGCCACAAAGGCCCGCGTCCAGCCGAAGTGGCGCTTGAAGGCCAGCAGATAGCGGTGGCCGCTGCGCTTGGCCAGCAGGATCACCACCGCGATGCTGACCAGCTGAGCCACGACCGTGGCCAGAGCCGCGCCGCGGATGCCCAGGGCGGGCATGCCCAGATTGCCGAAGATCAGCACCCAGTTAAGGAACACGTTGGTGATCACCGCCGTGATGGAGCCGTACAGCGGGATGCGCACGCGCTCGGTGCACCGCAGCAGCGAGGCCATGCCCATGGAGAACACCGTCAGCGGATAGGAAAAGCCCACGATGCGCAGGTATTCCACGCCGATCTGCTGGATGGCGGCCTTGTCCGTGTACAGGCGCATGACCAATTCGGGAAACAGTACCGCCAGCAGACCAAACAGCAGGCCCACCGTCATCATGCAGGTCAGGGTCAGGCCATAGGAGCGGTTGATGCCGTCGTCGTCCCCGGCCCCGAAGTATTGGGCGAAAAACAGCATGCCGCCGCCCACAAAGCCCCAGTACCCGCTGAACATCAGCGAGGAAAACTGGGCGCACAGGCCCACGGCTCCCACCTCGGTCTGGCCCAGGGAGGCGATCATCATGGTGTCCACCATGGAGCCCGTGGTGGTCAGCAGGTTCTGCAGCGCCACCGGAATGGCGATCACCGCGATCCTGCCGAGAAAATCCCGCCAGGGAAAGGCTTGTCGTTTCATGGATGTTCTCCTGCGTGTCTTCTGGATGGCAGCGCCGTGGCGCAGCGCCTCCTATTATATAGAATACAGGGTGTTCCGTCAAACCATTTTGTGGCAGATTGGGCTGATACGGAAGTTTGACTGGAAACATGAACAAACAGAAATTTGACGGGGAAAAGGAAAAACGAGCGCTTGAAATTATTCTGATTTGTGGTAGGATATACTCAAAAAAACAGGAGGCGTTCTTATGAGGCTGGCGCACATGACATGGCCCCAGGCGGGGGAATACTTTGAGCGGAACGACACCGTTTTATTGTCCGTGGGCAGCATCGAATGCCACGGCAAGCATTTGCCCCTGGGCACGGATACCCTGATCCCGGAAAAGCTGCTGGAGCTCATCGAGCCCCTGACCGACGTGGCCATCGCGCCCATCATCCCCTTCGGGGCCTGCGACAGCCAGGTGGATTATCCCGGCACCGTGTCCCTGGGGCAGGACGTGCTCTATCAGGTGTTCACCAAACTGACCCAGGGCTACCGCGCCCACGGCGCGCGGCGCTTTGCCGTGCTCAACGGCCACGGCGGCAACGTGCCGGTTTTGGACCGGGTGGCGCTGGATCTGCAGCGCCAGGGCTGCGTGCTGGCTCAGCTCAACTGGTGGCTGATGGCCTGGGATCTGGACCCCGCCTGGAAGGGTGGCCACGGCGGCGCGGAGGAGACCGCGGGCGTGCTGGCGGTGGACCCGAAGCTGGTGGATTGGGACGCGGTGGAGGATATGGTGCTCAAGCCCGTGTCCCCGGAGATCGAATCCACGGGCTTTAAGACCGTCAGCTACAAGGGCGTGTCCATCCCCCTGGTACGGCCCGTCGTCGATATCACCGACAACGGCTGGATCGGCCCCGACCATCCCAAGAACGCCACGGAGCAATGGGGGAAGGATATGCTGGACGCCTGCGCCAAATATATCGCGGACTTCCTGGAAGCCTTCCGCCGCATCCCCCTGAAGGAGGCATAAAAGATGGATTATTTGCAGATGATCGCCGATTTTTCCAACGCCAACGGTCCCTCCGGCTTTGAGGACGAGGTGGTGGCGGTGGCCCGCCGCTACGCGCCCGCCGACGCCGCGCTGGAGGAGGACAGCCTGCGCAACCTCTATATCCGCCGGGCCGTCCACGCGGGGAACAAGCCCGTGGTGCAACTGGACGCCCATTCCGACGAGGTGGGCTTCATGGTGCAGGCCATCCGCCCCAACGGCACCCTGAAATTCCTGAACCTGGGCGGCTGGGTGAACAGCAATATTCCCGCCCACAGGGTGCGGGTGCGGGACCGCTGGGGAAACTGGATCCCCGGGATCACCGTGGCCAAGCCTCCGCATTTTATGTCCGCGGAGGAAAAGAACCGCATGCCTGCCCTGGAGGAAATGTCCATCGACGTGGGCGCGTCCAGCCTGGAGGAGGCGAAGAACGATTTCGGCATCCGCGTGGCCGCGCCGGTGGCTCCGGACGTGACCTTTGAATACGACGCAAAGCACGACCTGATGCTGGGCAAGGCCTTTGACAACCGCCTGGGCTGCGCCGCCATCCAGGCCACCTTGGACGCCCTGGGCAGCGAGGACCTGGCCGTGGACGTGGTGGGGGCCATGGCGGCCCAGGAGGAGGTGGGCACCCGCGGCGCGGCGGTCACCGCCCGGCACGTGAAGCCCGATATCGCCATCGTGTTCGAGGGCTGCCCCGCCGACGATACCGTGGTGGAGCCCTGGCTCAGCCAGACGGCCATCCATAAGGGCCCCATGCTGCGGCACATCGACGCCCGCATGATCACCAATCCCCGGTTCCAGCGCTATGCCCTGGACCTGGCGGAAGAGCTGGGCATCCCCGCCCAGGAGGCCGTGCGCAGCGGCGGCTCCACCAACGGCGCGCCCATCCACCTGAGCAATCTGGGCGTCCCCTGCATCGTCATGGGCCTGCCCGTGCGCTATATCCACAGCCATTACGGCATCGCCTCCCTGGAGGACTTCCGGAACGGCGTAAGGCTGGCGGTGGAGATCATCCGGCGGCTGAACGCGGATGTGATCGGGAGGTTTTAAAGGGGATACGCGTTTTCTAGAAATTGGCAAGGGGAACGTTGGGCGCTCCGCGCGCCCAAACCCGCGCCAAAGGGCCCGCTTGGGCCCTCTGGACACCCATCCTGGCGAACCTGCTTGAAAACAGCAACAAACAATCTGCACCTGTAACTTGGAAGTCGCAGCGAGAGCTTCCGGGCATAAGAAAAACCGAGGGCCAGCCAGAAAATGAATACATTCATTTACTGGTCTGTCCATCGGTTTTTCGCTGTGCGCTTTGCGCACAGCACGCCAGCAAAGCTGGCTGCCCGGAAGCGGTGGGCTACGGCTTTGTTTCTCGTTGCGTTTGCAGCTTTTACGGCGACAAACGCAGGTTTTCTGCTTCTCTTTTGACGCAAAAGAGAAGCGTATCCCTTCCCCGTCAAATTTCTGTTTTCGGTTCCTTTTCGGGCGGCGAAAAGGAACGCTCCCGTCGTATCCCCTCCCCGCCAAAAAGGTTTTGCTCGGCTTCAGAAAGCGCGTATCCTTTTCTGCTTATTCTCCGATGAGCTCAAACACCATCTCCACGGGGTTGTGGTCGGAGTAGGCGAAGCCGGTGTCCGCCACCTGGGTGCTGACCACCCGCACGTTATCGGAGACCACGAAGCCGTCGATGGTCAGCACGAACTGCTGAGGATTGTAGGGGGCCTCGGCCACGCGGCAGCTGGGGGCGTTGCTGGCGGCCACCAGGGTCAGGGGCATGTTCTCGAAGGTGGAGGCGGGGATGGGCTGGGCCCAGGTGTAATCGTCGCCGGGGATGCCGAAATACTGGCTGGAATCGCCCAGCAGGTCCTTGTTGAAGTCGCCGCCGCACACCACGTAATTGCCCAGGCTGTATTCGTTGGCCATGTCGCTGACCAGCAGGTTGAGCTGCTCGGTGGCGATGGCGCCGTCGGAGGTGTAGGCGGACAGGTGCATATTGAACAGCACCAGGTCATGACCGTCCGCCACCGGCACCCGGGAGACGGTGTAGCAGCGGTCCAGGTCCACCAGCTTCATGACGGTGTTTTCGATGGGCAGGCTGCGGCGGAAGGACCGCAGGATATCCATGCGGCTCAGGGTCATGATGCCGCAGCGGGTCTTGCCGTGGGGCTGGGTGAAGGGGTAGAACAGGAAGGGGCTGTCCCAGTTCTGGCCGTACACGATGTCATAATCCGGGAAGGCCTGCTCCACCATCTGCCGCTGGTTCACGTGATAGGTGCGGGTGGCGTTTTCGTCCACCTCCTGCAAAAAGTAGAAATCGGCGTCCTGCTCCCGCAGCCAGGCTTGGAGATTGTTTAGGTTTTTAAGCAGACGATCCTTGCTCCAGGCCCAGCTCTGGGTGCCGCCGTCCATGAAGAAGCTGTAATCCGGCTCGTAAGCGCCAAAGCCCGTGTTGAAGGATACCACCTTGTAGGCCGTGTTCACCTGGGCGGTTTCCTTCACGTTGTCGGCGACGGTCAATTGCAGATCGTCCGGCAGCCGGTTGAAGGCGATGAACACATAGGCCACATACGCGCCCACCAGCAGCACCAGCGCCGCCAGCACGCACAGGATGATCTTGACCACTTTGCTTGTCCTCTTTTTGCTCATTTTTCATGCACCTCACATTTGTTATGCTTAGATGACCTTGAATTGCTTCCATTTGCCGCTGCGCCAGCGGATGATGTCCAGCGCGCCCTTGATGCACCAGTCCAGGCCCATGGCCAGGGCGATGCCCACGACGCCCATGTTCAGCCACAGCCCCAGGATGAAGGAGAGGATGGTGCGGCAGACCACGGTGGCGAAGATGGAGGACCACATGGTGAATTTCACGTCGCCTGCGGCCCGCAGACCGGCGGAAAGCGGGCTGGAGAAGGGCTGCACCAGGGCGGCGAAGGCGTTGTGGATGATGACGATGACCAGGATCAGGTGTTTGGTTTCGGCGGAGACGTTATAGAGCGGCAGGATCAGCGGCAGCAGCGCCAGCACCAGCAGGTTCCACAGGATGGCCAGCGCCAGGGACAGGCGGGTGAGCTTGTGCATATACCATTCGGCGGCCTCGGTGTCCCCTGCGCCCATGCATTGGCCGATGACGGTGATGAACACCGGGCCCATGGACACGCACATGCAGGCGGCCAGGGACCAGATGGTCTGGCCGATGCCGTTGGCGGCGATCTGGCTGGTGCCGAAGGTGGCGATCAGCGCGCCCAGCACCACCTTGGCCAGCTGGAACAGGGTGTTTTCAATGGAGTTGGGCACGGCGATGCGCAGGATGCGCAGGCTCATGTCCTTCTGGGGACGCAGGGAGCCGTTCAGCCGCAACGTCACCTGGCCCTTGGGGTTCAGGCACAGGCGGGTCATGACGACGGCGGCGAAATACCAGCTGAGGGTGGTGGGCCAGGCCACGCCCGCGGCCCCGGCCTTGAACACGAAAATGCCGATGGCGTTGCCGATGACGTTGAGCAGGTTCATGGCCACGGACACGTACATGGTGGTGCGGGTGCGGCCCATGGAGCGATACAGCGCCGCCCCGGCGTTATACAGGGCATTGGCGGGGAAGGACAATGTGACGATCCACAGATAGGTGCGGCAGGCGGCCATCACGTCCGGCTCCACGCTGGGGTAAAGCAGATTCAGGATGGCCGGGCCCAGCACCAGCACCAGCCCCATGCACACCACGGACACGATGGCGGCGATGGTGTAGAGCTGGGAGGCAGCCAGGTCGCCCTGGCGCTTGTCCTTGAGGCCGATATACTGGCTGACCACCACCGCGCCGCCCGTGGCCACGGCGGTGAACAGGTAGATGAAGATGGTGTAGAGCATAGTGTCCAGCGATACGCCGGACACCGTGGCCTCGCCCGCGTAGCTGACCATCAGCGTGTCCGCGATGCCCACGATCATCTGCAAAAGCTGCTCGATGAGCAGGGGAATGATCATCTTGCGCAGAGCGCTGTTGGGGAAGCTCTGCCGGCTGAGCGGCAGCCGGGGTTCTGGCTCCAGAAAGCGGGTAAGCAGCGACATAGGTACCTCTCCTTTGTTTTCCATCGGCGGAATACGCGGTATTGCGGCAGAGACGGACTTTGAAATGATCAGATATTATTATACAGATGATTGGGGCAGATGTCCAGCGGCGCAGGCATTGATTTATGGAAAGGAATAGTGTACAATAAATGCCTACCAAACCAATCAGCAAGGAGAGAACCTATGCCTCGGCAATTTACCCCCTGCCAGCAGGTGGAGCAGACCATCGTGCGGCGGTATCATGAGGAACTGTGGAGCCCCTTCTGCAAGGCCATCAAGCGCTATCAGCTGATCCGCCCCGGGGATAAGATCGCCGTATGCATCTCCGGCGGCAAGGACAGCATGCTGATGGCCAAGATGATGCAGATGCTGCATCGCCACAGCGAGATCCCCTTTGAGGTGGAATATCTGGTGATGGACCCGGGCTATAACCCGGAAAACCGACGCAAGGTGGAGGAGAACGCACGGTTTTTGGAGATCCCGGTCACGGTGTTTGAAAGCGATATCTTCGAGGTGGCCAACGCCCAGGAGAAGAACCCCTGCTTCCTGTGCGCCCGCATGCGCCGGGGCTGCCTGTACAAGAAGGCCCGGGAGCTGGGCTGCAACAAGATCGCCCTGGGCCATCACTTTGACGACGTGATCGGCACTACGGTGATGGGCATGTTCTACGGCGGCCAGTTGCAGGCCATGATCCCCAAGCTGTGGGCCAAGAATTTTCCCGGCATGGAGCTGATCAGGCCCCTGTATCTGGTGCACGAGGAGCATATCATCGCCTGGGCCCGGGCGAATGGCCTGGAATTTATCCAATGCGCCTGCAAATTCACCGAGGACAGCGCAAAGCACGAGGGCGGCAGCAAGCGGCTGGAGATCAAGAACCTGATCAAGGAGCTGAAAAAGACCAACCCCACCATCGAGGACAACATCTTCGCCAGCATCCACACCCTGCAGCTGGACACCATGGTGGGCTGGAAATACAAGGGGAAGGAAATTTCCTTCCTGGACGGCTATGAGGAGGGACGCCATGAACCCGTTTAGCAGAACGCAGCTTTTGCTGGGGGAGGCCGCCATGGAGCGGCTGGCCCGCAGCCGGGTGGCGGTGTTCGGCGTGGGCGGCGTGGGCGGCTATGTGGTGGAGGCCCTGGCCCGCAGCGGCGTGGGCGCGCTGGACCTCATCGACAACGACACCGTGTCCGTCACCAACCTCAACCGCCAGATCATCGCCCTGCGCTCCACCGTGGGCCGATACAAGGTGGACGTGGCGGCGGAGCGGGTGCTGGACATCAATCCTGACTGCCGGGTGACGGTGTACAAAACCTTTTATCTGCCCGAAACCCAGGATCAGTTTGATTTTACCCAATATGATTATATCGTGGACGCCATCGACACCGTGAAGGGCAAGCTGGCCCTGGTGGAGCAGGCCCGGGCGGCGGGCACGCCCATCATCTGCTCCATGGGGGCGGGCAACAAGCTGGACCCCGCGGCCTTCGAGGTGGCGGACATTTATCAGACCTCCGTGTGCCCCCTGGCCAAGGTGATGCGTGTGGAATGCCGCAAGCGGGGCATTGAGCATCTGAAGGTGGTCTATTCCAAGGAGCCGCCCAGGACGCCCCAGGGAGCGGCGGAGGATCCCGCCCCCGGCAAACGCGCCACCCCCGGCTCCATCGCCTTCGTGCCCTCGGCGGCGGGACTGGTGCTGGCCGGCGAGGTGGTGAGGGATCTGATCAAAGGGTGAGGCTCCTGGTGATGAAAAAATCGTAAAACAGAAATTTGGCGGGGAAAGGGGTACGCTTCTCTTTTGAGTCAAAAGAGAAGCAGAAAACCTGCGTTTGTCGTCGTAAAAGCAGCTGACGCAACGA
>CACZLE010000099.1 GCA_902781945.1 uncultured Eubacteriales bacterium | reverse complement strand
GCTTCCGGGCATAAGAAAACCGGCAACAGTCCGGAAAAATGAGTTTACTCATTTTCTCCGGCCTGACGCCGGTTTTCGCTGTGCGCTTTGCGCACAGCATGGCCAGCTTTGCTGGCCTGCCCGGAAGCGGTGGGCTGCGTTATCCAAGTAACTGCGGGAAGCTGCTGGTTATCAAAATTACGCCGCATCCGCCGCAGCCGGGGTCTGGGGTGGGGCTCCCACCCCAGTGGGGTATGGGGCAAAGCCCCATCGGAACCCCGTCAAATTTCTGTTTATTGATGTGCCTACTTATTCAGCTTTGACCGTCCACGTATTCCGTGATTTTCCGTCCTGCCATGCCGTATTGGTGGCGAAGGGCAGGATCACCAGCACACGAAAATTCCGTCCCAGGGGCGCGCTGCGCAGGGTATCGCCGAAAAGCTCCACCAGGGTGTCGGCGGGGATGCGGAAGCGACGGGGTTCCTGCTCCCAGCGGTGGGCCAGCAGCAGATCGATTTCCGTATCGCTTTGCAAAAAGGTGCTGCCGCCATGGCGGACCAGCGTGTCTGCCCGGTCATTGCTGCCCGCGCAATAGCCCAGCTGATAGGGCATATCGGCGTAGAGCGCCTCGCCCCAGGGGATAAAGGCCAGCACAGCGTGCAGGTCGTCCTCCCGGGGGGAATAGACCATGCCATTTTCCGGCAGCGGGAAGCCTTTGACGACGGCCATCAGCTCGTCGGCGGAGACGTTTGAAACAATGCGGGCATATTCTTCAAATCTTGATTCCATGGTTTTCTCCTTGCTTGACAAAGCGATGGATTTGGATATAGTAAAGACAGGGAGTTTGCGAGAGCTCCACGAGATTGTCGCCTGCTGGCGAGAATATGCGCAAAGCCACCGTGCACTGGTATTACACGGTGGCTTTTGGTTTGCTTATTTTTCCGCCTTGACCCCCGCCTGCTTCAAATACTGCCCGGTATAGCTCTTTTTCACCGCGGCCACCTGCTCGGGGGTGCCGGCGGCCACCACCAGGCCGCCCTTGTCGCCGCCCTCGGGGCCCAGGTCGATGAGGTAATCGGCGGTTTTGAGCACGTCCAGGTTATGCTCGATGACCAGCACGCTGTTGCCCGCGTCCACCAGCTGCTGCAGCACGCGCACCAGGCGGCTCACGTCGTCCACGTGCAGGCCCGTGGTGGGCTCGTCCAGCAGGATCATGGTCTTGCCGGTGGCCCGGCGGCTGAGCTCGGTGGCCAGCTTGACGCGCTGGGCCTCGCCGCCGGACAGGGTGGTGCTGGCCTGGCCCAGGCGCATGTAGCCCAGGCCCACGTCATACAGGGTTTGCAGCTTGTTCATGATCAGCTGATGGTTTTCAAACACCCGCATGGCCTCCTCCACCGTCATGTCCAGCACGTCGGCGATGGAATAGCCCCGGAACTTGACCTGCAAGGTTTCGTGATTGTAGCGCTTGCCGCCGCAGACCTCGCAGGGCACGTACAGATCGGGCATGAAATGCATCTCGATCTTGAGCAATCCGTCGCCGCCGCAGGCCTCGCAGCGTCCGCCCTTTACGTTGAAGCTGAACCGGTTTTCCTTGTAGCCGCGCACCTTGGCCTCGGGAGACTGGGCAAATACCTTGCGGATCAGGTCGAAAAGGCCCGTGTAGGTGGCCGGATTGCTGCGGGGGGTGCGGCCAATGGGGCTTTGGTCGATGCAGATGATCTTGTCCAGCTGGTCGATGCCCTCGATGCCGTCGCTGTCGCCGGGCTTGGTTTTGGCGCGGTTCAGGTCCCGGGCCAGGGTCTTGTGCACGATGCTGTTCACCAGGCTGCTTTTGCCGCTGCCGCTGACGCCGCTGACGCAGCACAGCACCCCCAGGGGGAAGGGCACGTCGATATTTTTGAGGTTGTGTTCCCGGGCGCCCTTGACGGTGAGCCAGCCCCGAGGCGCGCGGCGCTTAGTGGGAATGGCGATGGCCTTGCGGCCCGCCAGATAATCACCGGTGATGGAGCCGGGGGTGTTCATGATGTCCTCCACCGTGCCCCGGGCCACGATATTGCCGCCGTGCTCGCCCGCGCCCGGGCCGATATCCACCACGTAATCGGCGTTGCGCAGGGTTTCCTCGTCGTGCTCCACCACGATCAGGGTGTTGCCCAGATCGCGCAGATTTTTAAGAGTGGCCAGCAGCCTTGCGTTATCCCGCTGGTGCAGGCCGATGCTGGGCTCGTCCAGGATGTAGAGCACGCCCACCAGGCCGCTGCCGATCTGGGTGGCCAGACGGATGCGCTGGGCCTCGCCGCCGCTGAGGGTGGCCGCCGCCCGGGAGAGGGTCAGGTAATCCAGGCCCACGTCGCACAGGAACCCCAGGCGGGCGTTGACCTCCTTCAAAATGGGAGCGGCGATCATCTTTTGCGTGGGACCCAATTGCAGGCCGCCAAAGAAGGCCTGGGCCTTGCGGATGTTCATATCGCTGACGTCCGCGATGTTCTTATCGCCCACGGTGACGGCCAGGGCCTCTTTTTTGAGGCGCTTGCCCTTGCAGGCCGGGCAGGGCTCGTGGCTCATGTATTCCTCGTAGGCCCGCTTCATGCTTTCGCTGTTGGTCTCGCGATAGCGGCGCTCCAGGGCGTTGATGACGCCCTCGAAGGCGGTCTTGTAGGTGCCCCGGCCATTGATGCTCTCATAGGCCACGTCGATTTTTTCGCCCTTGGTGCCGTAGAGGATCAGGTCGATGGCGCTGTCCGGCAGCTCCCGCACGGGCACGTCCATGGAAAAGCCGTAGTGTTTGGCCAGGCCCACGAACACGGAATGGGCGAAGCTGTCGCCCTCGCCGCTGTTCCAGCCCATGCAGCTCACCGCGCCCTCGTTCAGGGTCTTGTCCCGGTCCGGGATGCACAGGTCGGGGCTGATCTTCATCACGTCGCCCAGGCCCGCGCAATCCGGGCAGGCGCCGTAGGGGTTGTTGAAGGAGAACATGCGGGGAGCCAGCTCCTCGATGTTCACGCCGCAGTCCGGGCAGGCGTAGTTCTGGCTGAACTGGGTTTCGGTGCCCGTGTCCACCTGCTGCACCGTCACCAGGCCGCCGCTCTGCTTCATGGCGGTCTCCAGGCTGTCGGTCAGGCGCTGGCGGATATCGGGACGCACCACCAGGCGGTCCACCACGATCTCGATGGTGTGCTTCTTTTGCTTGTCCAGCTTGGGCGTCTCGTCCAGCGGGTACATTTCGCCGTCGATGCGCACGCGCATGAAGCCGTCCTTGAGGGCCTGCTCCAATAGCTTCACGTGCTCGCCCTTGCGCAGGCGCACAATGGGGGCCAGCAGCTGGATGCGGGTGCCCTCGGGCATGGTCAGCACGGCCTCCACGATCTCGTCCAGGCTCTGCTGGCGGATCTCCCGCCCGCAGTTGGGGCAATGGGGCACGCCGATGCGGGCGTACATCAGGCGCAGATAATCGTGGATCTCCGTCACCGTGCCCACGGTGGAGCGCGGGTTGCGGGCGGTGGTCTTCTGGTCGATGCTGATGGCCGGGCTCAGGCCCTCGATCAGGTCGGCGTCGGGCTTGTCCATCTGGCCCAGAAATTGCCGCGCGTAGGAGGACATGCTTTCCACATAGCGCCGCTGGCCCTCGGCATAAATGGTGTCGAAGGCCAGGCTGCTTTTACCCGAGCCGCTGAGGCCCGTGAACACGATCAGCTTGTCCCGGGGCAGCGTGACATCCACGTTTTTCAGGTTGTGCTGCCGTGCGCCTTTAATAATGATGGAATCGTGCATAGTTTTCCTCCCTGGGGCGATTTGCAACGGCAATTATAGCACATATGTTCGCATTTGTGAAGGGGGCAGACAAGCCAGTTTATACTGATCCAATAAATCAGAAACATCGAAAAACAGAAATTGGCAGGGGAAGGGATATGCTTCTCTTTTGCGTCAAAAGAGAAGCAGAAAACCTGCGTTTGTCGCCGTAAAAGCTGCTGACAGAGCGAGAAATAAAGTCGCAGCTCACCGCTAGCGCACAGCGAAAAACCGCTGGACAGACCAGAAAATGAATGCATTCATTTTCTGGCTGGCCATCGGTTTTTCTTATGCCCGGAAGCTCTCTTTGCGACGCTCAAGTTTCAGGCGCAGATTGTTTGTTATTGTTTTCAAGTCGGTTCGCCCGCTGGGATGCAAGGGATGAAA
Source organism: uncultured Eubacteriales bacterium (assembly GCA_902781945.1). Taxonomy (GTDB): domain Bacteria; phylum Bacillota; class Clostridia; order Christensenellales; family Aristaeellaceae; genus SFMI01. Next base: position 4,819 of record CACZLE010000099.1, on the reverse strand, counting down.
TCCCTTGCCGCAGGATCATAAGGGCCGCGGAGGCCCTTATCGTCTCCCCTTGCCAATTTCTGCTTGATAACCACGCTTTTTCAGCACATCGGGCGTATTCTGCCGCCTTCCCGGGTCACCTCCACCATCCAGCGCGCCCCGCCCGCCACCACGGGGAAGGCCAGGCGCGTGATCTGTGAGGGCAGATGGGGATGCAGGGTCAGCCTGCCCGCCTGCACGCGCAGGCCCGCGAAGCCCAGGGCGGCGATCATCCACGCGCCGCCATTGGAGGCGGGATGGGTGCCGCCGATGTAGATTTCCCCGGCCCATTGCTTGCCGCCGCCGGTCACATCGATGTCTGCGGTCTTGCGGAACAAGCGCCAGGCCTCGTCCAGCCGTCCCACCCGGCAGGCGGTGAGGGCGTACATGCAGGCGGACAGGCTGGAGCCGTGCTCGGTGCGGGGCTCGTAATAGGCCCAGTTGGCGGCCAGCTGACCATCGGTGAAATCCTGGGGGAACAGGGCCGCCAGGGCGATGACGTCCGCCTGCTTGATGATCTGGGTGGTGCCCGCCACGCCGTGATCGCCGCCCCAGTATTCCCGGGGGTCCATCAGGCGGCTGCGCACAGCCTCCAGGCCGCAGTCCTCCAGGGCGAAATAGCCGTCAAACTGCTCCGTCACGCCGTTTTGCACCCGGGGCCGCCGGATGCGCCGCAGGGCCTCGGGCAGCAGGGCCCAGTCGGCTTCATAGTCCAATTCATCCAGCAGATCACGGAACCATTCCGGCTGATCGGCAAAGATTTCTTTTAACAGCAGAGCGCTCTCGAAGCAATGGCGGATCATGCGGTTGGTGAAGGCGTTGTTGGTCACGCGCTCGTGGTATTCGTCCGGGCCGATGACGTCGGCGAAATCGATTTCGTCCCCGTCCAGATGGGCGCTGGCCCGGCTGAGATAGAACCGGGCGCACTCCAATATGACCTTCGCGCCGCCCGCTTGCAGCAGGCTGCGGTCCCCGGTGATATCATAGTAGCTGCGCAGGGCGTAGGCGATGTCGCCGCTGATGTGGATTTGCTTGTCCCGAAAATAGGTGCGCACGGGCCGGTGGGTGAACACGTCCACCACGTTGAAATCCGTGCAGCCCTCGTTGCCGCCCTCCTGGCTTTCCCAGGCGTAAAAGGCCCCGCGGTAGCCGTATTCCCGGGCTTTTTTGAGGGCCCCGGGCAGGGTTTCGATGCGGTAGCGCAGGAGGGCGCGGGCGATCTCCGGCTGGGTGTGGACGAACATGGGGAAAAAGAAGATCTCGCTGTCCCAGAAAATGGCCCCCTTGTAGGTCTGGCCGGACAGGCCCCGGGCGGAGATGGACAGATTGTCCGCGTGGCGCGGCGCGATGGCGTTCAGGTGGTATTGGCTGGCGTGGAGGGCCAGGGCGGCTTCCTCGTCCCCCTCCATCACGATCTCCGAGCGCTCCCAAATGCCCTCCCAGGCGGCCTTGTGGGCAGCCAGGCAGGCGTCAAAGCCCCGGCTTTCGGCCTGATCGCACAGAGCAGCCGCGGCCCGGGCGGGATCGGGGCCATCGAGCGCGGTATAGATGGCGGCGAAGGCGGACAGCGCGCAGCGTTCGCCTTTTTTCACGCGCTTTTTCAGCAGATAAAACGCGCCGCCTTCATCCTGCAAGGGGCTTTCCTCCGCCGCGAAGTCGGCCCGGACCCGCTGGGCTGCCGCCACGGCGATGCGCTTTTCCCCGGTGACGGCCTCCACGGCCAGGGTGTCCGCCGCCTGCATACGAAAATCAAACAGGTGCGGGCCGTTGATGTCCCAAATATCGGTGGAAATGCCCACTTGCAGGGCCAGGTCGCCCTCCTGAACGCAGTTCACCTCGTAGCGGTCCGCCAGCAGGTGGGGGCCCGCCATGGAGGCGAAGCGTTGGCTGCGCACGAGGATGGGCCCAAAGTCCGTCTCCCGGCCATAGATCCCGTGGCGATAATCCAGCCATTGCCGGTGCTGGCGGTATTCCGCCAGGGGCTTCCCGTCAAAAAACGCCCGGATGAACAGGCAGCGGGGCGCGTTGACCGGCTCCCGCCAGCGGTCCGCAAACTGATCGTATACCCCCGCCAGGGTGACGGCGGGAAACAGCTCCCGGTCCGCCTCCTCCGGCACGCCCCGCAGGCCCAGATAGCCGTTGGCGCACAGAAAACGGTTGCCGTCCCCCGCGGCGTCGGCAGGGGCGAAGCCGCGCTTTTCCAAAGACCAGGTGTTCATGGGGTCCTCCTGATTTGATCAGCTCTCTACTGTTACTTCTTCGTTGCCCAGCCGGTACATTTTGCCGTAAATCATGATTTCCAGGGGTTCCCCTTTCAGCCGGAAGGCCGTCCTGTCCTTCTCCATGCGCACCTTGATCACCCGTCCCCGGTACACGATGGAGAAGGTCAGCCGGTTCCAGCGCTGCGGCAGCCGGGGGGCGAAGCGCAATCCGTCGCCGTCGCTGCGCAGGCCCGCGAAGCCATACACGATGTTGGCCCAGGCCATGGCGATGCTGGTGACGTGCAGGCCCTCCCGGGTGTTGCGGTTGTAGTTGTCCAGGTCCAGGCGGGTGGCAAAGCCGAAGAACCGCTGGGCCTCGTCCATCTTGCCCAGCTCCGCCGCCAGGATGGAGTGGATGGCGGGGGACAGGGAGGATTCGTGGATGGTGCGGGGCTCGTAAAACTCATAATTGACACGCTTTTCGGCCTCCGTGAAGGAGGTATTATAGAGGTAGAGGAGCATCAGCACGTCGGGCTGCTTGATCATGTCCGAGCGGTAGATGCGGTCATAGCTCCAATGGTCGTACAGCGGGAAATCCGTCACGGGGATGGCGTTGATGTCGGTGTGGGGCAGGTCGAAATAGCCGTCGTGCTGCTCGATGAGGCCGGTTTCATCCCGGGGGATATACATATGCTCGGCGATTTCCCGCCAAGCGGCGATTTCCGCTTCGCTGAGCTTCGTCTTTTCCAGGAGCCCCGCGTAGGCGGCAGGCCGCGCCTGGCGCAGGCCGTCCAGCGTCGCCGCCGCGCACTCCAGGGTCCGCATGCCCATATAGTTGGTGTAGGCGTTGTTGTTCACCATCATGTGGAATTCGTCCGGCCCCATGACGCCATAGAAGCCGTACAGGCCGGATTTCCCGCCCTTTTCCACCCGGCTGGCCAGAAAACGGGCGATTTGCAGCAGCATTTCCGCACCGTAATCGTACAGGAAATCCTGATCCCCGGTGACGTGGGCGTAGTGCCAGATGCCGTAGGCCACGGCGGTGCTGGGCTGCAATTGCAGGCTGGCGTGCTGCCACAGGGAGCAGGCCTCCTCGCCGTTCAGCGTGGCCAGGGGGTAGCAGGCCCCGCGGCAATCCAGCATCCTGGCCCGCTCCATGGCCTGGGGCAGGGTGTTGTAGCGGTACAGCAGCAGATCCCGGGCCGCCCGGGGATTGGTGAACAGGTAGAAGGGCAGGCAGCAGGCCTCGGTGTCCCAGAAGGCGTGGCCGTTGTAGGCTTCCCCCGTCAGGCCCTTGGCCCCGATGTTGTGGCGCATGCTGCCGCCGTTGTAGATCTGGGCCAGCTGGAAGCTGCAAAAGCGGATGCCCTGCTGCTCGTAGGGGTCTCCGTCGGCCTCGATCTCCACGTCGGAGGTGCGCCAATAGGCGTCCCAATAGGCCTTCTGCTGCGCCAGGGCGGTATCAAAGGCAGTTTGCTCGCTGTCTGCCAGGGCTTGCAGGCCCTTCTGCCACAGTTCTTCCCCGGCGCTGCCGTCAAAGAGGATCACCACCCGCTTGTCCGCCGTCAGGGCCTTCCCCTTTTCCAGGGACAGCGCGGCATGGTGGGAAACGGTTTGATCGGCGAAACGCGTTTCCCCGCCGATATTCAGAGCCGCTCCGGCAAAAACCTCCTGCTCCGACAGGGTGGTGCGGGCCTGCAAGGTGAATCCCTCCGCCCGGGCGTCCTGCCAGAAGCACTTGCCATAGCCCTCGTGGCGCACGTCAAAGGACAGCCCGGCGGCGAATTCCACCTTGCCGGAAAAGTTGAGGGGCTCAAAGATCACCCGCTGCCAGGCCCGTTCCCGGTGGTTCATATCCACAAAGCGCAGGAAGGTGAGCCGCAGCTCCTTCCCCGAGGCCGTTTGCCACACGAAGCTGCGGGTCAGGGTACCCGCCCGCATATCCAGCTCCCGGTGGAAATCGCGGAAGCGAACGCTGCCCAGGTCCAGTTTTTCCCCGTCCAGGGTGATTTCCGTCCTGAGCCAGTCGGCGGCGGGGATCATGAAGTGGGTCCTGTCGATGATCCCCCGATAGGAGCGGCCCAGGGGCTGGATATCGTACACGCCGTTGACGTAGACGCCCCGCAGGGAATCCACGCTGCCGCCCTCGTCAAAGCTGCCCCGCACGCCCATGCTTTCGTTGGCCAGGGAAAATATGGATTCGCTCACCCGGGAATAGCCGGGGTCGAAGCCTTCCTCTATGATCTTCCAGGGATCCACCCGGAAATAGATATCCGCTGCTTTTGCCATGGGGACTCCTTTCTTGTGGAAAAATGATACGGGGGGGACGACGGGGAAGGGTACGACGGGGGCGTTCCTTTTCGACGCCCGAAAAGGAACCGAAAAGGGCAGTTTTTATTGCGTTTGTTGGGTTGGCGATGTCTGGTTTTTTTCGCGTTCGTGGAAGAGGGGACGGACTTGTTTGACGCGCCTGCTAAAGCGATGCTTCGCATCTGGCGCTACGCGCGTCGGCAAGTAACCTGTGAGCGTCACATCCGGGGCCTTCCGGCCCGCTCTCGCTGAAAATGATCCACAGGATCATTTTCCGGGCGCTGCGAGCC
>CACZLE010000098.1:2864-8153 GCA_902781945.1 uncultured Eubacteriales bacterium | reverse complement strand
GCTTCGCTGGCGCGCTGTGCGCAAAGCGCACAGCGAAAACCGGCGTCAGGCCGAGAAAAATGAGTAAACTCATTTTTCCGGACTGCCGCCGGTTTTCTTCTGCCCGGAAGCTCTCTTTGCGTCTTTCAAGTTACAGGTGCAGATTGTTTGTTATTGTTGCCAAGCCGGTTCGCTCGCTGGGATGCAAGGGATGAAATCCCTTGCCGCAGGATCATAAGGGCCGCGGAGGCGCTTATCGTAACCCCTTGCCAATTTCTGCTTGCAGGAAACCCTTTAGTTGGTCACCTGCACCCCCGTCATGCTGTACCAGGTGCTGCGCAGCGCCTCCTGGTTCTGCACGCCGTAGCTGGGGTCGTTCTGCCTGGCTTCGCTCATATCCCGCAGGAAATGCACGCAGTTCTGGCCGCCGAAGCCGTTGTTCATGATGGTGTTGGTGCCGTGGGGATAATCGTGCATGGTGGCCAGGGACCAGCGGCCATCGGGCAGGAGGATATATACGGGGTGCACATCCCAGCTGGTGGTGACGAAGGACTTTTTCTGGATCATGGTGTCCTCCAGGGTGGCGGGCTCCACGTCCAGATGGCGGCCCCGGGACAGGATGTTCAGCTTCCAGCTCAGGCCCGTGGCCGGATCGTAGGCGGTGACGGCCTTCTGGCCGCTGAGGGCCTGCTTCACGTCGTTGTTCCAATGCAGCAGCTGCACGCTCACCGGCGCGGCGACGCTGCGTCCCGCCGTGGAGGGAAGGTAATAGCGGGCGGGGCTGGCGGCGTCGTGGGCGCTGCCGGAATACAGGGCGGTTTGGGTGGCGGCGTCCAGCACGCCGCTGGCGGTGATGCCGTTGCGCAGCTGGAAGGCCACGATGGCGTCGTGGGTGCGGGCCTCGAAGGCGCCGGTCAGGGGCACGTTGTAATTCAGCGTCCGCAGGGCTTGCTGGGCCTTGCGCACCGCAGCGGTCTTGGCGGAGCTGGTGTTGCCGTTGTAGTCCATCACGTAGGTGTTGTAGGAGCCGGTCAGGGTGGAGCCCGCGGACAGCGCGCCGTCGGAGAAGAGGGACGAGAAGGTGCTGGGGCCGGCCAGGCCGTCCGCCGTCAGGCCGTTCTTCTTCTGATAGGAGCGCACGGCTTCCTGGGTGGCGCTGTCATAGCTGCCGGACAGGCTGGACAGATAGCCCAGATCCTTGAGGCGCTGCTGCACCACGCTGACGTCCGCGCCGGTATATCCCGCGCGCAGCACGCGGGTGAGGCTGGAGGTGTCATAGGTGCTGGCCGCGGGAGCCGCCTGAGCCGGGGCGGTGGAGGCCGCCTGGATGTTCAGGTATTGCCGCTGCACGTAGCCCTGGATGTCGCCGTAGTACATGGCGCACCACTCGCCCTCGATGGAGGAAATGACGATCTGGGTGCCGGATTTGATCTCGCTCACCCGGGCATAGGTGGTGCCAGGGCCCTTGCGCACGTTGAGGCTGCCGCTGCTGGTAGCCACCGTGGCGTAGCGGAGTTCGCCGTACTGCAATTCGTTGACGGGAACGCTGACCACGGGGCTGACCGGCGTGGCGGCGGTGGTGCCGCCCGCGGTGCTGCCGGTGGCGGTATTGGAAACCTGCAGATATTTGGCCATCACGTAGCCGGTCTGGCCGTTAAAGGCGACGCGGTACCATTTGCCGTCCACGGCCTCGGCGGAAAGGGCCGTGCCGTTGGGGATGCGGTCCAGCACCTTGCCGTTGGCGGCGGGGGTCTGGCGCAGGTTCAGGCTGCCGCCGTCGCCAGTGACCACGGTGACGTTGGCGGTGCTGGCAGCGGGCGGCGCGGTGACCACCGCCGCGGGAACGGGCGTGGCCGTGGCTGCCGCGGCGGAGAAGGCCAGGAAGGAGCCCATCACATAGCCGGTCTGGCCGTTGTAGGAGGTGGCGTACCATTTGCCGTCCACGGCGTAGACGTTCAGCAGGGTGCCGTTGGGGATGCGCTCCAGCACCGCGCCGCCGGAGGTGGGCGTGCGGCGCAGGTTCAATTTGCCGCCGTCGTCGCAGACCACCACGGCGGTGGAGCCGCTGATGCCCGCCTGGGGCGGGGCGGTGACCACGGGCGCGGCGGGGACGGAGGCGGCGGAAAATTGCAGGAAGGAGGTCATTACATAGCCGGTCTGGCCGTTATAGGAGACCCGGCTCCACTTGCTGCCCTGCTCCAGCACCGTCAGGCTGGCGCCGGTGGGGATCTTGGCGATGGATCGATAGCCCGTGCCCGCGCCGGTGCGCAGGTTCAGTTTGCCGCCGTCGCTGCAATAGACGGTGGCGGCGGTCTGGGTGGAACCCGTGCTGACGGGGGTGGCGGCGGTGGAGCCGCCGACAGGCGTGGCTGCCGTGGTGCCGCCCACAGCGGTGGCGGGCACGGAATTGGCCGTATTCTTCTGGGATTCCAGGGAGTAGAGCAGCGTCAGCGTTTGATTGCCCGCCTTGCCGTCCACTTTGAGCCCCTGGTCCACCTGGAAGGCCCGCACCACGTTGCGCGTCTGCGTGCCAAACACACCGTCGGTGCTGACGGTGTAGCCCAGGGCGTTCAGCGCCTGCTGCATGCGGGTCACTTCCGCGCCGCTGCTGCCCTTTTCCAGGGTGGCATAGGCCAGAGCGCTCTGGCACAAAACGGCTGCGCACAGCGCCGCCGATAAAACACGCTTTCCGAAATTGCGCATAAAAAGGCCCTCCTTTTTCAGGTAAGGCCATTTTATCACAACGTGTCGAAAATGTAAATATATATTACATTATTATTACAGAAGTTTTACAATATTAACCCAATCAGAAAGGCCGCCAGACAGGCGCAGGCCGCCACCGTCACCAGTCCCTGCCCTGCCAGAGCCAGCCCCACGGCCACCGCCATGGCGACGATGCCGGCAAGCAGAGAGCCCGTGGCGGTCAATATGGCGGGGAACACCATGACGGCCAGGGTCACGTAGGGCACATAGTAGAGGAAGGAGCGGATCAGGGGGCTGGTGATGGGCTTGCGGATCAGGGTCAGGGGCAGCACGCGAAGCAGATAGGTGGTCAGGGCGATGACCAGGATGTACACATAGGGATCACGCATGGGCTTCCTCCTTTACCGGGAACAGGATGGCCGCCCCCAGGGCGATGATCACGGTGAGCAGGATGGTGCGCAGGCCCTCGCTGAGACCCGGCAGCAGCCGGTCACAGGCGAAGCTGAGACACATGGAAAGCACGATGACCCCGGCCAGTACCCGGTTTTTACGGGCGGGGGGCATGATGATGGCGATGAACATGCCGTACAGGCCCACGCTGAGGGCGCTGACTACGGTTTCCGGCAGCACGTTGCCCATCAGCACCCCCAGCAGCGTGCCCAGGGCCCAGCCCGGCGAGGCCACGCACATGGCGCCGTAGGTGTAAACGGGGTTCAGGGGCGCGGGATAGGCCAGGGAGATGCCGAAGATCTCATCCGTGATGCAAAAGCCCAGGCCCAGCCGCTGCAAAAAGGTGGTCCTTTCGCCCAGGCGCTGGCTCAGGGCGGTGCTCATCAGCAAGTAGCGGGCGTTGATCACCAGGGTCATCACGATGACCTCGATCATGCCCGCCTGCCGCCCGATCATGGAAAAGCCCGCGTACTGCCCCGCCGAGGCGTGGGTCAAAAGGCTGGACACCGTGGCCTGCACGGCGCTGAGCCCCACGTTGCGGGCATAGATGCCCAGGGTGAAGGCCACCGCGAAATATCCCAATCCAATGGGGATGCCATCCCGCATCCCGCAAAGAAAAATCCGCTTTTTTTCGGCGCTCACGCTTTCGCCTCCAAGGTACAAAATCCGCATTATTATAACGCCGGGCAGGCGGATTGTCCATAAAAATACAAAAGGAGGACGGAGTGTGGGGTGGATAAGAGAAGGTCACAATGCATAAAGGACAATTGTGAAGCGATCAGTAACTTTCCGCAAAGCGCGTCAGCTGTCCGATTTTTCCTTGTTCTCGTCCTTGCCGATTTGCAAAAGGCCGCCCAATTTTTCTTCCAGGCCCTTCAGGGGGCTTTCGGGCAGGGCGCGCATGAAGGATTGATAGAACAGCCGCAGGGCGGACAGGGTGAGCTTGCGGGTGTTTTCGTCCAGGTCCAGCAGGGCGCGCAGGGCGGCCATTTTGCCCTTTTCCCGCACCTCCCGGACGGTGTCGGCCTGGGTGGCCTCCAGGGCGGCGTACAGGCCGTTGACCACCTGCTCCCGCTGGTCGGGCTCCATGCTGGCCAGCCAGTCCTTCACCGTTTTGTCGATGATCTGGCTGCCGTTGGATACCTGCTGCAATTCCACAAAGCCGTCCCGGCACACCTCCCACAGGTACAGGTTGTGCTGATAAATGCCGTTGCCCTGGCTTTCCACCACGGTATAGGGCTCCTCGTGCTCCAGCAGCATGCCCACCACGGAGGACCGGGGCAGGAAGGTGCGGGTGCGGCCCACGATGCGCTGGAAGGCGGGCCGGGCGGCGATCTCCGCCTGGAAGCCGGGGCCGTCAAAATTGCGCACCGCTACGATGCGTCCCTGGATGCTTTCCGGGCAGCAGGCCGCGGCGTACACCGCCAGATTGCCGCCCTTGCTGTGGCCGCACAGACGCAGGGTGCCCGGCAGCGTGGCCGCCCGGGTGAGATAATCCACCGCGTGCAGCTGGGCGGGCACCACGTCGGAGAAGGCCATGTTGAAGTCCTCCTTCCAGCCCACCAGGGTGCCGTCCGTGCCGCGATAGGCCACGCACAGCCCCAGGGGCAGGCGGATGGTGAGGGCGGCAAACTGCTCCTCAGTCTCCCGGTTCAGGGTGCTTTCAAACCCGCAAAGGGTCAGCCGCTCGTAGCGCGGGGCCGCGGCCAGCAGCTCCAGCAGCCGCTTGTCCTCGGCGTTCTGCCCGCCCTCCTGATCCAATACGCCCTTGGCCAGCACCTGCCGCGCCGCCTCGGGCAAGGGCTTGCCGCCCTCAAAGCCCGCGGGCACCACGCCCTCAAAGGGAATATAGCTCAGCCGCGCAAAAAGCAGCGCGTCGATATCGTTCAGCGGCACCGCGGCCAGGCTCAAATCTCCCCGCCACGCCACATAATCAAACAAATTGCCCATACACGGCCTCCTTGTGCAGATTTCCGGGTCCATTATAGCATATTTTCGCAGGCAGGAAAAGGGACCTCGGCAAATGTTCGTGAGATCGGATACAGACTGGTAAACAGAAATTGGCAGGGGAGCCGTTCGAGGCCTCCGCGGCCTCGAGCTCTGCGCCAGGAGACTTCGCCTCCTGGACCTCAGCGGGCGAACCAGCTTGAATACAAT
>CACZLE010000098.1:0-2811 GCA_902781945.1 uncultured Eubacteriales bacterium | reverse complement strand
TCGTTGCGTCAGTTGCATTTACGGCGACAAACGCAGGTTTTCTGCTTCTCTTTTGACTCAAAAGAGAAGCGTACCCCTTTCCTCGTCAAATTTCTGTTTGTCAGTTTTCCATATGCATCATGTAAAGGTTTCCGGTTGCGGAATGCGGAAAAATACGGTATGATAAGGAAAACGGAAAGGAGCTTGCCTGATGAAACGGATTTTTGTCATTTCTTTGCTGGTTTTTCTGCTGCTGGCGGGGAGCGCCCTGGCGGAGGGCCCCCTGGGCCAGCCGGTGCCTGATTTCACGGTGCAGACCATCGACGGCGGCACGTTTACCCTGTCCGAGGCCCTGGAGCAGTACGACGCCGTGCTGATCAATCTGTTTGCCACCTGGTGCGGTCCCTGCCGGGCGGAGTTTCCCTTCATGCAGCAGGCCTATGATGAATACAAGGACCGTGTGGGCCTCATTGCCCTGTCTGTGGAGCCCAAGGACAGCCCGGAGGTGCTGCGGGATTACGCCGCGGGCCTGGGCCTCACCTTGCCCATGGGACTGGACGTGGATCTGAAGCTGTCCGCCTTCACCCAAAGCCCTTATATCCCCGTCAGCATCCTGGTGGATCGCTTCGGCAACGCGGGCTTTGTGGAGGCGCGGTCCCAGACCTCCAAGGAGGCCTTCACCCGGCTGTTTGACTACTTTCTGGATGAAAACTACACCGAAACCGCGCCCCTGTCCGCCATTCCCGCGCCCCGGGCGCAGATCTCCCTGGAGGGCGCGGCAGGCGGCCAATTGACCTTCCGTCCCGTCAATGATCCCACGGTCTGGACCATGACCATGCAGGACGGCCTGCTTACCGCCACCAACGGCGACCAGGCGGGCACGGACGCGGCGGTGGAAGCCATCGTCAACGCCCAGGCGGGGGATGCCCTGGCCTTCTCCTTCCGCACGGACGTTTTCCCGGCCATGGATCACCTGTTCGTCACCGTGGATGGGCAGATCGTCAAGCGTTTCAGCGGCCAGCATAACTGGACGGACTGGGCCATCCCGCTGTCTGCGGGCGAGCACGTGGTGGGCTTTGGCTTCCACAAGGGCAACTACGGCAGTGTGGGCGAAAACAACGTGTGGATCAACAACGCGCGGCTGGTATCCGGCTTGGAGCTTCCCGCCCAGCCCGTGGCGGAGCGCTTTGACGCCCGCCTTGCCGAACCCGCAGCCCAGGCCATCGCCTTTGACGATCCCGATGGGTTTATGACCTACTATTTCGGCAGCGATACCGCCTGGATCGTGAACGGCGACACCGCCCGTATCCGTCTCTCTCTCACCGCCGACAACGATCCCGAGACGGTCTTTGCCTATTTGCCCGCCGAAACCATGACGGCGGATTGCTTCCTGCTGCCCGAGGCCGACGGGGAAGGCTTCCTTTTCACCGTCCCCCTGCCCGCGGACGGCCCGGTGAGCGTGGGCGTCTATCCCGGCCCCTCCGACGAGGACCTGAACCATCCCGTGATCCTGACCCTCTACCCGGATGAAAACGCGGTGACAGATCTCATTCGGCAGGTCAAGACCTATTATGATCTGGATATCTCCTGGGAGTATGTCCAGGCCACCTATACCGTGCGCTTCGTGGATGCCCAGGGAGCGCCCGTGCCCGGCTGCATCGTCAATTTCTGCACGGATGAAATGTGCCTGCCCGTGGTGGCCGACGCCGACGGCGTGGCTGCCTATGCCGGCGCGCCCTACGCCTATCACTTGCAGGTCATCAAGGTGCCCGCGGGCTATACCTTCGACACCGCCCAGGAGTTTTACACGGAACCCGCCGGGGGCGATATGGTATTGACGGTGGGCAAGGAATGAACGCTCCGCGCCAGGGCAATATGACAACGGAGGAAACAGCAATGAGAAAATACACGGATCTGGCCATGGAGCGCCGCACCCACATCGGCCAGGACGGCAGGCCCGTCTATAATTGCGCCCAGGCGGTGGTATCAGTGTTCGCCCGGGACGCAGGCTACGACGAGGATGCCGCTTTGCGGGCCGCCACCTATTTTCGCGGCGGGATGCAGATGGGCTCGGTGTGCGGGGCCGTCACCGGCGGCCTCATGGCCCTGGGCTTTGCCGGGCTGAACGACGCCGCCATCTCCAACGGATTCGTCCGCCAAGTCAGGACGATCCACGAGGGCCTGATCAACTGCAAGGACCTGCTGGCGGCCAGCGCCGCCCGGGGCGAAGTGAAAAAAGTCCATTGCGACGCCATGATCCGCGCCTGCGTGGCGCTGGTGGAGGAAGCCCTGCGGGCCAACGGAAAGCTGGAAAAAGAAGCATGAGCGAATCGGCGGAAGCATGCTTTGTGGCCGGCTATATCCGCAAGGAAAAGAAGGAACGCCTGCTTCATGAACTGACCAACCCGAAAAAGCGTTACCGCGGCCTGGATCGGTTTTGCCATCACGCCGGAGAACTGGTGGACCCGGCCCGCATCGCCCTGCAGGGGGACGACCTCTATCGCCAGCCCGCTTTTCAGCGCTTTGTGGCCGCCCATCCGGGGGACTGCGCGCTGCTGTCCCCCGATCCCTGGCTGGATGGTCAAACCCTCCCCCTGCCGGAAGCCGCGGCCCTGGCCTTCGCCTCCGCTGACGCCTCCATCCTGCTGGGCGATGGCTTTTCCATCGTCACCAGCGAGGCTGAAAAAGGCGGTCGGGAGCACTACTTGCTCATACTGTAAAATATGTTGCTGGAAAACAGAAATTTGACGAAGGAGACGTTGGAGGCCTCCGCGGCCTCCAAGCCTCTGCGCCAAAGGTCTTCGACCTCTGGACTCCACCGGGCGAACCAGA
>CACZLE010000097.1 GCA_902781945.1 uncultured Eubacteriales bacterium | reverse complement strand
ACTTCCTGTGGAACCTGGGCGGCAGCACTCCCGCGGAGCTGCTGGAATCCAAGACCCCTGTTTGGCAGGGCCTGCTGGATGCCTTCAACGCCAAATAATCCAACGTGATGAGGGCCGCCGCGCATTCCGCGCGGCGGCTTTTGTTCATCAAGGGAGGAACCATGAGAAAATTCACCGCCCTCATGTCGGCCTTCATGCTGCTGTGCTGCTCCGCCGCCTGCGCGGAGGGCGATTACGAAAGCCTGTGCGCCCTGGCCGCGCCCTATGGGTTCCGGCTGGGCAGCTGCCTGTCCTACAACCAGCTCACCGATCAGAAATACCTGAACCTGCTCAAAACCCACTTCAACAGCGTCACCATGACCAACGAAATGAAGGCCTATTCCATGCTGGATGAGCAGGCCTCCAAAAGAGCTGCGGACGGCATGCCGGTGATCAATTTCCGCATGGCAGACGCCATGGTGGGCTGGGCCCAGCAGAACGGCCTGGGCGTCCGCGGCCACGTGCTGGTGTGGGACGCTAATATGGTGGATTGGTATTTCCATGAGGGCTTTGACCGCAATAAGCCCTACGCCGATCAGGAGACCATCCAGAAGCGCACGGAGTATTATATCCGGCAGGTCATCACCCACTTTGAGGAAAAGTTCCCCGGGGTGGTCTATTGCTGGGATGTGGTCAATGAGGCCATCGGCGACAGCGCGGGGGAATACAGGCCCGGCGATCCCACCCATCTGCGCACCCTGCGCAGCGGGGCCGACAACCTGTTCCTAAAGTATATGGGCGAGGATTACGTGGCCCTGTCCTTCCTCTATGCCCGCAATACCGTGGAGGCCCTGGGCGCGGATATCGACCTGTATTACAACGATTACAATATGTTCTTTGCCGATAAGGCCAACGCCGCCGTCAAACTGCTGGAGCGGGTGAATACCTTCGCGCCGGACGGCCAGGGCGGCTATCGCAAGCTGGCGGACGGCATCGGCATGCAGGGCTATATCGGCGGCTACGGCACCCAGCAGGGCTGCCTGGAGGAAGACCACCTGAACCTGATCAAAAACGCCATCCTCAATTATGCCAGCCATGGCCTCAAGGTGCAGATCACCGAAATGGCCGTACGCAACTTTGAACGGGACCAGGCGGAAAAGCACGCGGCCTATTACGCCAGGCTGTTCCAGGTGTTCAAAGCCCTGCATACGGCGGAGGGCAATCCGCTGAACTGCGTGGCCATCTGGGGCCTGACGGATTATCCCCATGTGCCCAAGGGCAACTATTTGTACAATCTCAACAGCCCCTATGGCGGTCTGGTGGATGAAAACCTGAATTACAAGGACGCCTTTGCCCGGGTCTATGAGGAGCTGAAAAAATGAGCATGCTGAAACGCGGCCTGGCCTTGCTGCTGGCCCTGCTGATGATCAGAGGCACCATGAGCACCTGTTTTGCCGAGGGCATCGCCCGCCGTCCCATCCCGGATAACGAGGCCATGGCCTTCCTGCAATCCCTGGGGATGGGCTGGAATCTGGGCAACACCTTTGACGCCATCAAAAGTCAATGGAACAAGAACGCCGACGAAATGACCGTGGAAACCTCCTGGGGCGTGCCGCCGACCAGCGAAAATCTGTTCGATGCCCTTAAGGCCGCGGGCTTTTCCACCGTGCGCATCCCCGTGTCCTGGCATGATCATGTGTCCGGGGCGGATCACCAGATCAGCGAACGCTGGCTGGCCCGGGTGCAGCAGGTGGTGGATTGGGCCCTGGCCCGGGATCTGTACGTGATCCTCAATATCCATCACGACGAGGATCAGTTTTTGCCCACCACGGCCCATTATGAGGCGTCCGCCCACTATATTTCCTGCATCTGGCAGCAGCTGGCGGAGCGTTTCCGGGATTATGACGAGCATCTGATCTTCAATTCCATGAACGAGCCGCGGATCGTCGGCTCTCCCCATGAATGGTATATCGATCATGCCGATCCGGCGTGTGTGGACGCCATCGACTGCATCAACCGGCTCAATCAGCTCTTTGTGGACACCGTTCGCGCCACCGGCGGCGGCAACGCCACCCGCTGGCTGCTGACCCCCGGCTATGACGCCTCTCCCGAGGGCGCCCTGGACGAAGGCTTCCTGCTGCCCCAGGATCCCGCCAGCCGGGTCATCGTGTCTGTGCACGCCTATCGTCCCTATCCCTTCGCGCTGGAAATCGGCGGCCTGAACACCTTTGGCTCCACCCAGCAAAAGCAGGAGATCGTCCAGTTTATGAACAAGCTGTATGATCGCTACATCGCCAACGGCATCCCCGCGATGATCGATGAATTCGGCGCCATGAACAAGGAAAACCTGCAGGATCGCCTGGATTGGGCTGCCTTCTATGTGGCCACCGCCAGCGCCCGCAACCTGCCCTGCTGCTGGTGGGATAACGGCGCGTTCCAGGGAAACGGAGAACTTTTCGGCCTGCTGGACCGCAAAAAAGCCGAGATCGTCTATCCCGAATTGCTGGAGGTGCTCATGACCTACGGCGGCTATGAAAAGCTGCCGGAATTCCAGCCCTGATCCACAAAAAAAGCCCGGCCTCATGGCCGGGTTTTTGATTGAAGAAAGGTTTTACTGTTGCTGCTCGCCCTCGGTCAGGTGCTCTTCCTGGCCGCAGTTGGCGTTGATGGCGATGCGGCGGGCCTCCTTCTTGGGTTCGGGCTGGGTCTTAGGCAGGGTCACATAGAGGATGCCGTTCTTGTGGCTGGCCACGATGTGCTCCTGGTCGATGCCCTCCAGGTTGAAGGAACGGGTCACGTGGCCGTACCGGCGCTCACTGTAGCAGTTGCGCTCGTCCTTGTGCTCCTCGTTCAGATCGGCGCTGATGGTCAGCACGTCGTTTTCCACGCTCAGGTCGATATCCTTTTCATCCACGCCGGGCAGCTCGGCTTCCAGCAGATAGTTGGTGTCGTTTTCGCGGATGTCCACCCGGAATCCCGCGTTGCTGCCCATCCAGTCGCTCATGTCGAAGAAGGAGCGGAAGAACCGGTCGTCAAACAGAGAGGGCATCATTTCACGGGTGCGGGGCATATTATGATGAGAGCGGAAAGGAATCATGGTATACATAAATCATACCTCCTAAAAATCATTTTGTCATCCTGTGGTGTTCAGGATCATTTTCCCCTGAACACGGCTTGATTATACATGAATGGTCAAAGTAAGTCAAATTATTAAAAGTCAAAGAAAGTCAAGAATTGACCAATAAACAGAGAAAATCGGCTTATATCAATTATATTCTTTGTAATTCGTTGAAAATTGAATTTATTTGATCCTTGATCCCCCTGGTTGTTTCCTGCCATCTTCTTGTGTTATAATAATACCGACAACGAGAAAACGTACAGGAGGCAAAAGGGGGGTCGTCATTTTTGACCCGCAGGATGTGCTGACCGATACCGCCGGCTGCCGCTTTATCGCCTGGCAGCGGATGGCGTGGGAGCAGGGCATCCTGTATGACGAAGCCATGGACGAGCAATTGAAGGGCGTGGACGCGTCCGGCCATCTGGAGGAGATCCTGCGCCGCGCCCGGCGGGAGTATTCGCCCGCGGAACGCTTGGCCCTGCTCACCCGGCAGGAGGATCTCTATGAGGAGTGCGTCCGCCAGATGGGGGAAAGCGCCCTGCTTCCCGGGGCCGCGCGGCTGGTCAAGCGCCTGCGGCAGCAAGGTCTGCGCCTGGCCGCCGTCATGACGGCAGGCGTCGCGGGGCAGGTGCTCACCTATCTGTCCATTCGTCCATGCTTCGCGTGCATGGCCCGCCGGGAGGAAACGGGGGATCAGCTCCGCGAGGTCATGGAGCGCATGCAGGTGAAGCCTGCGGATTGCCTGCTGGTCACCGCCTGCGGCCCCACGGCCAATCTGGCTTGCGGCCTGGGCATTCGCGCTCTCCTGTGCCATCATTCCGAGGGGGAAAAGAACCTTTTGCGGCGCATCCTGGCCGCGTGCAATCAATCTATTGACGGAGGGAAACATGCTGGATAAGAGAATTGCGCAGGAAGTGATCGACTGCGCCCTGACCACCGGCGGCGATTTTGCCGAGATCTTTTATGAGGATCGGGTCAACAACAGCGTCACCATGCGTTCCGGCAAGGTGGAGGGCGTCAACAGCGGGCGTCTCCACGGCGCGGGCGTGCGGGTGTACCTGGGCTTTCGGGGCGTGTATGTGTATACCAATGATACCAGCCGGGAAGGGCTGCTGGCCTGCGCCCGGCGGGCAGCGGGCGCGCTGCATGCGGACAGCCGCCTGACCGCGAAGCCCCTGGCCGCCCATGAATATGTGAACAACAATCCCATCGCCATCCTGCCTTCCCAGGTCAAGACCGCCCGTAAGATCGAAAAGATGCGCGCGGCCCAGGCTGTCCTCAGCCAGTATCCGGAGGTGGTGCAGGGCATGGTGCGCTATAACGACAGCGAGCAGCGGGTGTGGATCGCCAACAGCGACGGCCTCTATACCACCGATACCCGCGTTTATACCCGCATGTATATCACCGCCGTGGCCAGCAACGGCACGGAGAACCAGACCGGCAGCGAGGGCCCCGGCGGCCTGCAGGGCTTTGAGATCTTTGATTCCCGCATCGATCCCGAGGCTGCCGCCCGCAAGGCGGCGGAGCGCGCCGTCACCATGCTGCACGCCCCCGTGTGTCCGGCGGGCGTCATGCCCGTGGTCATCGATAACGGCTTTGGCGGCGTCATCTTCCACGAGGCCTGCGGCCACAGCCTGGAGGCCACCAGCGTAGCCACCGGGGCCAGCGAGTTCAGCGGCAAGCTGGGCCAGAAGATCGCCGCGGACTGCGTCACCGCCCTGGACGACGGCACCATGCCGAACGAGTGGGGCAGCGAGAACATCGACGACGAGGGCACGCCCACCACGCGCCTGGTCCTCATCGAAAACGGTATCCTCAAAAACTATATGATCGACCGCCTCAATTCCCGCCGCATGCAGATGCCGGTCACCGGCAGCGCCCGTCGGCAGGATTACTCCTTCGCGCCCACCAGCCGCATGCGCAACACCTTCATCGCCGCGGGCACGGATGATAACGACGCCATGATCGCCACCATGGGCGACGGCCTGTACGCAGCCTCCATGGGCGGCGGCTCCGTCAATCCCGCCACCGGCGAATTCAACTTTGCCGTGCAGGAGGCCTATATGGTCAAAGACGGCAAAATCGATCATCCCGTGCGCGGCGCGTCCCTGATCGGGCGCGGCAGCGAACTGCTCCTGCGCATTGACCGCGTGGGCACCGAAATGCGCATGGCCCAGGGCATGTGCGGCAGCCTCAGCGGCAGCGTGCCCACCAACGTGGGCCAGCCCCGCATCCGTGTCAGCGCCATCACCGTGGGCGGACGCTAAGGAGGGAATAGTGTGAAAACAAAGTTTGCAGACAGCATAGGCGCACCAATCCAAAGGAAGGCAAAGCAAACAAGCCTCAAAGAGGCGGGAGGTTGAAAAAGCAG
>CACZLE010000096.1 GCA_902781945.1 uncultured Eubacteriales bacterium | reverse complement strand
TCACGCCCTGCGCTCGGGACGTAGCTTTTATGCATGCAAGTTGGGTTATCTGCGCTGCATCCCGAGCGCGAAGCGTGAGGGTCAGAGCGAAAATAAGGACAACCCAACCGCTCCCGGCACACGGCAGTGTGCGTGCGCGCAGCGCACATAGGCCGATAGGCCCGGGAGCGCGCACAGAACAGCCTACGCAAACGCTGACGCTCAATTAAATAGGAAAGACCTACAAGCGCCCTAAACGCAGCCCTTTTCGGTTCCTTTTCGGGCGGCGAAAAGGAACGCCTCCGTTCGTTCTCCCCGTTATATTTCTGTTTTTCTATGTCGCCAAACTTCTGCCGCCTCACGGCCCGAAATCCAGCATCTCGCTTTCGGGCACGTTCATGTAGGAGCCGGGCACCTCACCCACGATGATGCTCTCGGCGATGAGCATTTGGGTGTCCACGGCCACGGGCTGCGCGCCGGTGGGCAGCACCAGCTGCACGGCGGCGTGCAGTTGCAGATAGATCTTATGTCGGGTCTGGTTGATGCCCGCGGCCTCAAATTCGGTGTGAAAGCTGGCACTGACCGCGCCCACGGGCGTGATGCTCACCCGGATCTTCGGCCCTAAGGAAGATAGAAATGGCACCCGCAGGGCCGCGCCCAGGGGCACGGAAACGCGGGGCGCGGCGTCCTCCGCCAGGGCCTCCTGGGCGGAGAGGGCCACGGAGGAGGCCAATTCGTTCATGCGGGCGGTATTGGCCTGCAGCATGGTCACGCGCCCCTGGGCGTCGGTGCGCACGGCGATGAGCTCCTCATAGGCCACGCCGCCGCCCATGCTCTGCCGCACGGCGGCGTTCATGGTGTCCACGGCCAGGGCGTAGGCCTTGGCGTGGGCGGTATCCAGGATCACTCCGGTCAGGCTCTTCTGGATCAGCAGATACAGGGCCAGCAGCAGCAGGACGATGAGCACCAGGCGGCGCAGGACACGCATTGTTTACACTTCCTTCCATTGCGCGGAAACACATAAATATGGTATACTGGCATGGAAAAACCGATTTTATCCTCTTTGGAGGCTTTTATGAGCGTGTATCCCGAAAATCGCCGCTTTCATCTGTTCAAGCCCCGGCTGCGGCGGCCCAACTTTTTATCCTCCGTGGTGGTCAACAGCATCCGCGTGCTGGCCATCGTGCTTTTGATGCTGGTCCTGGCCGGAGTGGGCGCGGTGCTGGGCATCGCCCGGGCCTACGTGGACACGGCCCCCTCCCTGGATCTGACCCTCATTGACGAGCAGGCCCAGACATCCTTTATTTATGACGCCGAAGGCAATCTGATTACCGATTACAAGGGCACGGAAAACCGCGTGATGGTCTCCATCAGCCAGGTGCCCGTGGATCTCCAGCATGCCTTCGTGGCGGTGGAGGACGCCCGGTTCTACACCCACAACGGCGTGGATATCAAGCGCATCGCGGGCGCGCTGATCCAGAATTTTGTCACCGGCAGCCAGCAGGGCGGCAGCACCATCACCCAGCAGCTGATCAAAAATACCATCCTTTCCAGCGAGCAAAGCTACAAGCGCAAGATCCAGGAAGCCTATCTGGCCATGCAGCTGGAAAACCAGTACACCAAGGACCAGATTCTGGAAAGCTACCTGAACACCATCTACATGGGCGAAAATTATTACGGCGTATACACCGCCGCCCAGGGCTATTTCGGCAAGGAACTGAACGAACTGAGCCTGCGGGAATGCGCCATGCTGGCGGGATTGTGCACCAATCCCTATTACTACAACCCCCGCCGCAATTTCTATACCCGCGTCAGCGAGACCACCGATTACGCCGCCATTACCAACAACCGCACGGATTACGCCCTGCGGATGATGTACGAAAACCAGTTCATCACCCACGATCAATACATGGCGGCTCTGGATCACAGCACCGCCCAGGTGCTGGAGACCCCGCTGGGCGGCGGCCAGATGTACGACTATGTGTACTATGTGGAATACGCCATCAGCGACGTGATCCAGACGCTTTTGCAGCTGAACGACCTGGACAACACCGCCTACAACCGCAACCTGATGGAAAACGAGCTGCGCACCGGCGGCTACCACGTGTATCTGTGCCTGGACACCGAGATCCAGAAAACCGTGGAGGACGTGCTGTACAACTATCAGGATTATCCCGCCCTCCGCGATCCGGAGGACAGGATCTACCGCGCCCGCAACACCGACGGCACCTATGACGAGATCGTGCAGCCCCAGGCCGCGGCGGTGGTGATGGATTACCGCACGGGCGAGATCAAGGCCATCGTGGGCAGCCGCACGGCCCCCACCCGCAGAAAGACCCTGAACCGCGCCAGCGACATGAACATGCCCGTGGGCTCGGCCATCAAGCCCATCGCCGTCTACGCCCCGGCCATCGAGCTCAGCGGCCTGGGCGGCAGCGCCGTGGTGTACAACATGCCCCTGCCCATCACCGGCTATCTGGACAACAACCTCCAGGAGACCTGGCCCCAGAACTACGGCGGCAGCAGCTATCGGGGCCCCGAGACCCTGCGCACCGCCCTGATGCGCAGCGACAACACCGCCGCGGCCTACGCCCTGATGAACTATGTGGGCGTGGAGAACAGCGCCAACTTCCTGCGCCTGCTGGGCGTCAGCGAAAAGCACATCAACCAAACGCCCTTCGGCCTGGCCCTGGGCTCCAGCGGCGTCAGCCCCATCGAAATGGCGGCGGCCTTCAGCGCCCTGGGCAACAGCGGCCTGTATCAGAAGCCCATCACCTTCCTGGGCATCGCGGACAGCAACAACAAGGTGATCTACGACGCCCACGCGGGCCAGACCCGCTACCAGGCCTTCAGCCCCTCCACCGCCTGGCTGGTGGTGGACATGATGAAGGACGCCGTCAAGAGCGGCACCGCCACCAAGGCCAAGATCAGCGGCCAGACCGTGGCGGGCAAGACCGGCACCAACAGCGACCAGAAGGGCGTGTTCTTCGCCGGCATGACGGGCTGGTATGTGGGCACGGTGTGGATCGGCCACGATAACTACAAGGCCCTGTCCAGCAAAACCACCGGCGGCAACAGCGCCGCCGCGCTGTGGCAGACCTTCATGAGCCGCATCCATAAGGACAAAAACCTGGCCAACCGCGATATCATGGAGGGCTCGGCGGAGGATTACGGCCTGGTGCGGGTCACCACCTGCGCGGTCAGCGGGCAGCTGGCCACCGACGCCTGCCGCCACGATATCAATGGCTACGGTGTGGTCACCGATTACTGGCCCCGGGACAACGTGCCCACCACCGCTTGCCAGATGCACGCCGACATGCGGCTGTGCGCGGAAACGGGCATGCTGGCCTCCGCCGCCTGCACCAACACCCAGACCGCGGGCGTCATCACCCTGCCCTCCGGCCATCCCCTGTATCGCTTCATCGGCACCCGCTATGAGGACGTGCTGGTCCAGTATCTGGGGCGCTTTTCCACCATGCGCCCGGGCGTGGACAGCACTGAGACCCTGCTGAGCAACTTCCTTTGCACCCGTCACACGTATTCCGCCGACGCCGGCAGCCAGGTCGTGATCACCGATCCCGTGGTGCGCGATCAGCTGCTGCCCGACGCCAACGCCCTGCTGAATTCCGCCCGGGCGCAATTGGCCGCCCTGCCCTACGATCATTATGCCTACGCCTCCCTGCAAAACGCCATCAACAACCTGAGCAATCTGACCGCTGGCAATCCCTCCGCCTCGGACCTCATGACCGCCATGGCGCTGCTCACCCAGGCGATGGCCGCGGCGAAGTAATCATTGAAAACATACACAAACAGAAATTGGCAAGGGGAGAGCGAACGTTCCCCCTGCCAATTTCTGTTTTTCAAATTTTCCGCTCTCCTCCTTTCCGATTGACAGAAAAAACCAAAGAATGCTATAATGATTCGGTGCGAAAACACCTACTGTACAAAGAAAGGGTTGACCTGATATGGATAAAAGACCTGTTGTGCTGGTCGTCATGGACGGCGTGGGCAAGACCGACAAGGACCTGGGCGGCGGCAACATGGTGCTGCACGCGCACACTCCCACCCTGGACGAGATGATGCGCATTTTCCCCAACACCACCATCCAGGCGCACGGCACCGCCGTGGGCCTGCCCAGCGACGACGACATGGGCAACAGCGAAGTGGGCCACAACGCCCTGGGCTGCGGCCAGATCTACGCCCAGGGCGCCAAGCTGGTGAACGAATCCATCGAGAGCGGCAAGCTGTTTGAATCCGCCACCTGGAAAGAGCTGACCGGCAACTGCGTCAAGAAGGGCAGCACGATGCACTTCATCGGCCTGCTGAGCGACGGCAACGTGCACTCCAACATCAGCCATCTGAAGGCTTTGATCCGGAACGCCAAGGAACAGGGCGTCAAGGCCGTGCGCATCCACGCCCTGCTGGATGGCCGCGACGTGCCCGCCACCAGCGCCCTGCAATATGTGGATGACATTGAGGACTTCATGAAGGGCCTGAACGACGCCTCCTTCGACGCCCGCATCGCCAGCGGCGGCGGACGCATGAAGGTGACCATGGACCGCTATCAGGCCAACTGGCCCATGGTGGCCCTGGGCTGGAAGACCCACGTGAAGGGCGAAGGCCGCATGTTTGACAGCGCCCGCCAGGCCGTGGAAGTCTACCGCGAGGAGACCGGCGCCATCGACCAGGATCTGCCCGCCTTCGTCATCGCGGAGAACGGCAAGCCCGTGGGCCCCATCGTGGACGGCGACAGCGTGGTGCTGTTCAACTTCCGCGGTGACCGCGCCCTGGAGCTCTCCATGGCCTTCGACTACGATGATTTCGACGCCTTTGATCGCGGCCCCAAGCCCGACGTGCTCTACGCCGGCATGCTGCAATACGACGGCGACCTCAAGCTCCCCAAGCGCTTCCTGGTGGACCCGCCCTCCATTCACAATACCCTGAGCGAAGTCCTGGTGGCCGCGGGCATTCCCCAGTACGCCATCAGCGAAACCCAGAAATACGGCCACGTGACCTATTTCTGGAACGGCAACCGCAGCGAAAAGTTCAGCGAGGAGCTGGAGACCTTTGAAGAGGTGCCCTCCGACGTGCGCTCCTTTGACGAAGCGCCCTGGATGAAGGCCGCCGAGATCACCGACAAGATGATCGAAGCCATCGAGAGCGGCAAGTACGGCTTCATCCGCTGCAACTACCCCAACGGCGACATGGTGGGCCACACCGGCAACATGGACGCCACCCGCATCGGCGTGGAGAGCGTGGACCTGGAGCTGAAACGCGTGTGGGATTGCTGCAAGGCCCACAATTGCCTGCTGATGGTCACCGCCGACCACGGCAACAGCGACGAAATGCTGCAAAAGGCCAAGGACGGCTCCCTGCAGCCCAAGACCGCCCACAGCCTGAACCCCGTGCCCTTCATCGTCTGCGATGAAACCCTGGCCCTCAAGGACGGCAAGTTCGGCCTGGCCAACGTGGCCCCCACCGTGCTGCAGGCCATGGGCATGAAGGCCCCCGACTGCTGGCTGGAAGGCATGCTGAAATAAGGCGCTGCTCCTGATATAACAGAAAGTTACCGGTGAATCCATCGGTAACTTTCTTTTTTGCCATTATATAAGGTTTATACTGATCTCTGATTTAAATGCTACACAAGAAACAGAAATTGGTAAGGAGAACGTTAGGGCCTCCGCGGCCCTAAAACCTGCGGCAAGGGATTTCATCCCTTGCATCCCAGCGGGCGAACCAGCTTGAAAACAACAACAAACAATCTGCGCCCGTAGCTTGAGTGCTGCAAAGAGAGCTTCCGGGCATAAGAAAAACCGATGGCCAGCCAGAAAATGAATTCATTCATTTTCTGGCCTGTCCAGCGTCGTTGCGTCAGTTGCTTTTACGGCGACAAACGCAGGTTTTCTGCTTCTCTTTTGACGCAAAAGAGAAGCGTACCCCTTCCCCGTCAAATTTCTGTTTTTCAATGTCTTGTTTTAATCAGGGGATAATATTATTTCTCCGCATACCCGTTGGTGTGCGCGTCAATCCGCCGCATGCGCAGCTTGTCATAGCGCACCCGCTGGGCGGAATACAGGCCGGCGTAGCCGCTCAGCAGGTTGCTCAGGGCGCAGGCCAGGGCGTAATAGATCAGGCCGTCGCCGCCGAACATCTCCACCGCCAGCAGCAGGGAGGCCACGGGGCTGTTGGTGGCGCCGCAGAACACGGCGGCCAGGCCGACGGCGGCGGCAAAGCCCGCGGGAATGCCCAACAGCGGCCCTGCCACGCAGCCGAAGGTCGCCCCCACGAAGAAGGAGGGCACCACCTCGCCGCCCTTGAAGCCCGCGCCCAGGGAGAGGGCGGTGAAAATGATTTTGAGGGCAAAGGCCCAGGGCGCCGCCCGGCCCTGCTCGATGGCGGCGGCGATGACGCCCATGCCCGCGCCGTTATAATCCATATTGCCCATCAGCAGCGTCAGCGCGATCAGCGCCCCGCCGCCCAGGACCACCCGCAGCCAGGGATTTTTAACGCCCTTGCCCAGCAGATGCTCCGCCTGGTGCACGCCAAAGCAGAACAGCATGGATACCAGCGCGCACAGCGCCGCCAGTCCGGCCACCCGCAGCAGCATGATGGCGTCCAGGGCGGGCGCGGCCACCTGAAAACGGGTGGGGGCCACCCCCAGCAGGCCGCTGACGCCCATGGCCGCCAGCGCAGCCAGCAGGCAGGGCAGCAGGGCCGCGTGGCAGAAAACGCCCAGGCTCACCACGCCGATGGCGAATATCGTGGCCGCCAGCGGCGTACCGAACAGGGCGGTAAAGAAGGCCGCCATGCCCATCAGCACGGCCACCCGCCGCTCCTCCTCCGACAGGCGCAGCCACTTGCCCGCGGTATAACCCAGGCTGCCTCCCATCTGCAGGGCCGCGCCCTCCCGGCCCACGGAGCCGCCGCCCAGGTGGGTGAGCACCGTGGACAGGAAAATGGCCGGGGTCAGGGCCAAAGGCAGGGGCTCGCCATTCTGAACGGACAAAAGCACGTGGTTCGTGCCCTTGCCCTCCACGCGCAGGAGCTTATACAGACCCACGATGGCCAGCCCCAGCACCGGCAGCGCCCACAGCACCCAGGGATGGGTCAGGCGGAATTCCGTCACCACGTCCACGCTCACATGAAAGGCTGTGCCGATCACCCCGCACAGCCCGCCGATGAGCGCCGCCAGGAAGCTCCATTTTCCCAGCGCCGCCAGGTACAGTCCCGCCCGATGGGCGGTTTTTTTGATTGTTTCCATTATATATCCTTTCATACTGAGTTCTGGTTGCATACATGCACAAACGATATGTAACAAGAAAAAGGTAACGACGGGGCGTTCTCTTTCGATGCCCGAAAGAGAAGGCCCCCGTTCGTTCTCCACATGCAAAATTCTGTCTTTAGTCAGGAAATAGGCTCAGCCCCGGTTTTTTGCCCTGCGGGCCTCATACACGCTTTGCACCGTAATGGCCGCCAGCACCACCGCCGCGCCCACGACGTTCATGACGCCGGGGTGCTCTCCCAGGATCAGGAACACCCAGATGGGGTTCAGCACGGGCTCGGCGTTGCTGATGATGCAGGAGCGCACCGGCGACAGGCCGTAGCGCATGCCCAGGGAGAAAAACAGATAGCCCAGGCCCAGGCTGCATCCCAGGCCCAGCATGATGGACAGATCCCGCAGCGTGACGGCAAACCCCGGATCAAAGGGCACGGCCACTGCCATCAGGCAGCTGAGCAGTGTGCCGAAATACACGCTGTCCACGGGATCGTTGCCCGCGTAGCGTGTGGTGAGGAACACCACGGCATAGGTCATGCCGCTGAGCAGGCCCAGCAGGTTGCCCAGCAGCGTGCCGCCGCTGAGGCCTCCGGAAAAGCACAGGCACACGCCCAGTATGACAAAAAAAGTGGCGATCACCTCGCTCTTCAGGGGCTTTTGACGCTTGACCAGGAAGAGATAGAGGATCACGAACACCGAGGCCGTGTATTGCAGCACCACCGCGTTGGCCGTGCTGGT
Organism: uncultured Eubacteriales bacterium; assembly: GCA_902781945.1. GTDB lineage: Bacteria > Bacillota > Clostridia > Christensenellales > Aristaeellaceae > SFMI01. The sequence goes on along the minus strand of CACZLE010000096.1, from coordinate 2,421 downwards.
AAAATGCAGGGCCGTCATATACAGAAGCGAGGTCATGCTGATGCCCAGGCCGCAAAGCCACAGGCCTTTATTGGGACGAATGCGAAAGCTGCCCCGGGAAAGCCCCAGGATGACCGCAGCCACCAGGGCCCGCAGGGCCACCAATGTAAAGGAGTTCCAGGACACCATGCGTGAAAACAGGCCCGAGAAACTCCAAATGATGCCGCCCGCTAAAGCGTAGAGGGCGGCTTTATTCTGTTTGTCCATACGTCAGATCCTGATCCTCTCCTCAATGCGGCGATGCGCCGACAGGATGGCGTCTTTATAGCGGGTGCGGATGGTGTACAGGTAGCTGTAATCCACGGCGCCGTTGGGCCGGATGATCCGGTAGCGGGTCAGGGTGTATTTGCCCCGATCCTGCAGGATGGCGATGTCCTCCGCGATGACCTCCGCCATCACCCGGGTGCGCACGCGGCTCATCTGATAATGCCCGGCCTGGCGCAGCTCAAACACCCCCAGGGTGCCCGGCGGATACACCAGGGTAAGGGTGATACGGTCCCGCTCCACCCGCACCTGGTCCAGGTCCCGGCCCGCGCCGCGCTGGATCAGGGGATAAATGTCCTTATACAGCCGGCTGTTCCGCAGGGCTTCCATGCGGTACAGCTCCTTTTGCCTCTCCCGATAATAGACTCCCAGCAGAATGAAGGCGGCCGCGAACACGCACAGCAACGCAAAAAAAGCCAAATAGCGCATACTTAGCCGCCTCACTTTCCACAAATTATAGTATATTGTAACATTCAATATATACATTTTCAACGCTATTTAGTATTTTTCAGAATTTTGTAACACTATTTTTAGAAGCCGAAATATTTTGACGAAAAACAGCAAAAAACGGCGGCAATTCGCTGCATCGCCGCCATTTGAGAAAATCGAAAATATGAAGAAGTTAAGAAACCATAACAGCTTATCGCAAGTTAGATCATCTGCTCCGCACCATCCCCGTCAGTCCGCCAGCCGCCACGCCCATGGCCAGGTCGGCCAGATAGGAGAGGGCGTTCACCGGCTGTCCCGTGGCCAGGGCGTACACCAGCACCCCCGCCGCCATGTACAGCAGGCCCACCGCCGCGCCCCGGAGCACGGCGTTTTTGCTGCCGCTGCCCACGGCGGAGCGCACGCCCACCACGATGGCGGCCAGCTTGATCAGCTGATTGACGGCGCGGATCACCCCGTCGGACAGGGGAAAGAGCGATATCAGCAGGGCGAACACCGCCACCAATGCCGCCGTCAGCGCCACCCCCAGCAGCACGCCCCGGGCGATGGGCAGCCAGCCCGTCTGCGCCCTGCGCGAGACCGTTTTGTTCATATGTCAATCCCTCCCTTTGCTTGCTGATTGGATATATGCCCCAATTTGCCCTGCCATGCAAAAATATTTTTCAGAAAGGGATGGAAAACTTTGTTTCCTGCGTTATAATGGTGTAAAGAGATTCACGAGGAGGAATTTTCAATGAAAAAGATCGTTGCCGTTTTCCTGATCCTGGCAACCGCCCTGACGCTGTGCGCCTCCGCCCTGGCGGACGGCATCAGCTATAACTTCAGCGATTGGACCGGCGAGGTCATCAGCCGTCAGGTGAGCCTGTTCAGCCAGCCCAGCAGCAGCGCCAGCTCCAGCCGCAAGGTGAAGAACGGCGAGCAGTTCGACATCCTGCAAAAGCAGGGCGACTGGGTGCAGGTGGCCGTGCCCAACGCCAACGGCTCCGTGGACCAGGGCTGGATCATGCTGAACTACATCGTGGAGAACCCCACCCACCTGGTGCTGCGCAGCAACAGCGGCGTGTACGCCTATGCCGCGCCCTACAACACCAACAAGCGCGTGGGCACCGTGAGCAACTATGAGCGCTTCACCCTCATCGCCGAGACCGGCAATTACTACATCGTGTCCTTCCGCGAGGCCGTGTGCTTCCTGCCCATGAGCGCCGACTACTGGGTGGAGGAGGACCTCAAGGCCGTGGTCAACGGCCCCTATTCCACCTATTATGTGGCCAACGACAAGACCAAGGTGTACGGCTACGCCTCCACCCAGTACGGCAAGATCGACACCTACAACGCCGGTACCATGGTGCAGGTGCTCTACACCGTGGACGGCTACGCCGCCATCAAGTATAACAACGTCATCGCCTTCATCCCCCTGACGGATCTGCGGCAGTACTAAAAACTGCGCTGGCAGCCTGGCCGAAAAACAGAAATTTGACGGGAAAGGGGTACGCTTCTCTTTTGAGTCAAAAGAGAAGCAGAAAACCTGCGTTTGTCGCCGTAAAAGCAGCTGACGCAACGAGAAACTAAGTTGCAGTCCACCGCTTCCGGGCAGCCAGCTTCGCTGGCGCGCTGTGCTGCACGGCGCACAGCGAAAACCGGCGTCAGGCCGGAGAAAATGAGTAAACTCAT
>CACZLE010000095.1 GCA_902781945.1 uncultured Eubacteriales bacterium | reverse complement strand
GGATCAAACTCTTGTGTTTAATCCTTAACTTGGTTTATCTGGTGTCTCACCCTTTCGGATGATACCGCGATCCAAGTCAAAACTCATTTCAGAATTAACCGTCGTTTTTCGCTTCCATTTTCCTGTATCGTTTTCAAGGTCCCCTCGCGGCTCCGGTTAGTTGGCGCTTCTGGTCGCTTTCGCTCCCATTTCCGCCCGCTCTCCTGAGCGCTCAATTAATATACCACAGCTCCTCCCCTTTTGTCAACCCCTTTTTTGAAGTTTTTTTCACTTTTTTTCAATCTTTTTGACGCTTACGAACGGTTTTTGAGGGGTTTTTAGGATTGTTCGGGTTTTTGGCAGGATATTGGGGTTCTTGCCAATTTTCGTCACAATATACCGTCTCTTTCCCGAAAATTGGAAATCCCTTATTTCGCACTTTTTTCTCACAAAAGCCGCCGAAGGGGCAATATTCCCCTTCGGCGACCTGTTTTTTACCTGCCGCAGGTATTGCAGGTGTTGCAGCGATTACAGCGGTTGCACCCGCAGTTGTTGGAGGTATCCGGCGAAACCGTGCCAGCCTCGCACAGGTTGAGGGGCGGGAACAAGGGCAGGGAGAAGAACTCGTCGCACACGTTGTCGGCAAATTCCTCGCAGGGCGGAATGGAACAGAAGCCATAGGTGGGGATCAGGATCTCCACCCGGGCCAGCACTTTGAGGATGATGGACACGCAGATGGTCATACGGAAGGTGTTATCCCCCAGGTAGCTGCCGGAGACGCAGATGGCGCTGGCCATGCCCTCCAGGCTGTAGGGCACGATGGAGTCGTCGGGCACGGAGAGCAGCACGTCCTTATTGACCCGCACGGTGCCCTTGCCGATGTATTCCACGCAGCGGGAATCGGTGAACAGGATATCGATGGGAATATCGATATAGCCGCGCACCCGGGCAAAGCAGGGCCGGTCCGCCAGGCGCTCCACCGTCAGGTTGGATACGTCCACGTCCGCGGCGCTGGAACGGCAGCTTTCAAAGTTGATGGGCGGCACGGGCGCGGTGGGCGGCACGGTGGTATCGCCGCAGGCGCAGTTGTTGACCACCTGGGCGTAGCTGGTAATGGTGATCTCCCGGTTATCCAGCTGCTCCTGCTGCAGGCAGCTGTCGTACACCCGCTGCACCTGGATACAGACCTTCTCGTTCAGTCCGTCCAGCGCGCTGCCGCTGATTTCGCCGGGGCTGTTGACAGGATCCGCGTTCTTATAAGAATAGAAAGACATACGGTATGCCTCCTTTTAGATGCGGCCAGGGCCGCTTTGTCGGAATCGGGGCCGATTCACACTTTCACGATATGCGGGGGAGACAAATGGGTGCGGGGCGTTTGCTTCCTTCAACGCTGGATTGTTTCATTATATGTATTAGGATACGCGCTTTCCTCCAATCCCCTATACTTTTTGCAAAAAGCCCTTGCCAAATCCCCGCCCCTGTGTTATACTTCTGTTTGCGGCTCATGGTTGCGCGCCATGAATCCGATCAAGCATGCGCAGAAGAGGTGAAAACAATGAAGGAAGGCATCCATCCCAAGTACGGCGAGGCGATCGTGCGCTGCGTGTGCGGCGAGACCTTCACGACCGGCTCTACCAAGAAGGAGCTGAAGGTTGAAATCTGCTCCAAGTGCCACCCGTTCTACACCGGCAAGCAGAAGCTGGTGGACACCGGCGGCCGTGTGGATAAGTTCAAGAAGCGCTACGGCGATCTGATGAACAAGTAAACCATCATCTGGAGGGCGAAAGCCCTCCATTTGGTTTATATTGGAAATTTCTCATGGAATTTTCATTTGCCAGCCTGCATGAATACGTGTATAATAGAAAACGGTAAGAGGCATCTTACCGGAAAGGAATTTCAATTTGTATGGCAGATAAAGCAAAGAGAGTGGATATCGGCGGCCAGGCGGTGCTGGAAGGCGTGATGATGCGCTCTCCCGAATACGTGGCCCTGGCGGTGCGCCGCCCCGACGGCAGCATCGTGGTGAAGCGGGACCCCTATATTTCCCCCGCGAAAAAGCACAAGTGGATGGGTCTGCCCTTCATCCGCGGCGCGGTGAGCATGATCACCATGCTGGGCACGGGCATGAAGACCCTGGAGGAAAGCGCCAAAATGAGCGGCGAGACCGAGGAGGAGCCCACCAAGTTTGAGCTCTGGCTGGCGGAAAAGCTGGGCAAGGGCGTGGACAAGGTGGTGATGGGCGTGGCCATCGTGCTGGCCGTGGCCCTGAGCCTGGGGCTGTTTGTATTCCTGCCCAACCTCATCATCAAGGCTTTCCCCGCCAGCGCCACCGGCGGCATGCTGCTGGTCAAAAACCTGGTGAGCGGCCTGGTGCGCACGGCGCTGCTGATCGGCTATATGCTGCTGGTGCGTCGGGTGCCGGATATGATGCGGGTGTTCCGCTATCACGGAGCCGAGCACAAGACGGTGTACAACCACGAAGCGGGCATCCCCCTGACGCCCGCAAACGCCAAGACCTTCAGCCGCCTGCATCCCCGCTGCGGCACCAGCTTCCTGCTGATCACCTTTATCCTGTCCATCGTGTTCTATTCCATCGTGGACGTGGTGATCCTGCAATTGACCGGCTATGACCTGGGCGCGCATTACCTGGTGCGCGTGCTGAGCCGCGTGCTGCTGCTGCCCTGCGTGGCGGGCATCAGCTACGAGGTGCTCAAGGGCCTGGCCCACAACGACGGCAAGGTGTGCTCCACCCTGCGCAAGCCCGGCATGGCCCTGCAGCTGCTGACCACCGCCGAGCCCGACGAAAGCATGCTGGAGGTGGCCATCGTGTCCATGAACGCCGCCCTGGGCGATATGCCCGAGGGCCCCAAGACCCAGGAAGGCTACATCATCGCCGTGCCTGCCAAGGCCTGAACCGATACGCATGAACCGCGCCCACCCCATGCTGGGATGGGCGTTTTGATTGGAGGAAACCATGGAATTATGGGACGCCTATGACGCCCAGGGCCGCAGGACCGGCGGCGTGCTGGCGCGGGGCGAAAAGATCCCCGCGGGGCTGTATCACGCGGTGGCGGAAATCGCCGTGCGGCATGCCGACGGCAGCATCCTGATCACCCAGCGGGATTGGTCGAAACCCAATTATCCCGGCTGCTGGGAGATGGGCGCGGGCGGCAGCGTGCTGCTGGGCGAAAGCTGGCTGGAGGGCGCGCGCCGGGAATTAAAGGAAGAAACGGGGCTGACCGCCGATCCGCTGGTCAACATTTTCTTTACGGTAAAGCCCGAAAACCAGGGCATCTATATCGGCTACGCGGGCACGTATAAAGGTCCCAAGGACGCGGTATGCTTGCAGGAGGGCGAGACCATCGGCTATCGGTGGCTGTCGCCTCGGGAACTGGTGGGCTTTATGGCGTCGCCGGAGTTTGTGGCAAGCCATCGCACCCGCTGGCGGGTCTACCTGCACCAGCTGGAAAGGGAGATTTGAGCAATGTTTTTCTATTATAATCCCATCCTCATCGCGGCGGCGGTGCTGCCCGCCATTGCCCTGATGGTCTTCGTTTACCGGGAGGACCGCATGGAAAAGGAGCCCTGGCCACTGCTGCTGTCGCTGCTGGCGCAGGGGATCATCTCCACCTCCCTGGCGGTGTTCACCGAGCGGCTGGGCACCAAATTATTGGGCGGCCTCCTCTCTCCCAATACTCTGATCTATCAGGTGATCTTCAATTTCCTCGTGGTGGGGCTGTCCGAGGAGGGCTTCAAGTACCTGCTGCTCAAGCGCCGCACCTGGCTTTCCCCCGCCTTCAACTGCCAGTTTGACGGCGTGGTGTACGCGGTGTTCGTGTCCCTGGGGTTCGCCCTGTGGGAGAACATCGATTACGTGGTGATGTACGGTTTCAGCACCGCCCTGGTGCGGGCCGTCACCGCCGTGCCCGGCCACGCCTGCTTTGGCGTGTTCATGGGCGCTTGGTACGGCCTGGCCAAACGCTATGAAAACTACGGGTATCCCGAAAAAAGCCGCCGCTGCCGCACCCTGGCCGTGCTGCTGCCCACCCTGCTCCACGGGGCCTACGACCTGATCGCCACCCTGGAGCACAGCGCCCTGTCCTGGGGATTTGTAGGCTTCATCCTGGCCCTGTTCGCCGCCGCGCTGTACGCGGTGAAGAAGCTGAGCCGGGAAGATCGGTTTATTGGGTGATCACGTTGGAATTTGTCAGCGGCAATTAGCAGAAAAAAAGAGATCCTGAGCGAAGCGCAAGCGGAGTCGAAGGATCTTTTTCGCGCCACAAAATCCCCGTTTGTTGATTCATCCGACACAATGCAAAAAATTTTTGAAAATAATGGAAACAGGCGTTACGTTTCATTCGTCTTATGACATAGAAGAGTGAAAAAACTGTTGGAGGGATGACCCTATGACCGACGAAGCCTGGTTGGCCGACCTGTTTGAGCGGGATTATCCGCTGCTCTACCGGGTGGGCCGGGTATTTTGCGGGCGTGAAAGTCTGATCGAGGATCAAATTCAGGAGGCCTTCTTGCGGGCCTGGCAAAAGCGCGCGGCGGTGCGGCGGCACCCCAATCCCGACGGCTGGCTGGTGGAATGCTTTCGCAACTGCATCCGTAACGCCTGCCGCCGGGAGGGACGGCGCATGGCGCTCTGCCTGGAAACGGCGGAGGCTGTGATCCCGGACAGCGCCCGGCTGTCCCCGGACGATTACGCCCGCAGCCGGGAGCAGATCGAGCTGCTGCAAAAACTGCTGGGCGACAGGGACGCGGACTTGTTCCTGCGCTTCTGCGTATACGGCGAGACCGCCGCCGCCCTGGCTCCGGAATACGGCGTCAGCGAAGCGGCCCTGCGCATGCGGGTGTCGCGGATCAAAAAGAAGATCCTGGCCCACCGGGAGCTGTTTGCCTGCGCGGCAGCGGTGCTGCTGCGGACCCTGCGATAAGGAGGCGGCCATGAAAAAAGCATTGAAGCTCCGTCCCCTGGAGGAGCGCATGAACGACAGCTACACCCCGGCGGAGCTGTACGCCGCCTTCCGGGATCAGGTGTTCCGCCGGGGCCGGAATATGGACGTCGCCCTGCTGCGGGAAACCGTTTTGGCCCTGGACGATAGCCCGATCCCCTCCGGCGACGCGATTTGGGAGGACTTGCAGGCAAAAATTGCCAATCTTCGCCGCCGCGTCTTTGGCCTGACACGCCGGGGGATGGCCGTGCTGGTGACGGCGCTGGTGCTGCTGCTCACCGCCGTGGCCCTGGCCGTCAGCAACTGGAACGCCCTGCTGGAATGGATCTACCGCATGGAAAAGGAAAGCCCCGTGGCCACCTGGACATTGGAGCAAAAGCAGCAGGTGGCGGACGGCCTGCGGGAGATCGGGTACAATATGGAGGATCTGCCCGACCTGACGAACATGAACGAGCGCCAGCGGGATCGGACGCTGACGGACTGGCTGCGGGTGCAGTTTCAGGGCGAAGTGACCGACGGCGGCTACAATCTGCTGACGCAGCTCAAGGGCTTCTATGACGATTGGAGCCTGACGGATAAGGCCTGGTTCAGCGGTCTGCTGCTGCAAATCGGCGAGATCGAGGACGGCGAGTTTGTCAGCACCGTGCCCCATCGCGGGCCGGACGAGGCCGCCCGGGCCGTGGCGCTGGCGCAGATCGAACTGGAAAAGGCCTACGCGGGCACCGACACCGATATTTCTTCGCTGACGCCCTACACCTTTTACGGGTACTTCTATCCCATTGACGACGTGCTGTACTGGCGTATCCACTACCGCAACCAGTATTTGGAAAACTGGTTCACCGTGCTGGTGCAGGACAGCGACCCTGCCCATTATCAGGCCCAGGTGATCTATCAGCGCCCCACGGACGCGGAATTGGCGGCGGGCTTTGCCCGGCAAACCGCCCGGAACGAGGAAAAAAGAAAATTGTGGGAGCAGCTGGAGGCCGAGCGCGGCCCCCTGATCACCTGGACGTTCGAGCAGCAGGCGGAGTTCTTCCCGGACGACTATGGCGTGCCCGGCCCGGAGGACATGACCTTTGAGGAGGCCTGCGACATCGCCCGGGACGCCTACTGCGATTACCTGGCCGTGCCCCGGGAGGAGGCGGACAAGCTGTACTGCTTTGCCTACTTTATCACCAACGACGGAAAGCCCTATTACGCCGTCAACTTCTTCTATAATGAAGACGGCATTGAGGGCCCGGGCCAGAGCGTGAATGTGTATATCGATGGAACCGTGGAGTTCTTTGGACAAGCCAACGGATAAGGAGGAATTAGTGTGAAAACAAAGTTTGCAGACAGCATAGGCGCACCAATCCAAAGGAAGGCAAAGCAAACAAGCCTCAAAGAGGCGGGAGGTTGAAAAAGCA
>CACZLE010000094.1 GCA_902781945.1 uncultured Eubacteriales bacterium | reverse complement strand
CAAGCCGGTTCGCCAGAATGGGTCCAGGGCCCAAGCGGGCCCTGGCGCAGAGCTCGAGGCCGCGGAGGCCTCGAACGTCTCCCCTGCCAATTTCTGTTTTTAGTATCTTGTTTTAATCAGGGAATAGTATGAATAAGAAAATGCATGAATAAACAGAAAGTTACCGATGAACGCATTGATAACCTTCTGTTTTTCTGTTCGATATCAAATAAAGTTCCGCCTTATTTGGCTCTCCCGGCGATTTCCCGGCGGCAGGCCTGCAATTCCTCCCCGGGCTCGCTGTCCAGCATCTGGCGGGCGAAGCGCACGGCCTGGGCATATTCCTGGGCGGCTTCGTCGGGCCGGCCCTGGCGGGCCAGGGCGCGCATCAGCTCGGCGCGCAGGTGCTCCTCCAGGGGATCCTGGCGCAGGGCCTGGCGGCAGGCGGCGATCAGCGCCCCGTCGTCCCCGCGCTCCCGCAGCAGGTCCACGTAAGTGTGGGCCGTTTGCAGGTAGCTTTTGCGCAGATAGCTGGCGTGGATCACGTCGCCCACGGTGCCCACGGGCAGATAAGGCTCGCCTTGGTAGAGGTCCATGATCCGGCGGCAGCAGTCCAGCCGCTCTTCCGTCGTCAGCTCGCCCTGCATTTTTTGCAGGATGTCCAGCATATCCAGCACGTCCACCGTCACGTTGGGCAGGGGTTGATAGCGATAGGCCCGGTGCTCGGCCTGGACGCACTCCTCCAGCCCCGGGGCCACGCTTTCCAGCAGGTCGCGCAGGCGGCAGACGCGGGTTTTGAGGGCGCTTTCATGGCTGCGGGCGAGGTCCGTGCCCCACAGCTCGCCGATCAGCTGCTGGTTGGAGATGGGTCGGCCCTGCTGCAAAATCAGCCGCACCAGCAGATCGATACCCCGGCGGCTGCGCGCCACCAGGTGCTCCACAGGCGTATCGTCCACCGTGATGGCAAAAAAGCCCAGCACCTGAATTCTGATCTTTTGTTCCACAGGCAATACCCCCCCCCGCACTATTTTTCTACACTAAATTGTATGAATAATCCCCGACTTTTTCAAGGGGTGGTGACAGAACGTCACATTCTGTTTGGCCCCTTGGGGCCTGTGGCGCTTGTGATTTGCGGCTTTTTCTTTTATAATGAATCCAGTTTGGGAGGGAAAACGCCATGAGCCAGTCACTTGCCGAAACTCTGCGCCGTCTGCGGACGGAAAAAGGCCTGACCCAGCAGCAGCTTGCCAGCCAGTTATATGTGGATCGCTCCAGCGTGGCCCACTGGGAAAGCGGACGCCGGGTGCCCGATGCCATGCTGCTCTCCCGCATCGCGGCAGCCCTGGACGTGGACGTGAGCCTGCTGCTCAGCGCCGCCGCGGACAAGGGCGATGAAAAGCCCCGGGTCATCCTGGTGGACGACGAGCGCATCGTGCTGACGGGCGGCCTGCCCATCCTGGAGCAAACCCTGCCCGGGGCGGAGGTGCAGGGCTTCCTGCGGCCATCGGACGCCCTGCGCTTCGCCCAGGAGAACCGGGTGGACCTGGCCTTTTTGGACATCGAGATGGGCAAGGTCAGCGGCCTTAAGCTCTGCCGGGAGCTGCTGGCCATCCACCCGCGGTGCAACGTGGTGTTCCTGACCGCCTACATGGATTACTCCTTTGACGCCTGGTCCACGGGAGCCAGCGGCTTTATACTCAAGCCCCTGCTGGCGGAAAAGATCAAAAAGCAATTGTCCCTGCTGCGCTATCCGGTGAGGGGGTTGGAATAATGTATGAGCTGATTTCGATCGTCAGCGTCGGCATGTGCGCCGCCGGCCTGATGCTGGCCCTGATCGAATTGTATTTCGCCTTCATCGATCACACCATCGAGCCCTGGAGCCGCCGCTTTTTCATCCGATTTTTCTCCGTCATGACCCTGTGCGCGGCCGCGTCCTTGATATTTGAATCCCTGTACAACGTGCCCGGCCACCGGGTGGCGGCGCAGGTATTCCTGTATGTGGAATCGCTGTTTTCCTCCCTGCTCATGCCCATGCTGACCCTCTACCTGCTGCATTGCGGCAAGGAAAGCTGGCGCAAAAACCCGCTGCTGGATATCGTTTTGCTATTGTGGACCGTCTATTTTGTTCTCCTGTCTGTCACCCAGTTTACGGACTTCATCTATTACTTTGAGCCGGATAACGTCTATCACCGCGGGCCCTGGTATCCCGTGCTGCTGGTTCCGCCGGTGCTGATCATGGCCGTCAACCTGATTGCCCTGCTGCGCAGAAAGCAGCGGCTGACCGCCAGGCAGTTCAACGCCTTTTTGGTCTACATCCTGCTGCCCGCCGCGGGCATGGTGGTGCAGATGCTGTTTTTCGGTCTGCCCTTCATCGTGTTTGCCTCCGCCCTGGCCGCGGGCGGGATGTTCCTGCTCATCCTGCGCGACCAATCGGAGCAGCAGATGCGCCAGCAGCGGGAATTGGCCCGCCAGCGCGCCAGCATCCTGGTGCTGCAAATGCGCCCGCACTTCATCTACAACGTGATGATGAGCATCTACTACCTGTGCAAGCAAGACGCGGACAAGGCCCAGCAGGTGATATTGGATTTTACCAGCTACCTGCGGCAGAACTTTACCGCCATCGCCCGGGAGGACACCGTGCCCTTCACCGAGGAACTGGAGCATACCCGGGCCTATCTGGCCGTGGAGCAGGTGCGCTTTGAGGGCAAGCTGTTCGTCACCTTCGATACCCCCCACACCCAGTTCCATATCCCGCCCCTCACCCTCCAGCCCATTGTGGAAAACGCGGTGAAGCATGGCGTGGACCCGGAGCTGGACCCCCTGCGCATCACCATCTCCACCCGGGCCACGCCCCAGGGCAGCCTGATCACCGTGGCGGACAACGGTCCCGGCTTCACCGCCGCCGACAATGACCAGCCCCACGTGGCCCTGCACAACATCCACGAGCGCCTGGAAAGCATGCTGGGCGGGTATATGAGCATCGTCTCTCCTCCCGGCGGCGGCACGGAGGTGACGGTGTTTGTGCCGGATTGAAACAAAAAAGCGCGCGCTCCCTCCTCGTCATATTTTTGACATTTCCACGTAACATATGCTATAATATATTGTTACCCTATGGAAACAGGAGGCTTTACGATGTCGGAGATCAAACGTCAGGAGAGCAGCTACAACGCGGGCAAGCTGCAGGTGCTGGAGGGGCTGGACGCGGTGCGCATGCGTCCGGGCATGTACATTGGCACCACCAGCGTGCGCGGCCTGCATCATTTGCTGTGGGAGATCGTGGACAACGGCATCGACGAGGCCCTGGCGGGGTTCGCCACGGAGATCCTGGTGACCCTGCATAAGGACGGCAGCGCCTCGGTGTGGGACAATGGCCGCGGCGTGCCCGTGGACGAGCATCCCCAGCTCCACGTCAGCGGCATCGAGCTGATCTACACCCGCCTGCACGCGGGCGGCAAGTTCGGCAACGAGAACTACGCCTATTCCGGCGGCCTGCACGGCGTGGGCGCGTCGGTGGTCAACGCCCTTTCCAAATGGATGACGGTGGATTCCTTCCGGGATTGGGCCCATTACCAGATGCGCTTTGAGACGATCTGGGACGAAAAGGACAAGAAGTGGCACGCGGGCAAACCCGTGGGCGGTCTGCAAAAGCTGGGCAACACCCGCAAGCGCGGCACGCTGGTGCGCTTCATGCCCGACGACACCATCTTTACCGAGGACAGCCGGTTCAACAGCGAGACCGTATCCCGCCGCCTGCGGGAGCTGGCGTATCTGAACAAAGGGCTCAAGATCACCTTTGTGGATGAGCGCGCCAAGGACGACGATAAAAAGCAGATGGAATTCTGCTACGCGGGCGGCATCGGGGATTATGTCAAGTACCTCAACCAGAACAAGACCCCGCTGCACAGCGAGCCCATCATACTGGAGGGCAAAAAGGACGACATCCTGTGCGCCGTGGCCATGCAGTACACCGACAGCTACACCGAAAGCGTATTCAGCTACGTCAACAACATCCCCACCAGCGAGGGCGGCACCCACGAGGTGGGCTTCCGCACCGCCATGACCAAGGCCTTCAACGATTACGCCCGCAAGATCGGGGCGCTGAAGGAAAAGGACGCCAACCTGGCGGGGGAGGACTTCCGGGAGGGCCTGACGGCCATCGTCACCGTGATGGTCAAAAACCCCCAGTTTGAGGGCCAGACCAAGGGCAAGCTGGGCAACAGCGAGGTGAAGCCCGCGGTGGAGGCCATCGTGACCGACCAATTGTACCAATTCCTGGAGAACCTGAAAAACGGCGAACTGGCTTCAAAAATCATTGAAAAATCCATTAAGTCCGCCAAAGTCCGCGAGGCCGCCCGCAAGGCCCGGGACGTGGCGCGCCAGCGCAACAGCCTGGAGGCCGCGCCGCTGGTGGGCAAGCTGAGCGCCTGCACGGGCCGCAAGGCGGTGGAAAACGAGCTGTTCATCGTGGAGGGCGATTCGGCAGGCGGCAGCGCCAAGCAGGGCCGGGACCGGCATTTCCAGGCCATATTGCCCCTGCGCGGCAAGCCCCTGAACGCCGAAAAAAAGCGGCTGGATCAGGTGCTGCAAAACGAGGAATTCCGCAGCCTGATCACGGCGCTTGGCACCAACATCGACGAGGATTTCGACATCAGCGCCCTCAAATATCACAAGGTCATTATTTTGAGCGACGCCGACCAGGACGGCGCCCACATCCGCGCCATCCTGCTCACCTTCTTTTACCGCTACATGCGCGAGCTCATCGCCCAGGGCCACGTGTACATCGGCATGCCGCCCCTGTATCTGGTCAAGCGCCCCGGCGGTATCCAGGAATACGCCTACGACGACAAAGCCCTGCGCCGGTTGACCCAGGGCAAAAAGAACTACACCATCCAGCGCTATAAGGGCCTGGGCGAAATGAACCCCGAGCAACTGTGGGAAACCACCATGGACCCGCAGAACCGCCGCCTGATGCGCGTCACCCTGGAGGACGCCGCCCGGGAGGACGAGATCATCACCATCCTCATGGGCGATAAGGTGGACCCCCGCCGGGAGTACATCATCAATCACGCGGAGTTCAACAAGCAGGATCACTTTGAGGAAAAAATGAAAGCCGCCCAGGGGGCGAGCTACGCCAACAGCTGATTCATGAATTCACAACCATAAAGACAAAAGCCTTCAATCGTCGGAAAAACACGAACGGTTGAAGGCTTTTTGTCAGCTATTTTTCCGCTTTTCGATGGCCTGAGCTGGGCTTCTGTTTCCCCGCCATCCGGGTGCCGGTCTTGACGGGATCGCAGGCGGCCAGGTATTTTTTCATTTCCTCGATGTAGCGGGTACCCGCGGGGCTGAGGATGCTGTTGCGGCGGGTGACATAGCCGATCTCCATGGCCCCGGCGGGGTTATGCTCGTCGGAGGCGTAGGGCACGGCGATGTAATCGCCGATGTTCAGCTCCTCGCAGATGATGCCGCTGCACAGGGTGTATGCGTTCAGGCCCACCATGAGGTTCAGCACCGTGGCCCGGTCACAGCACTTGATGATGCGGGGATATTCGCTGGTGGACAGCAGTTCCTCGGACAGATAGAAGCTGCTGTCGTCCCCCTGCTCAAAGGAAAGGCAGGGATAGGGCGTCAGGTCCTCAAAGGCGATGGAGCGGCGCTTGGCCAGGGGATGCTGGCCCCACAGGTACACATAGGCGGCGCAGTCGATCAGGTGGGTGAAGGTCAGGCCCGAGGCGCTCATCAGCTTTTCCAGGGCGCGGCGGTTGAAGTCGTTGAGGTACAGGATGCCGATCTCGCTGCGGGAGGAGGCCACGTCCTCCAGCACCGCCTTGGTGCGGGTCTCGCGGATGGCAAAGTCGTATTCGCCCACGTCGAAGCTGCGGGTCATCTCCACAAAGGCTTTCACCGCAAAGGAATAATGCTGGGTGGACACGGCAAACTGCTGCCGCCGAGCCCCCTGCTTGCCGTATACGTCCATCAGGTTCATGTATTGGCCGTACACCTGCCGGGCATAGGGCAAAAAGCCCGCGCCCTCCGCCGTCAGCGACACCCCGCGCTTGGTGCGGTTGAAAATGGTGATGCCGATCTCCTTTTCCAGTTCCTGAATGGAGCTGGTCAGGGAGGGCTGGGCCACGTACAGGCGCTCCGCCGCCTTGTTCAGCGATCCCGCTTCCGATATCTCGATCACGTAGTGCAATTGCTGCAACGTCATGGCTGCGCCTCCCAGTAAAAAGGATGGGATCATTATAGTGGAAAAGGCGGGAGGGCGTCAAGGAAAACAAAAGGGGGCTCAATGTGAAAACAGAAATTGGTAAGGAAAACGATAAGGGCCTCCGCGGCCCTTATAATCCTGCGCCAGGGTATTTCATACCCTGGACCCATCCGGGCGAACCGGCTTGAAAACATCAACAAACAATCTGCGCCTGTAACTTGAGCGCTGCATGAATGCATTCATTTTCTGGTCTGTCCAGCGGTTTTTCGCTGTGCGCCGTGCAGCACAGCACGCCAGCGAAGCTGGCTGCCCGGAAGCGGTGGACTGCAACTTAGTTTCTCGTTGCTTCAGCTGCTTTTACGGCGACAAACGCAGGTTTTCTGCTTCTCTTTTGACGCAAAAGAGAAGCGTACCCTTTTCCCCGTCAAATTTCTGTTTATCAGGAGCATAAAACCCACAAAAAAAGGAAGCCTTACGGCTTCCTTAAATCAAAACTGAATCAGGCGTTCACCTGGTCCTTGAGGGCCTTGCCGGCCTTGAAGGACACAGCCTTGGAGGCTTCGATGGTGATTTCCTCGCCGGTGCGGGGGTTGCGGGCGGTACGGGCAGCGCGCTCTTTGGCCTCAAAGCCGCCGAAGCCGACGATCTGCACCTTTTCACCGGCCTTCAGGGCGGCGGTGATGGCATCAAAAGCAGCGTTCACGGCCTTGTCCGCATCCTTGCGGCTCAGGTCGGTGGCCTTCGCGACGGCAGCGATCAGTTCAGTCTTGTTCATGGTTTTTCCTCCTTTAATTTTGCAAAAAGCGGTGGTCAACATCCCGTCAAGGGGATGGTGCAAACACTCTCCTTGTACAGTATACATGGATTTTTTCAATTGTCAAGTTCTTCGGGCATTTTCTGGCGGATTTCGCCGGATTTTTCCAGGGCGTCCACCCGCTGGATCAGGCGGAGCAGGGCGATCTGGGTCTCCTCCTCGGCGGAAAGGCCCGCCTGCCGCAGCTGCTGCACGGCGGAAAGGATCTGCCGGGCGGGGCCGTCCTCCAGGAGGGCCGACAGGTCCAGGCCCTGGGCCTCCAGCTTTTTGAACATCTTTTCCGCCCGCAGCAGCCCCGGCAGGCTGGCGGACACATCCTGCAGCCGGGCGGCGGCGGTGGCGTTGCCCCGCTGCTTCTGCTTCATCTGCTCCCAGGAGAGGAAAACCTCCTCCGGCGTGTCCGCGTGGCCCCCGGCGAAGATGTGGGGATGGCGCTCGATCATCTTTTTGCAGATGTCCGTGGTCACGTCGCTGAGCTCGAAGGTGCCGTACTGCGCGCCGATATTGGCCTGGAAGATCACCTGCAGCAGCACGTCGCCCAGTTCGTCCGCCACGTGATCCCAGTCCTCGCGCTCCACGGCCTCGCTGGTCTCGTAGGCCTCCTCGATCAGGTAGCGGCTCAGGGTCCGGTGGGTCTGAGCCAGATCCCAGGGGCAGCCGTCCTGGCCCCGCAGCACGTCCATCACGCGCTTCAGATCCCACAGGTCAAAGCGCTGGCGCTGCTTCAGGGGCAGGCTGGGCAGATACACCGCCGTGGTGTGATCGTACTTGGGCTGGCGGTCGATCTCGCACAGGGGGACGCGCACAAAGCGCCGCTCCTCCTTTTCGGCGGGCGGGAAAAACAGCGCCTCCGCGTCGTCTCCGTACCAGGAGGACAGGGCCAGCTTGCATTCCCCCGCCAGCATGCGGGTGTTCATCTCCACCACCAGCAGGTTATCCTGGGTGTCCGGCACCGTGAGGCTGGTGGCGGATACCACCCGCACGGGGAACCGCGCCCCGGCGGCGGCCAGCAGCGGCTGGGCCAGGCCCGCGCCGCCGGTGAGCGTCACCTGATCGGGATAGGCCGCCAGCAGGGCGGACACCGTCTCGTCGCCGAGGGGGTCCAGCACGGCGTAGACCACCTGGGCCCGGGCGGCGGATTTGGCGATCTTTTCCACCGCCTGGCGGATGAAATCGTCAAAATCCTCGCATTCCCCATGCAGGCTGTCCAGGGTTTCAAATTTTATGCCCTCGTCTCGCAAAAAAGCGGCGCAATCGATCTCGCCCGTGCGCAGGATCAGACGCTTGGCCCGCTTGAGCCGCGCCAGGACGCCCAGCGTCAGGTGCTCCCGGGGACCGGGGCCCAAAGAAACAACGGTAATCTTTTGCATATTTACCTCTTTATTTTTCTCCGCAGCTTCGCGGGCAGATCCTCCGCCTTCACGGCCTTCACCGCGAAGGCGCACACCGCGTACACAATCACGCCCGCGCCGATGCACACCGCCACGGCCAGCAGCAGTTTGGCGCGGCCCAGATGCAGATAGCGGTCCGTGAAAATCCCTTTCCACAGCAGCGCCACCACGGCGGTCATGGGGAGCGTGGCGGCCAAGGGCCGCAGCAGGGCGTCCTTCCAGGGCATTTTGCCCGCGGCGTATTTGGCCACAAAATAGAGGTTTGGCACCATGCTGACGGTATAGCACACCAGGCTGGCGATGGGCGCGCCGTGGATGTTGACGGAGGGGATGGCGATGAGGACGTAATTCAGCGCCACCTTGCAGACGACGCCCGCCAGCAGGGTGTACATGGGCAGACGCTGCTTTCCGCAGCCCTGCAATATGCCGCTGGTGGCCTGCACCATGGTGAAGAGCACGATGGTCAGGGCGCTGACCTGCAAAAGCGAGGCCGCCACGTCCAATTGCTCCGGGGTGTAGCGCCCGGAATAGGCATAGCACAGGTACAGGATGGGCTGGGCCAGCAGGCTCATGCCCGCGGCGCAGGGGAAGCCCACCACGCTGGCGATGCGCAGGCCGGTGCGGCTTTCCCGGGCGATATACTCGGTATCCCCCCGGGCCACGCCGCTGGCGATGTCGGGGACCAGGTTGGTGCTCATGGCCATGGCCAGGGCGGTGGGCACGTTGATCAGGGTGATGACCATGCCGCTGTACAGGCCGTAGCGGATCAGAGCCTCGCTTTCCGCCATGCCGCCCCGCTCCATCAGCTGGGTGATCATAAAGCTGTCGATGAGCCCCGCGATGGGCACGATGCAGGCCCCCAGGGTGATGGGGATGGAGATGGCCGCCAGGCGCGCGCCGATGGTGCGGCGGGGAATGGGCGGGATCTCCTGCTGGACCATGCCGTCAAAGGCTTTGCGGGCGCGCAGGTGCGCCACGGCCATGTAGCAGAGCGCCGCGGCCTCCGCGATGCTGGTGCCCAGCAACGCCCCCGCCGCGCCCATGCCCGGGCCGCCCCGGCGCATGCCCAGCACCGCCAGGGGCAGGGCGATGGCTACCTTGCCCACCTGCTCGATGAGCTGGGAGATGGCCGTGGGCATCATGCGCCGGTGCCCCTGCATGTAGCCCCTAAAGGCGCTCATGACGCACACCAGCAGCACGCTGGGCGCGATGGCGATATAGCCCAGGCGGCTTTCCGGCGTGCCCACGCGCGCGCTCAGATAGCCGCTGCCCAGCAGCAGCAGCAGGGTGCCAACCAGGCCCAGCAGCGCCAGGGTGGGAGCCGCCACGCCAAAGACCCGCCGGGCGTTGCGGGGATCCTGCCGGGTGATATGGTGGGAAACCATGCGGGAGATGGCCACGGGAATGCCCGCCGAGGACACCGTCAGCAGCACATTATAGGCCGGGAACACCTTGGAATAGATGCCCAGCCCTTCGCCGCCGATGTAATCCGCCAAGGGAATGCGATACAGCACGCCCACCACCTTGCAGATCAGCCCGGCCAGCCCCAGGATGGAAATGCCGCCCACCAGCGACTTGCTCTTTTCAGACACGAAAAAGCCTCCGAAAATCCGAGATTGCCTCTCTATTATACCGCAAATGCCGCCCGGGGAAAAGGGATTTGAAAAAAATCCAAAAAGGTTTATAATATCAACGGAAGCGATTCCGAATAAACAAGGGAGGAAACAAAAATGGATATTGAAAAGATCATCTCGGACGTGCTGGCCAAGCTCAAGGTGGACGACAGCCTGAAGGCCGCCTTCCTCAAGGACCCCATCGCCACCCTGGAAAAGACGCTGGGCGTCGATCTGCCCGACGAGCAGATCAAGCAGGTCATCGACGGCATCAAAAACAAGCTGGGCGGCGACGCCGTTGGCGGCATTCTGGACAAGGTGAAGGGTATTTTCGGCAAATAAGCGCGAAAAACGATAAAAAAACAGATTCGTTCATATTGAATTCATAAAGATATGGTATAAAGATACCGCGCTTCCCGCAAGGGCGGCGCTGCGAGTCCGTGTGCATGCCTCTCCGCATACGGGCTCGCGTTTTTTTGGTGTGAAGGGGGAGGGAAAACAGAAATTTGACGGGGAGAACGAACGGGGGCGTTCCTTTTCGACGCCCGAAAAGGAACCGAAAAGGGCTGCGTTATAATGATTATCGTTTTGTCCT
>CACZLE010000093.1 GCA_902781945.1 uncultured Eubacteriales bacterium | reverse complement strand
AGCGTGAGGGGCAGAGCGAAAATAAGGACAACCCAACCGCTCCCGGCACACGACAGTGTGCGTGCGCGTAGCGCACATAGGCCGATAGGCCCGGGAGCGCGCACAGGACAGCCTTCGCAAACGCTGACGCTCAACAACCATGGAACAAACCAACAAACGCTATAAACGCAGCCCTTTTCGGTTCCTTTTCGGGCGTCGAAAAGGAACGCCCCGTCGTTTCGTTTCCCCGTCAAATTTCTGTTTATAGGGTCCTTATTCCTCCGTCTTCAGCGCCGCCACCATGTCGATGTGGCGGTTTTTCCGCGCCACCATGAGGCCCACGATGAGGGAGACCAGGAAGGTGAGGAGGATGGAGACCAGGTAGGTGGGGAGGCCCAGCACCAGCTTGAGCTCGTATTCCGAGGCCAGGGCGTTGAGCAGATATTGCAGCACGCCCACGCCCGCGGGCAGGCCGATGAGGATGCCCAGCACGGTGAGCCACAGGTTCTGGCTGATGAGCAGGCGGGCGATGCGGGCGTTTTTGAAGCCCACCACCTTGAGGGTGGCCATCTCGCGGTAGCGCTCAGTGTAGCTCATGACGCCCAGGTTGTAGAGCACCACGATGCCCAGCACCACGGCGGCCAGCACCAGCAGGATGATCATGGTGTTCATCAGGTCCATGAAGGTATCAAAGGAGTCCATGATGGCCTGCTTGGTCTGGGTGTTGAGGATGTGGTCGCTGGCCGCGATGTCCCGTTCATCCGTAAAAACGGTGTTGATGGCGTAATCGATGCCCGCGGCGTCGGCATAGGCGCTGGTCATCACCACGCTTTCGGACATGGAGCTCAGGATCCCCGCCACCCGGACGGTGTACTTCTGATCGCTGTCATAGGGAGAGAAGGTGAGGCTGTCGCCCACTTTCAGACCGAATTTCCGCGCGATGCGGGTGCAGATGTACGCGCCGTCGTCGGACAGCGTTACGAACCGCATGTCTGTGTCGGGAAAGCGCACCTTGTCGTGGGTGATATCGTAGATTTCCAGGCCGAAGCCCCGGTCTCCGATCTGTACGCTGGTGGAGGCGCACCAGTCGCCCGCCAGCTGCGCCGCCAGCTCCTGGGCCTGGGCGTTGCCGGTGCTCTCGGTGTCCAGGTTCACCCGGGTCTCATAATGGATGGCCTGATTGTAGAACACCTCCACAAAGGCGTCCATGGTGTCCTGCATGCCCAGGCCGCCCACCAGCAGCACCATGCAGCCGATGATGCCAAACAGCGTCATGCAGCTTCTGGACTTGTGCCGCAGGCAGTCCCGCAGGTTCCACTTGGTGCCGAAATCCAGGGCCTTGAAGGCCTTGGTTTCCTCCAGCGCCAGGTGCCGCATGGTCTTGGGGGTATAGGGACGCAGGGCGTCCGCCGCTGTGCCTTGCAGCATCTTTTTGACGGACAGGAAGCCGATGAAGGTCAAAAATACGTTGATGCCCACCAGCACGATCCAGCAGAAAACCGGGCAGTACAGCCGCCAGGAGGGCATATCGATATAGGTGGCCATGGCCCCGTCGGGGTTCATGATGAACCAGCCCAGCCAGTAGCCGATGCCGATGCCCAGGGCGCTGCCCATGAGACCGATGATCAGGGCATAGGCCGTGTAATGCCGCAGGATGCGCTTGTCGCGGAAGCCCAGGGCCTTAAGGGTGCCGATCTGGGTCTTCTCGCTGGCGGTGATGCGGTGCATGGTGGTCACCATGGTCAGTATGGCGATGGCCAGGAACAGCACGGGCAGGATGGAGCCCATGGTTTTGCCTTCCTCCACCTCGCCCTGAGTCTCCGCCCAGGAGACGGTTTCATCCCTGGAAAGCGCCAGGCAGGTCTTGTTCAGGGCCGCGTCCGCCGCCGCCACAAAGTCCGCCTTGCTGAGCTGGGATTTGACGTTGATCTGGCTGTACATATTGTCGCCGATCAGGGCGCGGTACAGGGCCGGGATCACGCGATTGAACATGGCGGGGGAGATGTAGACGTAGCCGTAGGAACTGTAATCGGGCATCAGCTGGGTCTCGTCCGGCAGGCAGATCAGGTATTCGCTGGATTTTACCAGGCCCCGCACCGTGCCGGTGACGGTGATGGTCTTGTAAACCAGCGTCAGGGGATCGCCCAGGGCGATGCCGTTGGCGGCGGCGTAGGAATCGGACAGCCAGATGCCGTCCGTGCTCTCGGCGTCGTAGGCATCGCCCGCCATCAGCAGGACGCCGGAGACATTCATGTTCTGGTTCACCGTCACGGCGATCACGTCGGTATCGCCCTTCACCTGGGCGTTGAGGGACAGGAAGCGGGTGGCGTCCTCCACGCCGTCCAGGGCCAGGATGGCGTCCAGGTCCTTTTGGGAGAAGCCCTTATCCGAAAAGACGCGATAGTCCGCGAAGCCCGTGGCCTCATAGATCTCGGTGGTGTTGACCTCCAGGCTGTACCACTCGATGTTGAAGCCCAGGAACACGCCCACGCCCAGGGCGATCATGATGATCATGGAGATGAATTGGGCCTTGTAGCGCCACAGGGTGCGGAATAGCTTGCGCAGCAGCATCACCAATCCACCTCTTCCGCCGACAGGGGATGATCCTGATTTTCACAGGACTGGATCCTGCCGTTTTTCACCCGCACCACCACGTCCGCCATCTTGGCGATGTTCTGGTTGTGGGTCACGATGATGATGGTTTTGCCCATGTCCCGGGCCATGGAGAGCAGGAGCTTGAGTACCATCACGCCGGTTTCAGAATCCAGGGCGCCGGTGGGCTCGTCGCACAGCAGGATCTGCGGGTTCTTGGCCAGGGCGCGGGCGATGGACACCCGCTGCTGCTCGCCGCCGCTGAGCTCCGAGGGAAAATTGTGAATGTGATCCTCCAGGCCCACGGCTCGCAGCATGTCGTGGCTGCCCAGGGGCTTGGGGGCGATCTCCTTCACCAGGACCACGTTCTCCAGCACCGTCAGGGTGGGGATCAGGTTGTAGCTCTGAAATACGAAGCCCACCGTGGCCGCCCGGTAGTCCGCCAGCTCGTTTTCCGTCAGGGTGGAGATATCCCGCCCGTTTACGATGATCGTGCCCTCCGTGGGGCTGTCCAGGCCGCCCAGCAGGTTCAGCAGCGTGCTTTTGCCTGCGCCGCTGGGGCCCAGCACCACGATGAATTTGCCCGCCTCCAGGGCCAGATTTACATGATCCAGCGCCCGCTGCTCGTGCTCGCCGTTGCGGTACACTCGGGATACGTCCTTAAATTCCACCATATTCATAGCAGATTGCACTCCTTTGATCGACACAGTTAGTTAGTTCTTGCTAACTTACTATAATATAGCACTGACGGCGGCGTTTGTCAATCGGAGGGGCGAGGGGAAACTGAAATTGAAAACAGGGATTTGACGGGATGCCCTCATCCACCGCAAGCGGTCCCCCTTCCCCCACTGCGGCAGGGGAAGGCTTTGGCTCGGCTTCTTCCTGAAAACCGGGTGGGGAGCAAGCATAATAACGCACTAAAAAATAGCCTTCCCCTGCCGCAGCGGGGGGCTCGAAGCGTTTAAAAAGGCTGCCAGTGGCAGGCTTTTAGTGTAGAGCGGGCCGGGAGGCCAGGAGCGGTGGCCGACCAACGGGAGGTCGGATGAGGGCGTTTGCCAATTACTGATTCAGCCCTTGCATATACTTTCCGCTTACTTTCCGACAACGGGCGTCCAATAGGCCTGGTTGTAAATGTCGGTAAAGCGATAAGTGATCAGGGCCTTGCTGGGATCGGGCAGATACACGTCGCTGACGGTCAGGCCGTTTTCGTCCACGGTCAGCTCGCTGCCAAAGGCATAGCTGTCGATGTAGTTCTGGTCGTAGTCATAGAGGTCCGCCAGGAACACGATGGTATCGCCGGCGGCGATCTCGGTCATGGCCTTGGGGATGGTGTCGGTTTCGCCGTTGACGTAAACCGTGCGCGCGCCTGCCACGGAGCTGCCGTCCTGATCGAAGGTGAGCAGCAGCTCGGCCCGCTCGCCGTTGAGCAGGCAGGGCACATAGCCCGTGATGCGCCACTCGGTGTCGCTGGTCTGCTGGCTGGTTTCGTGATAGTAGGGCACGGGCTGGCCGTTGATGGCCACCCAGGTGCCGCTGGTATCCGCCACCAGGCGGCCCGCTTCGTCAAATTCAAACAGGTTGTCCAGACCCATATCCACGTAGCCCTTGCCGTTGTCGTAGAACAGGTTCTGATCCACGCCGTGCACCAGGGCCCATTGGTCGGGGGCCATATCGATGACCCACTGGCCGCCGTCCTGCTTGAACACCAGATTGCCGCTGTCCAGGATGTTGGCGGCAAGATAGGTGCCCAGCTGCTCGTCGGTCAGGGTGCGGCCGCTCAGGAAATCGCCCATCAGGCTGCTCATATCGCCCATGCCACCGCCCAGGAAGCTGCCCAGCAGGGAGGAGATCATATCGCCGGAGGAAGAACTGCTGCCGCCGGAGGACAGGCCAAACAGGGAAGGAATGGCGCTGGTGACGCCGCCGGTGACGGCCTGGCCGCTGGCTTCCACGCTGGCAAAGGCGCGGATGGCCTTGGAATAGCTGTCGTCCATGCCGATGGCGGCATAGGTGCTGACGGCCTTATCCACGTTTGACATCTTCTGGTAGGGGAAGTAGACGCTCAGGCCGTAGGCGTCGGCGATGCTGGTGCGGTTGTATTTCACCGCCGCCCGCAGGGCTTTTGCCAGGGCGTTGCTTTCGGTGGTGTTCAGGTTGTTGCACAGGTCGGTCAGATCCACCTGGTCGATGCGGGCGGAGGTGGCAAACTCCCGGCTGCCATTGCGGGCGTTGGAGACGGATTTGTAATCCTGGTTGGTCACCAGGGTCGTAATGCCGTTGGCGAAGGCGCTGAGCTTGGCGGGCACGGTGTTGCTCAGTTCCGCCAGGTCGGTGACACTCAGGGTGGTCTGCTGGCCGCGGCATTGGCTGGCGCACTGGGCCACGAAGTCGTCGCAGATCTGCTTGCCGATATCCAGCGTGCTGATGGAGGTATTATTGCCGATGGCGGTGAGCCAGTTGGTGTAATACCAGCCGATGCCGGGTTCGGTCTCCTCGGAGGCGATGAGGTAATCGGCGTAATTGCTGGCCATCAGGGCGTTTTCCACCGAGGCCAAGAGGCAGGTGTCAAAGCCGATGAAATCGAACTTCACGCCGCCGTTCTGGAAGGCGGTGTTCAGCCCGGCCAGGCTCATGCTGCCCGCGCCGGGATTGCGCTCGTCATAGCCGTAGCCCGCCACGGAGCCGCTGCCGTGATCCCACAGGATCAGGGCATAGCGGTTGGCCTTGAAATTCTTGGCGCCGTACTGGATGAAGGAGGCCAGGGTGGCAGGGTTGGTCATGGCGCCGGTTCCCGCGTTTTCCACCAGGCATTCCAGGCCGCCGTCCACCACCTGCCAGATCTGATTTATCTGGGAGGACACCATGTTGTTGCGCCAGCCCTTGCTGCCGCCGGTGTAGACGATCAGGCGCAGGTTGCTGCCGAATTTCGCCGCCAGCATCTCCTGCAGGTCCCGGGTGGCCATGGCGCTCTTGCTCTCCAGGTCCGCGCCGCACATGTACACCATGATGGTGAAGGTGTCCTTGCCGTTGCCCTTCACGGTGGTGTACTTGGCCCTGCTGCCGCTGGCCACGCTGCGGTTGACGCTGGTGTAATTGGCGTTGCCGCCGTTATAGGATGCGGTGGAAATGGTGGAGGGGGAGGCGGGGGTGGCGCTGCCGATGCCCGTCTGGCTGGAGAACCAGCTGCCGCCCAGCATATCCTGGAGGGAGGAGGAGCTGTATCCGCCCAGCAGGCTGCTCAGGCCCCCGGAAATCAAAGAGGAAGTGTCGCTGCCGCCGCCCAGCAAGCTGCCCACCAGGTCGGTGACGCCGCTGCTTTGGGTGGTGGAGGAGCTGTAATTGCTGGTATTGGTATTGGTGGTGCCGCTGTCGTTGCCGCCGCCGCCAAACAGGCCGCTCAGACCGCCGCCTCCGCCCAGCAGCAGGACGATGAGGGCGATGATGATGAATTTGCCCATGCCGCCGCCCGCCCGGGTGCCGCTGCTGCCGGTGCTTTGCTGCGTCTGCTGGAACTGCTGGGGACGCTGGGCCTGCTGGCTTTGCTGAGGCCGGGTGGTGAAGGGCGTCTGCTGGCTGCCGCTGGGCCGCTGCTGCTGGGGACGGAAGCCGCCCAGGCCGGAGCCGGTGGTGTTCATGCTGCCGGAGGCAGAGCCCGTGGGCCGCTTGGGCCGGTTGAGGGGCTGGGCGGCGCGGTTATTGACGCCCTGCTGCCTGCGGTCCTGATAGGCGTCCTTCTTGCCCACGGGGCCCTGGCCTTGGCCGGGGCCGTGGGTCTGCATGCTGTCCTTGGACGCCTGGCCGGTGATGTTCTTTTTGCGGTTCAAAGGGGCGTTTGGCATAAAACAAAACTCCTTTTCGGATAAATTTGCGGGATTGTGGCTCCATTATATCATTAAATACGCCGCTGGGCATGAGTTTGGCAAAAATTTATTATAAAAAATCATCCGGACAAACGCGGTCCGGATGATGCTCATTGTTTTGCTTATACGGAAACCTGGTTAAAACCATACACTGAAAAACAGAAATTTGACGGGGAAAAGATACGACGGGGGCCTTCTCTTTCAGAGCCTGAAAGAGAAGCAGAAAGGGCAGTCTTTAAATTTGGTGGCTTAGTTAATGTTTGTTTTCTTTTGCGTCCGCTGGAAAAGGAACGGACTTGTCAGACGCGCCTGCTAAAGCGATGCTTCGCATCTTGCGCTTCGCGCGTCGGCGCTGCGGGACTTTTCTTTTGTTTCGTTTG
>CACZLE010000092.1 GCA_902781945.1 uncultured Eubacteriales bacterium | reverse complement strand
GCCAGCTTCGCTGGCGTGCTGTGCGCAAAGCGCACAGCGAAAACCGGCGTCAGGCCGGAGAAAATGAGTAAACTCATTTTTCCGGACTGCCGCCGGTTTCCTTATGCCCGGAAGCTCTCTTTGCAACGCTCAAGTTTCAGGCGCTAATTGTTTGTTGCTGTTTTCAAGTCGGTTTGCCCGAATGGAGTCCAGAGGCCCAAGCGGGCCTTTGGCGCAGAGCTCGAGGCCGCGGAGGCCTCGAACGTTCCCCCCTCCCCGTCAAATTTCTGTTTTCCAGCATTACCCCACCATCGCCAGCACGATGAATCCGCACAGCGTGACCAGGGTGGAGAGGGACAGCACGGAGGAGAGGTAGACGCGCTGCTGTTCGTCCTTGGAAAAGACGGGCAGCACAAAGGGCGGGGGCAGCAGGAACATGAGGCAGGCGGCCTTTTCCCAATGGGCGGCGGGCCAGACCAGGCGGAACAGCAGGAGCATGGCCCCGCCCAGCACGGCCATGACGGCCAGGCGCAGGCCCACGGCCCGCAGGGCTTTGCGCCAGGGGATATCCTTGAGGACCAGATCATAGCCGATGGCCAGCAGGATCAGCGTGCCCACGGGGGCGGAGATGAAATCGGTGCAGGCGTCCAGCAGGCTGGCCGCGCCGCCGGGGATCAGCCGCCGGTACAGCCCGGTGGCCCCCAGCAGCACCCCCGCCAGGATGGCCAGGATGATGGGAGAGAGGAACATTTCCCGCAGCAGCCTGTCCAGGGGCACCCTGCCCTTCTCCTCCCGGTACAATAGCGCCTTGTACAGCGTGAACACAAAGAGTACCTGGCCCAGATCGATGCGGGCAAAGTCCGCCAGCCGCTCGGTGCCATACAGCAGGGTGAACAGGGCGTAGCCCAGCATGCCCGCCTCAAAACCGGTGGTCAGGAAGGGGAGAAACCGATCATCCGGCCCCAGCCTTTTTCCGGCCAGCCTGCCCAGCGCCCAGGCCAGGACACACAGCAGAAACATGAGGGGCGGTACGGCCAGCGTGGCAGGGGAATAATCCGCCGTGGCGAAGGTGTGCAGCAGCACGGCGGGCAGGCCGATCTGCACGGCGACGGTTTTCAGCGCCTCCACGCCCCGGCGGTCCAATAGCTTTTTTTCACGGCACAGCGCTCCCAGCCCCAAGGTGAGGGCCACGGGCAAAAGGATGCGAAGCACCTCGATGGTTTTGGTCACAGGCTGCGGCCTCCCTCCCTGTTCGCCTTATTCCACGGCCTCCTGCCACACGTACCATTGCGTTCCGTCCGTTACCAGATGAATGGTGCCGGTGGAGATGTAATAGCGGGGGATATCCCGGCGGTCCTGCTGCTTGTCGCCCACCTGGGTGGAGGAGCGGGTGTTGGTGTTGACGGCCAGGCCGGGGTCCAGGGCGTCCAGAAATTCCGTCACGGTGGCGGTGCGGTTGTGGTGGGCGGTTTTATACACGTCGCACTTGAAGGCTTCGGCCCCGAAGGTTTTCAGCAGCCAATGCTGGGTCTCGCCGCCGATGTCCGCCGCCAGGAACATGCGGGCGTCGCCGAACTGCAGCATGGCGGTGGCGGAATGGTTGTTCATGGTCAGACCCTTGTCATTCCAGCGATAGAAAGTCAGCGTGGCCCCGCCCAGTTCCACCACGTCGCCGGTAACTACCTTCTGAAAGGGGATGCCCGCCTTGTTCAGCTGGCGCTTGTAATCGTTCCACAGGGTGTAGCTGTCGTTTTCATCGTAGGGGGAGAGCACCACGTCCGGGGTGACGCCCTTTTTGATCAGCCGCTGCTGCATTTCCAGGTGGTCGTCGTGGGCGTGGGTCAGGAAGAAATAATCAAAATGATCGATGCCGTTTTCCTTCAGGTAGGCGTCCACCACCCGGGTGCGCACGGCCTGGTTTTCGCCGCCGTCCACCAGCATGCGCTGGCCGCCGCAGGTGATGACGATGCAGTCCCCCTGGCGGATGCCCAGCACGTCCACCTGCATCAATTCCGCGTCGGCGGCGAAGGGCATCTCATCCAGGTACTCCACCGTTTCATAGGGGGCCTGGTTTTTGTCGTTGGGCTGGTGATAAATGGGCAGGCTGTCCGCCCGGGCGGCGGTGGTCAAAACAAACAGACAGAAAATGAGGGAAAAGGCTTTTTTCGGCATGGATTTCATCCTCCGTTCGGGGATAGTATAGCATAAACCCACAGGGAATGACAATAAAAACGCAGGAACGCGGGAAATGCTGATTTCGATAATGCATGATCGAAACAATCAAGGGCAGGCCCCGGCTCCTCGTCAACTCCCCCTGCTAAAACGGAAAAAAAGCGGTCAAAGTGAACAAATAAAAGGTTGACAAGAAAATAACATGATGCTATAATGATTAAAACGAACAAAAAATCGGAATCCAGGGAATTTATTTCCGGCGTTTTATTCATCGATACATTTCGGGGCCAAGGCCCCGGTGTAATAAAAAAGGAGGACGTTTCACATGAAAAAGCTTCTTAGCATCCTGTTGGTCGCTATCCTGACGCTGTCCCTGTGTAGCGTGGCGATGGCCGACGAGCCCATCGAGATCCTGTTCTGGACCACCCGCGCTTCCGGCGCGCAGGCCACCGTGGTCAATCATGAGGTGGAGACCTTCAACGAGACCATCGGCAAGGAACTGGGCATCCATGTCACCCACGAGGCTCAGGCGGGCTATCCCGAAATCTGGGCTGCTTTCTCCACGGCCGCCGGCAGCGTCGCTCCCGACGTTGTGGCCCTGGGCAACACCTACATCCCCTACGCGCTGGACGAGGACGCCCTGGCGGACGTTTCCGGCATGGAAGGCGCTGACGAGCTGCGCGCCAACCTGATGAGCTGGGTGCTGGACATCGCCGGCAACAAGGACGGCGAGCTGCATTCCTTCCCCTACATCCGCTCCACCCCCGTGCTGTACTACAACAAGGACATCGCGGACGAGCTGGGCATCGTGATCCCCGAGCAGATCACCATTGAGCAGCTGGAAGAATTCGGCTCCAAGGCCGCTCAGTATGACGCCAACGGCGTTGCCACCCGCTATGGCTTTGAGCTGCTGCAGGACTTCGGCTACTACAACGCTGCCTGGATCTATCAGCTGGGCTCTGAGTATCTGGCCGCCGAAGGCGGTTCCCCCGCCCTGGAAGACGGCACCATGCTGAAGGTGCTGACCGACTGGCGCAAGTGGATCGACGAGGGCTGGTGCCGTCCCTTTGACGGTCAGAAGGCCGCCGGCGCCCTGAGCGAATTCACCGCGGGCCGTCTGGCTTCCTACATCAACAGCTGCTCCGCCATGGCCGGTATCGTCAAGGCTGCCAAGGAATCCGGCATCACCCTGGGCGTGGCCATGTTCCCCACCTATGACGTCAACAACCATGTGGCCGAGATCGGCGGCGCCAACGTGGCCATCGTGAAGAAGGACGACGCCACCGTGAAGGCCGCCTGGGAATTCGTCAAGTACCTGATGAGCGACGACGCTCAGTACTTCAACGCCATCAACACCGGCTACTGCCCCTGCACCCTGTCTGTGGCTGAGAACGCCGACATGCAGAAGTTCTGGGAAGAGAACCCCACCTTCAAGGTGCCCTTCAACCAGCTGATGGCTGCTGGACGCGGCCAGGAGATCCCCGCGCTGGCTCGCGCGCAGGACTTCACCAAGGCTTGCGAAGTGGTTGCCGGCAAGGTCATCCAGTCCAAGGAAAGCACTCCCGAGCAGGGCGTGGAAGAACTGAAGCTGGAAGAGAGCTACATCGATTGGGAAGAGTAATTCCCCGCGATAAAACCGTCTGATCACCAGACAAAATTGTCTCACCGGCTTTATAGCCGGTGAGACATATTTGAATCAAAAAGGGGTTATGCAGCATGGCTGAGATCGTATTTGAAAAAGTAGGCAAATCCTTTGGCAGCACCAAGGTCATCGAAAACCTGGATCTGACCATTGAAGACGGCAAGTTTACCGTGCTGGTGGGTTCCTCCGGCTGCGGCAAGACCACGCTGCTGCGCATGATCGCCGGCATCGGTCCCGCCACCTCCGGGCGCATCCTGATGGACGGCAAGGACATCACCCATCAGCCTCCTGAAAAACGCGATATCGCCATGGTGTTCCAGAATTACGCCATTTACCCCACCATGAGCGTGCGCGAAAACATCGAGTTCGGCCTGAAAAACAAAAAGGTGCCCAAGGACGAGCGGGATCGCCGCATCGCGGAATACGCCGAGATCGTGGGCATGACGCCCTATCTGGACCGCAAGCCCTCGGACCTTTCCGGCGGCCAGCGCCAGCGCATCGCCCTGGCCCGCGCCATGGTCAAAAAGCCCAGCGTGTTCCTGATGGACGAGCCGCTTTCCAACCTGGACGCCAAGCTGCGCGCCGCCATGCGCGTGGAATTGATCGAGCTGCAGCGCCGCCTGGGCACCACCTTCGTGTACGTCACCCATGACCAGATCGAGGCCATGTCCATGGCGGACACCATCGTGCTGATGGAAAAGGGCGAGATCCAGCAGATCGGCAGCCCGGAGGAGATCTATCACGAGCCCGCCAACATCTTCAGCGCCCAGTTCATCGGCACCCCGCCCATGAACGTGCTGGATATGGGCGACGGCATCCGCTTCGGCGTGCGCCCCGAATCCATCGATATGGAGCATGAGCGCGTGGATGGCATGGCGCTGTACCGCAGGGGCCACATCGTCACCCGCGAGATGCTGGGCGCCGAGATGCAGTACAAGGTGCGCCTGTCCGACGGCAATACCATCATGGTGCGCAGCGACGAAAATGACCGCACCGACCTGCAGGAAGACAGCGACGTGTGGATCATGGCCCGCTCCGGCCGCCTGCACTTTTTCGATAAGGACGGCAAGCACATCGGCCACGGCGGCCCGGACAACCTGCTGGCCAAGCTGGGAGGGATGAACGAATGACTTCCCTGTCCGCATTCACGACGGAGCAATTGCGGGAATTGAAACGGATCAAGCGCCGCAGCTGGCTCATGAGCTATGCCATGATCCTGCCGGCCATCCTGTTCCTGCTGGCCTTCGTCATCTATCCCACCGTCAGCATGTTCATCATGAGCCTGTATTACGGCAACGCCATGAACCCCTACAAGAAGTTCAAGGGGCTGGATAACTATAAGGTGCGTCCGGACTTCTGGGTGGCCCTGCGGAATACCGCGGCCTACACCGGCATGGCCCTGGTGCTGGTGATGGTCATTTCCATCCTGTTCGCCCAATGGATGTACAAAAGCCGCAAGCTCAACAACGTGGCCCAGACCGTGTTCTTCACGCCCCACCTGGTGGCCGGCGTATCCGCGGGCTTCATCTGGAGCTGGCTGATGAGCAGCCAGCCCTACGGCCTGTTCAACACCGTGTTCAACGCCCTGGGCCTCTCCACCGTGCGCTGGCTGGATGATTCCAGCACCGCCATGTTCTCCATCGTGCTCATGAACACCTGGAAAAACGTGGGCTACTACTGCCTGATCATCATGAGCGCCATGAAGAGCATCCCTACGGAGATCTACGAATCCGCCCGGCTGGACGGCTCCTCGGCCTTCAAGACCTTCTTTAAGATCACCATTCCCATGATCAGCCCGCAGCTGTTCTTCCTGCTGATTACCATTACCACGGGCTCCTTCAAGGTGTTCGACTCGGTTCGTATCATGACCAACGGCGGCCCCGGCGACGCCACCCGCGTGCTGAGCATGTACATTTACGATTACGCCTTCGAGCGCAACAACACCCTGGGCTATGCCTGCGCGGCGGGCATCCTGATGATGCTGCTGATGGTGGCGGTCACGGTATTCGACTTCGGCTTCGTTGAAAAAAAGGTCCATTACCAGTAAGGAGGGAACAAAATGATCAAAGCAATCAAAAATTATTTTGTCCAGCCTAAGTGGGGACTGCAGCTTTTCAGCGATATTATGAAGATCCTGCTGATGATCGCCTTCCTGTTCCCCTTCTACTGGATGATCGTCACCGCCTTCAAGAGCTACACCGAGTCCATGGCCGTGCCGCCCACCCTGATCCCCTCTGTGTGGACGCTGGAGGGCTACCGCAGCACCTTCAACAGCGGCCTGGATATCCTGAACTACGCCAAAAACACCGTGATCGTCACCGCCAGCGTCATCGCGCTGCAATTGCTCATCATGGTGCCCGCCGCCTACGCCTTTGCCAAGCGGGAGTTTCCCCTCAAGGGCTTCTGGTTTGGCATCGTGCTGGTGGCTTTCATGATCCCCCTGCAATTGACCTACATCCCGGTGTATCTGAGCATGCAGAGCATGAACCTGGTCAACACCCTGTGGCCGCAGATCCTGCCCATGGGCGCGGACGCCTTCGGCATCTTCATGCTGCGCCAGTCCTTCAAGCAGATCCCCGATGAAATCATCGAGAGCGCCAAGCTGGACAGCGCCGGCGAAATCCAGATCATGCTGCGCATCATGCTGCCCATGTGCAAGAGCGCCATGGTGACCATCGCCATGTTCTCCTTCATCGGCACCTGGAACGCCTACTTCTGGCCCCTGGTCATGACCCGCAACGAAAGCGTGCGCCCCCTGACCATGGCCGTGGAGAAGCTGCGCGACGTGGAAATGGGTATCCGCTGGAATTCCCTGATGGCCGCCAATACCCTGCTGGTGGTGCCCATCCTGATCGTTTTCATCTTCGCCAGCAAGAAGATCATCGAGGGCTTCGCCTATCGCGGCATGAAATAAGCAATCATCGCAATCAAAAACCGGAAGTGCGGGCTTCCGGTTTTAGTGTGGGAAAAAAGAGACAAACAGAAATTTGACGGGGAAGGGGTACGCTTCTCTTTTGCGTTCCGGGCAGCCAGCTTCGCTGGCGTGCTGTGCTGCACGGCGCACAGCGAAAAACCGCTGGACAGACCAGAAAATGAATGAATTCATTTTCTGGCTGGCCATCGGTTTTTCTTATGCCCGGAAGCTCTCTTTGCGACGCTCAAGTCACAGGCGCAAATAGTTTATTATTGTTTACAAGCCGGTTCGCCCGGTGGGATGCAAGGGATGAAATCCCTTGCCGCAGGATCATAAGGGCCGCGGAGGCCCTTATCGTCCCCCCTGCCAAATTTCTGTTTTTCGCTGCTTTGCTTTAACCGGGAGCAGGATCAGTTCGCCAGGAAGCCCTTGCCGATGATCTCGCTGGAGTTGGTGATCTGAATAAAGGCGCCCTTTTCGGTCTGGCGGATGAAGTTGCGCAAATGGATGGCCTGGTGGGGCTTCATGGTGGACATGATCACGGTTTTGGGCTGATGGGTGAAGGCGCCCTTGGCCTCGTACACCGTGGCGCTGCGGTGCAGGGTGTTGATGATGTAATCGCAGATGGGGTCGGGATGGTCGCATACGATGGTAAAGCATTTGCTGCGGTTCATGCTTTCGATAACGCCGTCGATGCCCAGGGATTTGCCGATGAGGCCCAGCAGGGAATAAAGGCCCGTGGCGGGGCCGAACACGAAAAAGGACAGGACTACCGAGGCCAGGTCCACCAGCAGCAGGGCCGTGCCGATATGGATGCTGGTGTATTTTTGCAGGATCATGGCGATGATGTCCGTGCCGCCGCTGGAGGCGGAAATATTGAACAGAATGGCGGAGCCGATGGCCGGACAGGCGATGGCGAAGATCAGCTCCAGCAGCGGCTCGCTGGTCAGGGGAGCCGAGAGGGGCACCAGCTTTTCCAAGAGCTCCAGACCGATGGACATGACAATTGTGGCGTATACCGTGCGCACGCCCACCGATTTGCCCAGAAAGGCGAACCCCACCACCAGCAGGGCGTAGTTGGCGATGTTGGTGAAGGTGGAGGCCGTCATCCCCGTCATCTGGCTGATCACCGTGGACAGGCCGCTGACGCCGCCAAAGGCGAAATGGTTGGGGAATTTGAAAAAGTAAATGCCGACCACCATGACCAGCACGGCCGCGGTGATCAGTGCGTATTCCCGCAGGGTCTTTTTCCAGTCCGGGGGCGTTTCAAACAATTTCATAAAGTACCTCAGTTCCTTGCGTATGCATGCTTTTAGAATGTGTTCAAGAGGCCCGCATATATCTTCAAATCAATATCCTTAAAAACGTTGAATACCGTCCTGATCCGGCTGCCGGTCTCCGCATAATATTTCCGCACGGTGTCCACGGCGATCTCCGCCGCCCGCTGGTTGGGGAACATGAAAACGCCCGTGGAGATGCAGCAGAAGGCGATGCTCCGGCAGCCGTTTTGCTCGGCCAGCTCCAGGCACTTGCGGTAGCAGGAGGCCAGCAGGCGCTCGTGCTCCGCCATCAGGGGCACGTCCACGATGGGGCCCACGGTGTGGATCACATATTTGCAGGGCAGGTTGTAGCCCGGGGTGATCTTGGCCTGGCCGGTGGGCTCGGGATGGCCCTGGGCCTCCATCAGTTCATTGCAGGCCAGGCGCAGCTGCACCCCGGCCATGGTGTGGATGATGTTGTCGATGCAGCTGTGCCCCGGGGCGAAGCAGCCCAGCATTTGGCTGTTGGCGGCGTTGACGATGGCGTCGCAGCGCAGGGTGGTGATATCGCCCTGCCACAGATACAGGCGGGAGTCCAGGCGGCTGGGGGACAGGCTGCCCAGGTCCACGACGCCCTTTTCCGCCGTCATCTGGCGCAGATAGGCGTCCTGCACCCGCAAAAATTCCTCGCTCACCGGCAGCGGGGGACGCACGTTCATCAGCGCCCGCAGCAGGGGCCATTGCTTCATGCGCAGGGAGGGGATGGGGGTGTCCGCGTACTCCGGCATGTCCTTCATCAGCGCCCGGATCAGCCACAGGCAGCGTTCGTTCTGGTTCATAAGGGCCTCCTTATTCGTCGTATTCGCCGTACTCACAGCCGACGTGGGTGGCTTCCACCTCGTCCACCAGCGCCAGCCCGTCGGCGGTCTTGTCGTAGAGCCTCACGACGCCCCAGCCGTTGCCGCCGTTCCACAGGCGGTTATGGCGCTTGCTGCCGTCCGGGGCCTCGTAATTGATGAGCAGCATATCCTTTTTGCGGCAATGGACCTCGGTTTCCATTGCGGCGTGGATGTTCTCCTGCCGCACGTGCCACACCACCTCGTCCGCCTTTTCCTCAAAGCTGAATTCTGTTTTGACCATCAGGTGCAGCTTGGAGAAGTTGAAATCGTATTCCTTGCCTTCGTAATAGAACACGCCCAGCAGCCGCCGGTCCAGGGGCACAAAATAAACCTTGGGCCTGCCGCCGCCGATGTCGAACACGCTGTTTTGCAGCTTTTTGCCCGTCTTTTTGCTGGTCAGGCAGTTGGAGGACAGCCACACCCAGGGGCTGGTAAAATCCCGGCCCCAGTTTTTGTCCGCGTAGCCCCAGCTCTTTTCCGGGGTGACGGTGTAGCGCCTGCCGTAGAAGGTGACGGTGCCGCTGTACGCGCTCTTCATGCCCTCGGCGTGCCAGTACATGGCAAAGGCCTCCGCGTCCCGCAGGGGCTTGCTGGCCCCGTAGCCCACGTTGAAGGCGATCTGCTTGTCTACGGTCAGCTCCCAGGACATTTGCCCCGCGCCGCACATCCATTCGGGATGGGCCGCGGCCTCCTCCGGGGCGATGGCAATGCTGCCACGCAGCTCCGTTTCGCCGGCCAGGCAGTCCGCCGCCTGAATGCGATAGGGCGCGTCGCCGTGGAGCTCCACCTGCTTCCAGCCAAAGAAGCGGTGCAGCTGGCAGGCGTCCGGTCCCCAGGTCCCCGCCTTCACCATCAGGTAGGAGGGCCGCTTGCCTGCGGCCTGGTTCTCGGGCAATTGCCCCAGCACCGGCCCGTCCTCGCCCAAGGAGGGATTGCACAGGAAAAATTCGATGAAAAAGGGCTTGTCCTCGCCCGTATCCGCGTCCTGGGCCGTGAAGGAATGCCACCACCAGTCGTAGCCGTGGTGGGCCAGCGGCCCGTGCAGCATGCACGCGTCGCGGGTGATATCGTGATGGTTGAACATGAAAATCCTCTCCTTATATGATGCTTCGTTGTGATAGGATAAACAGAAATATTACGGGAAAAGGGAACGACGGGGGCGTTCCTTTTCGCCGCCCGAAAAGGAACCGAAAAGGGTAGTTTTTATTGCGTTTGTTGGGTTGGCGATGTCTGATGCTTTTCGCGTCCGTGGGAGACGGAACGGATTTGTCAGACGCGCCTGATAAATTGATGCTGCGCATCTGGCGCTACGCGCCGCGGCGCTGCTGGTTTTCTCCTTTGTTTGGTTCGTACCTTCACGCTTCGCGCTCAGGATGTTACGTTGACCGCGATTGTTGCGGTATCGATGTAACATCCCGAGCGCGAAGCGTGAGGGTCAGAGCAAAACTCGGGAGAACTCAACCGCTCCCGGCACACGGCAGTGTGCGTCTGCGTAGCAGACATAGGCCGATAGGCCCGGGAGCGCGCACAGGACAGCCTTCGCAAACGCTGATGCTCACCCAAATAGGAAAGATCTACAAACGCTATAAAAGCTGCCCTTTCTGCTTCTCTTTCAGGCGCTGAAAGAGAAGGCCCCCGTCCGTTCCCTCTCGCCTTTAACGCCCCCGTTTCATTCTTCCCCCGGTACCGGCACCCCGGCCAATGCAAAATATCGCTCGCCCCATCTGCACAGGGCGTCCACGATGGGAGCCAGGGTGCGGCCCAGGTCCGTCAGGGAATATTCGGTCCTGGGCGGCACCACGGGATAGAGGGTGCGGCTGATCACCCCGTCCGTCTCCAGCTCCTTCAGCTGCTTGCTCAGCATCCGGGGCGTGGCCTGGGGCAGGGCGCGCTGGATCTCGTTGTAGCGCTTTGTGCCCTGCATCAGCTCATACACGATCTGCGCCTTGTATTTGCCGCCCACCACGTCCATGGCCGCCTCCACCGCGCAGTGATAACCCTTGATCTTTTCAATGTCCACGCCGAACCTCTACGCTATACTTTTTGATAGTATATCACAAAAATGTGCGTTCTTGCGAATTTTGCTTTTTCCGCTATAATAATATTAGCGACGCGCAAAAATGTCAAGAAAGAAGGAATGGAAATGAAGAAGGATTTAGGTGTGATCCCCGCGGTATATCCCATGCCCGTGCTGATGGTGGCGGCCTATGATAGAAATGAGAAGGTCAACGTGATGAACGCGGCCTGGGGCCAGATCTGCGACGAGGACAAGATCATCCTGTTCATCGGCGAGGGCAAAAAGACCTGGCTGAACATCAAGGAAAGCAAGGCCTTCACCGTGGCCCTGGCGGACGAAGCCCACATGGACGCGGCGGACTTTTTCGGTATCGCCTCCGGCAACAAGATCGATGATAAGTTTGAACGCACCGGCTACCACGCCGTCAAGAGCGACAAGGTGCACGCGCCCGTCATCGAGGAATTCCCCCTGGCGATGGAATGCGAGCTGCTGGAATTCCTGCACAGCGACCACGTGGACGGCATCGTGGGCCGGATCGTCAACGTGAAGGCGGAGGAAGCCGTGCTGAACGAAAAGGGCAAGGTGGAGCCCGAAAAGCTGCGCGCGCTGATCTTCGATCAGTTCCAGAGCGGCTATTACGTCACCGGCGAAAAGGTGGGCAAGGCCTGGAACGCGGGCGCGGCCCTGATGAAAAAATAATTCCGGACGCAAAAGGGACGCGTCGGCCAAAGACCTGCGCGCCCCTTTGTTTTTCACGTCTTTGATAAAACTGATAATTTGGCGATTGACAAAACCGTTTTTTTCTGCTATACTATTTAAGCAATTCGGTAAAAGGCTGTCTGAAGCCTACGCGGAGAGATGGCCGAGCGGTTTAAGGCGCCAGTCTTGAAAACTGGTGATGTCGAAAGGCACCGGGGGTTCGAATCCCTCTCTCTCCGCCATTTTTACCGATTCAAACCGGCTATGGAGAAGTACCCAAGTGGCCGAAGGGGCTCCCCTGCTAAGGGAGTAGTGCTGGATAACGGCAGCGAGAGTTCAAATCTCTCCTTCTCCGCCATTGAAACCCTTGTAAATCAAGGGTTTCTTTGTTTTTATGCCACCAGAATGCCACCACCAGCTCAAAGCGAGGCTATGAACGACTCCATCTTTGATGCGCAGTCTTTTTGCATAGTCATAGATACATGCACATATTTATCCATTGTGAAGGCAACCGTTGCATGCCCTAAATTGTTGGAAACCGTCTTCACATCCACGCCGTTTTGCAGAGCCAGGGTCGCGTATGTATGGCGGAGATCATGGAAGCGTACTTCGGGAAGCCCCATCTTGGTAACAAGGACTTTGAAATGGTTGTAAATCGTCACGCTGGTCAAATGCTTTCCCAGTGGATTGGTGAACACCAAATTCAAATCATTGTTGTAAGCGGTGCCATATTGCAGTTTCCATTCAGCCTGTCGAAGCTTCTGCTTTTTCAGGACGCGGATTACGCTGGGCGTTGCAATGAAGTCTCTGGATTGCTTGTTTTTCAGCGTAGTGAAGGCCCAGGTGTAATGCAGTCCCAGGTGAGACCGATCAACTCGCTTTCACGCATTCCGGTGAACAAAGCCATGTAAAGGAAAAATTCATCCGGATGCCCAGAAATCTGCTTTAGAAACCGGGCCACTTCCGCGTCCTTTAAAGGACGCATTTCTTTTTGCGGCGTATCATGGGAAGGAATTTCGGCTTCACCGCAAGGATTCTGGCGAATCAATCCCTGGCTTTGCGCCTTTTTCAAGGCTTTGTTCAAGACAAGATAGATGTTTTTCACCGTCTTTTGCGCCAGATTTTTTTTGTCTTTACACTGGTTCAGGAAACGCTGAACATGCAGGAGCTTCAAATCCTGAAGGTTGATATGACCGATGCCAGGCTTAATGTGGATCCTGATATCCTGCTCGTACCGTTCTCTGGAAGAGGCTTTCACGCCAGAAGTGAAGCATTCAAACCACTCATCCATCCACTCGCCAACAGTCATCTCATTCTCTGCTATGTAAGTTCCGTTGGCGATTTCTGTTTGGATTTCCCGAAGTTTTTCTTTGACCTCTTTTTGGGTGCTGCCATAGACATACAAACGCTCACCGTCTTCTGTCCGCAGGCTTGCCTCCCAGGAATGCTCAGACCTTTTCCGAATATTTCCTTCTCCATTGATTCTTTTCTTTTTCATCAGCTTACCTCCGTCTGATCGTCCAGCCATCGGCTCAGTGCCTGCTTGGAGATGATCAGCCTGTGCCCGATCCGGAACGCAGGATAGAAGTCCTTTCTCCTTGCCAGGTTGTAGGCCGTGGCCCTTGACACATTCAGTTGCTGTGCCAGTTCGTCAACGGTTATGGTAAGCTTGGTTTCTGCTGGAATGATTCCGTTGTCAAGGTTCTCGATGGGAGCGATCCCATCGACTTTATTATAAAGTTTACACATGGCTTGTCAACTCCTTCTTTTATTTTTATTCATTTTTACCCATGCAAAAAGGCGAGTTTATCTCGTGATTTTGCTGTACGTGCGTACAGCGTACGCCGGTACGCACGTACGCGATTTTACATGGAAAAACTCTCCTGGTGTGTTTTCTCCTCGAAAGGATTATCCTTCGGCCAGACCTGGGTGAAGCCTTTCAGTTCATCCCCCGACGGATGGATCAGAGCTTCGATGCCGCGAAAGCCCCTCACACGCCGATGGGCGTAGTTCAGATGATTGTTGCTGTATTCAATGTTGTACATGGCCTGTTTATCAATCAGATAGTCGCTGACGCTGCGCTGCTTCAACGGCATGAGGCCGTTCTCCTTGCACCAGACGCAGTAGATCTTGTACAGCTCTTCTGAACTGACGGATACTTCCGGATCGAAGCGAATGTAATCCTTGGATTCCAGGAAAGCGATCAGGTTGTTGGCGTCCTGCTTCACAGCTTTTCGATTCCCTTTGGCGCGGTCGCTTTCTGTGAAGCAGAAATTGTTGGCTGCCAGCCGCTGCAATCCGGCAAAAGTCCACAGGAAGATTGCTTCCAATTCGGAGCACAGCTTGTCCGTAATGTGCGGGTCATCCATTCGCTCCGCGCTTTTCTCCCGGGTCGTCAGGATCAGCTGCCGCCGAAAGAAGCCGTCGCTTCTGTCATATAACGATTGCAGATCGCCATTGGAAAAAGCCAGCAGCCGGGCATACAGATAGCCCTGATAGCTCTGTTTGCCTTTCCGCTCCAAGTCCATTTTGCCCTGGGCTGTCACCAGCGACTTGATATAATTGGTCTGTTTCAGCGCTTCCATCCGCATGTCGTCGTCGATCATCAGCAGCACGTGCTCCAGGTCTGCCCGGGCAAATCGGTTCTCGGATACTTTGCCGATGCTGCCATCTTTTGCGTTGCAGCCAAACAATCTGCTCAGCACTGCGCCGATCTGACTTTTTCCTTCGCCGCCGTTGCCCTTGATCACCATCATCTTCTGCGCCGCCGTGCTGGGAATCAGGCAGTAGCCGACGTACTCCTG
>CACZLE010000091.1 GCA_902781945.1 uncultured Eubacteriales bacterium | reverse complement strand
CAGGATCATAAGGGCTCGCAGCGCCCGGAAAATGATCCTGTGGATCATTTTCAGCGAGAGCGGGCCGGAAGGCCCCGGACCCGCGGAGGCCCTTATCGTACCCCCTTGCCAATACGGCCTCTGCATTTACTCACGCGTCAGCCGGATGACGTTCCAGGAGGCGGCGGGCAAAACGAGGGGATTTCCATCCAGCTTGGCGGGGATTTCGTGGGGCAGCACGGTATCGGGGTGATCTTCGGTGTTGGTGGCTTTCACGTCGTCGTGATGCAGGACGGAATGGTTGATCTGGCGGAAGGAACCGAAGGAACGCAGATCGCAGGTCAATTCCACGTCCTCCATCAGATCCCGGTTGACGGCGAAGATGGTCACGTTGCCGTCGTCATCCATCACGGCGGCGGCGTCCACCACGGGCACGTCGGCATAGTGCTTGGTATCAAATTTCTCGCTGGTGATCTGGGGCAGCAGGCTCCTGCCGCGGCCCAGGGTGCTGGCCTGCATCAAGGGCCAATAGATGGTCTGCGCCCAGGCGCCGCCGCCGGGACGAGTCATGATGGGCGCGATGACGTTGACCAGCTGGGCCATGCAGGCCACCTTCACCCGGTCCGCGTTTTTGAGGATGGTGATCAGCATCAGGCCCACCAGCAGCGCGTCCTCAAAATTATATACGTCCTCCAGCAGCGGCAGGGCGGTGCCCCAGGGCTCCCGCTGGTGCAGGTCCTGATCCTGCTGATGGGAATGGTACCACACGTTCCATTCGTCCAGGCTCAGATTGACCTGCTTTTTGCTGTGCTTGCGGCCCTTCACCGCGTCGCAGATGGCGGCCACCGTGCGGATGAAGGCGTCCAGATCCATGGAGGAGGCCAGGAAATCCGGCGTATCGTTATGGGGATTGCCGTAATAGCGGTGCAGGGACACATAATCCACGTTGTCGTAGCACTCGTTCAGCATGGTGTATTCCCATTCGCCGAAGGTGGGCATCTGGAAGGAGGAGGAGCCGCAGGCCACCGTTTCGATGCTGTCGTCGGTCCACTTCATCATTTTAGCGGCCTCGTTGGCGATGCGGCCATACTCGTAGGCGGTCTTCTGGCCCATCTGCCAGGGGCCGTCCATCT
Source organism: uncultured Eubacteriales bacterium (assembly GCA_902781945.1). Lineage (GTDB taxonomy): Bacteria > Bacillota > Clostridia > Christensenellales > Aristaeellaceae > SFMI01. The sequence goes on along the minus strand of CACZLE010000091.1, from coordinate 9,950 downwards.
CGTTGCCCAGACACCACAGCTTGATGTCGAAGGGGTCCTTGGCGCCGTTTTTTATGCGCAGGTCGCTCCAGTCGCTGCCGCCCTTGTGGTTGGCGTATTCCACAATGTGCTGGGCGTCCGCCGGGCCGCGGGTGCCCAGATTGACGGAATACATGATGGAGGTGTTGGCCTTCTTGGCCCAGGAGGCGAATTCGTGAATGCCCACCTCGTTGGGCTCCGTGGTTTTCCAGGCCAGGTCCAGGCGCTTGGGGCGCTTTTCCTTGGGGCCGATGGCGTCCTCCCACCGGAAGCCGGACACATAGTTGCCGCCCGGATAGCGCACGATGGGCACGTTCAGCCTTTTCACCAGCTCCAGCACGTCCTTGCGGAAGCCTTCCGCATCCGCCTGGGGATGACCGGGCTCGTAGATGCCGGTGTACACGCAGCGGCCCAGATGCTCCACAAAATTGCCGTAGATGCGCTTGTCAATGGGGGAGATCACATAGTCCTTGTCCAGGATCAATTTCGCTTTTCTCATAACTGTTTCTCCTTTGTAAGGTGCCTTCCTAAAATATAGCATAGATCCTGTGATTTTCAAGAGGGATATTTTCATTCCGGCGGATTCGGTGTATGATATGGAGAGAATAACCAGCGAAACGAGGATGCTTTCATGGAAAGAGTATTTGAAACCCATGTGATCCGCAAAAGCCGGGAATGCGCCCCGGTTTGGACGCTGACCACCCCGGACGCGGGCGGAATGAAGCAGCCTGAAAAGGTCGTCGTCCCCGGCGTATGGGAAACCCATCCCGCCCTGCGGAAATACCGGGGCCGGGGCATTTATGAGCAGAAGATCACGGCGGGCGGCAACGTGCGCCTGTGGCTGGGCGGCGTCAGCTTCCGGGCCAGGGTGTCTCTGGACGGCGCGCTGCTGGCGGAGCATTACGGCGCGTACACCGGCTTTGAGGCGCTGGCGCGGAATATCCCGGCGGGAGAGCACACCCTGCGGGTGGAGGCGGACAACCGGTTTGACGCAGATTCCGCCCTGCATGTGCCCAACGATTACTATGCCTACGGCGGCATCAACCGGCCTGTGATGGTGGAGGAAGTGGGCAATGTGTACATTGCCCGGCTTCATGTGACGCCCCGAAAGACCGAAGCTGGCTGGAAGGCGGACGCCCGGGTGGGCTTGCGCAATCTGGATGATCAAGCCTTTTGCGGGACGCTCACGCTGAGCCTGGCCGGAAAAGAAACAACAGCAGAAGTCGGGATTCCCGGCGGCGAAACCGTTTTTTACGCGCTTTCCATGGACTGCGGCGAGGTGACGCCCTGGTCGCCGGAAAGCCCGGCGCTGTATCAGGTGGCGGCAACGCTGCTCCAAAACGGCGAGGCCATCGACGATCTGATTGACCGGATCGGCTTCCGGGAGATCCGGATTGAAGGCAAAAGGATCCTGCTGAACGGCCAGCCGCTGCTGCTCAGGGGCTTCAACCGGCATGAGGAATACGGCGCCTTCGGCCTGTCCGCCCCGGTGGAGGCCATGATGCAGGACATCCACCTGATGCGGGAGCTGGGCGCCAACTGCGTGCGCACCTGCCACTATCCCAACGATCCCCGGTTCCTGGATCTCTGCGACGAAACGGGGCTGCTGGTGTGGGAGGAATCCCACGCGCGGGGCTTTGCGGAGGATAAAATGCGCCATCCACGGTTCATGGAGCAGCTGCGGCAAAGCACTGTGGAGATGGTGGAGCAGCACTATAATCATCCCGCCATCTTCATTTGGGGCAGCCTGAACGAATGCGCCGACGACACGGAATACGGCGCGGCGTGCTACCGGGAGATCTTTAGCCTGCTGCGGGAGATGGACCCAAGCCGACCCGTCACTGCCGCCCTGCTGGAGCGCCCCGGAGGCAAGGTGTACGGCGACATGGACGTGGTCAGCATCAACCTGTATCCCGGCTGGTATAGAAACGTCCCGGTGCGGGACTGCCTGGACCGCAAGCTCGGAGAAGCCGCCCGGGGCGGCGGCGAAAACAAGCCGGTGATCGTCAGCGAGATCGGCGCGGGGGCGATCTATGGCTATCACGATCCCTTTGGGGAAGCCAAGTGGTCCGAGGAACGGCAGTGCGCTATCCTGCGGGAGCAAATCACCGCCGTTCTGTCCTATCCCGATGTGGCGGGCATTTTCCTGTGGCAGTTTGCCGACGTGCGCGTGGCCGAAGAGTGGTTCATGAGCCGTCCCCGCACCTACAACAACAAGGGCGTGGTGGATGAATTCCGCCGGCCCAAGCTGGCCTATCAGGTTGTGAAAGAATTGTTCAGCTAACAGATAAACAGAAATTTGACGGGGAAGGGGATACGCTTCTCTTTTGAGTCAAAAGAGAAGCAGAAAACCTGCGTTTATCGCCGTAAAAGCTGCGAACGCAACGAGAAACTATGAAATGAATGCATTCATTTTCTGGCTGCCATCGGTTTTTCTTATGCCCGGAAGCTCTCTTTGCGTCGTTCAAGCTACAGGCGCAGAATGTTTGTTGTTGTATTCAAGCCGGTTTGCCCGCTGAGGTCCAGGAGACGAAGTCTCCTGGCGCAGAGCTCGAGACCGCGTAGGTCTCGAACGTCTCCTTTGCCAATTTCTGTTTATCTATGAAAAATCACATCAGCAGCCTGCTTCAGCCCTTTACCAAGGGGGCGCTGTATTCCGCGTTGATCTCCCGCAGCTCCTTAAGACCGTCGATATAGGGCTGATAGATGCCTTCGATCCGTCCGCCGCCGCGGTTGTCGCAGCCGGAGCAGAACTCGCAATCAACGCCGCACCCGCCCCACAGGGACTGTTGGACGATCCGGATGCGTTCTTCCCGCGTGGTATCCTTGATCAGGATGGATTTCATAGCCGCCTCCTTCTGCTGTCCCGCTAAATCGGGAATCACCTGGTTTGATCTGTCGTTATTCTGCGTGCTTTGCAGCGTTTTATGCCCGGTTTCTTTCGCTGCTTCATGAATCACCACACAAACGGAATCACCCTGTACCGCACCCGCTTTTTGTACTCGGCATAGCCTGCAAGGCCCGCCTCCAGCACCTGCTCCTCGTTGCGGATGCGTTTCGCGATGAGGGGGATGTACAGCAGCATGACCGCAAAGGAGAGCGCGGAGCCCAGCACCAGGGGCATGGCCAGGAACAGGATCAGCGTGGTCATATACATGGGATGCCGCACAACGCCGTAAAGGCCGGTGTCGATGACCTGCTGGTTTTCCTGCACCTCGATGGTCCTGGAAAGGTACGCGTTTTCCCGCAGCACCTGGGCATACAGCCCATAGGCGAGCAGAAAAAGCCCCGCGGCGGCATAGCAAACCCAGTCCGGCAGCACGATCCAGCCAAAGCGAGCGTTCAGCCCAGCCAGGATAAAGGCCGCCAGAAACATCAGCCCGCTCAGCAGGATCACCTGTTTTTGCTCGGCCTCCTCTTCCCTGACGTTCAGCCTTTTTTGCAGCAGCTGGGGGCTTTTGCGCAGCATCACCAGCCCCGCGGCGAACATGGGGACAAAAAGAATCCCGATCAGCAGCCAGGCCTGCCAATAATCGAAGGTTCCGGCGGGAATGAACAGGAGCGCTCCCACCAGCAACAATCCGCCCAGAAACTTGGTGATCGCCTGCGCAAACAGCTTTGATTTCATGGGATGTCCTCCTCTGCATTAATAAGACCTGCTTCGCGTGTCCTATTTCTCCGCGCATTTTGTATATTCCTGCAAAGCGGGGCTTGAAATCCTCCTGAAACGTCAAAATCCCGGCTGCCTTTGACGGACAGTGGGGGTTCTTTTTGGGGCCAATGGACGCGCTGCTCAAAAAGAAAAGGCAAAGCGCGGCTTCAAACGGAAGCGAGGTGTATTTAAATACAAATTCATTGTATTTATTTTGCTTTTCGTCTTTACTTTTTTTGCCTGCCATAATAAAATAAGCAGGATTTCTGCCGAATTATTATTCAGATATTTCGCGGAAAAATCGAAAGAAGGGAAGAAACCCGTATGAAAAAGCTGTTTTGCATGCTGCTTGCGCTGGTAATGCTGGCCTCCTGCGCCGTTTCCGCTGTGGCGGAGGAAAAGTATCTGGGCGTTATGCTGAGCACCAACGTGATGAGCCTGGATACCAACCTGGCCACCGACGGCGAATCCTTTGAAGTGATCGCCGACTGCATCGACGGCCTGATGCAGATGGACGCGGACGGCGCAGCCATCCCCGCCATTGCCGAAAGCTACGATCTGAGCGACGACGGCACGGTGTACACCTTCCATCTGCGGGACGCCAAGTGGTCCAACGGCGCCGCCGTGACCGCCAAGGATTTTGAGTTTGCCTGGAAGCGCATCGCCAAGGAAGCCGGCGAATACGCCTATCTGCTGGATACCAGCGTGGGCTGCGTCAAGAACGCCGACGCCATCATCTATGAAGGCGCGGACCCCGACACCCTGGGCGTCAAGGCCATCGACGACAAGACCTTTGAGGTCACCCTGGAAGTGCCCGTTTCCTTCTTCCCCAGCCTGATGTATTTCCCCACCTTCTATCCCATCAATGAAGAATTCTACAACAGCCTGGAGGAAGGCACCTACGGCACCAGCCCCGAAACCTTCCTGTGCAACGGCGCTTTTGTGCTGGAGGATTACACCCCCGGCACCGCTACCCTGTCTGTCAAGAAGAACGCCGATTACTGGGACGCTGACCGCGTGAAGCTGGACGGCATCAAGTATCAGGTGGTGGGCTCCTCCGATAACGCCCTGACCGCTTACCGCACCGGCGCGCTGGATCTGGTCACCATCTCCGGCAACCAGGTGGCCGCCGCGCAGAAGGACGCGTCCCTGAGCCAGAGCCTGAAAGTCACCGGCGCGGGCTATATGTGGTATCTGTCCTTCAGCCAGACCGAAAAGAACGCCCAGAACGGCAAGCTGGCCAACGCCAACCTGCGCCTGGCCATCACCAACGCCATTGACCGCGACAACCTGGTGGACAACTACGTGATGGACGGCTCCCTGGCCACCTATACCGCGGTTCCCCCGCAGTTCGCCGCCAGCAGCACCACGGGCGAGGACTTCTCCGCCGATCAGGACGCCTTCCTGGATTACGTGGGCTACGATCCCGAAAAGGCCCTGGAATACTTTGAGACCGCCAAGGCCGAGCTGGGCGTGGATTCCTTTGAATTCACCATGATCTACGGCAACAACGAGGGCGACGAAGTGGCCAAGGTGGCCCAGGCCATCAAGGAGGACGTGGAAGACGCGCTGCCCGGCCTGGTGATCAACCTGCAGCCCATGACCAAGGCCGAGCGCCTGGACAAGATGCAGAACGACAACTATGACGTGGCCCTCACCCGCTGGGGCCCCGACTATGCCGACCCCATGACGTACCTCGGCATGTGGATCACCGACAACAGCAACAACTACGGCTTCTGGAGCAACGCGGAATACGATCAGCTGATCAAGGACTGCACCATCGGCGCGTACATCACCGATTATGACGCCCGCTGGGCCGCCCTGTTTGAAGCCGAGACCCTGGTGATGCAGGAAGCCGTCATCGCGCCTCTGTACACCAAGGCCAACGCCAACCTGATCACCTCCGGCGTGGCGGGCGTGGAATTCCACCCCGTGGCCCTGAACCGGGTGTACAAGAACGCCACCATCGAATGATCGGAACCCTTCTGTGAGAAAATAAACCTTCTCTCACGTCAGAGCGGTCTGCCCCAAGACCGCTCTGACGATTTCGTATTAAAGGATTGTTGACTGTATGCTGAAGTACGTACTGAAACGAATCGGGATGGCGCTGCTGACGCTGCTCATCATCACGTTCCTGCTGTTTTTCCTGGTGCGCGTCATGCCGGGCAATCCCTTTCCCTCCGAGCGCATGAGCGCCGAGCAGATCGCCAACAAGCGGGCGGAAATGGGCCTGGACGATCCCATCCTGACCCAGTTTGTCCGCTATATGGGCAATGTGCTCCAGGGGGATTTTGGCAAAGGGACCTCGCTGTACAACGGCGCGCCCATCAAGACGGTATTGTCCACCGCCATTTCCAATTCCTTCCGCATCGGCGGCGCCGCCATCGTGCTGGGCACGCTGGTGGGACTTTTGCTGGGCATCACCGCGGCGCTGAACAAGGGAAAATTCCTGGACGGGTTCTGCACGGTCTTTTCCATCCTGGGCGTGTGCGTGCCGTCCTATGTGTTTTTGATTTTCCTGCAATACACCTTTTCCTTTAAGATCCCGTTTTTCCCGTACTTCTTCGATCCCACCCGGTTCGCGTTTTCCGCCGTTATCCCTTCCCTGTCCCTGAGCCTTTTCACCATGTCCACCATCGCCCGGTTCACCCGGAATGAAATGGTGGAGGTGTTTGACAGCGATTACGTGCGCCTGGCGGAAGCCAAGGGGATGTATGGCCGGAAGCTGGTCCTGAAACACGTGCTGCGCAACGCCCTGATCCCCATTGTGACGGTGCTGGCCCCGCTGGTTGTGGACCTGCTCACCGGCGCGCTGGTGGTGGAAAAAATCTATGGCATCAACGGCATCGGCAAACTGATGGTGGACGCCATCGCGGGCGAGGGCATCGATTACAACTACGTGCTGGCCCTGGGCATCCTGTATTCCGCCCTGTACATCGGCATCATGCTGGTGGTGGACCTGCTCTACGGGGTGCTGGACCCCCGCATCCGCGTATCGGCCAAGGGAGAGGAGGCGTAAAACATGGCAAAGAAAAACGTTCAGCCCGCCGCGGCGGCTGCGGCCTATGTGCCCGTGAAGGAGGATTTTGTGCTCCTTTCCCATCGGGATATCCGCACCGACGCCAACTTCGCCTCCCAAAGCTACTGGAAGGGCGTGTTCATCCATTTCTTCAAAAACCGCCGGGCCGTGGTGGGCCTGGCGATCATCACGGTGATCATCTTCTTCGCCATTGTGGGTCCCGCCATGAATTCCTTCGGCTACCGGGACATCGTGCAGTACCGCAACGAAAAAAACAAGCGGGTGGTGGCCAAGGGGATTGAGCCCCAGATCCCCTGGCTGCATAAGCTGCTGACCGGGGAAGAGCTGGAGGGCAATTTTGCCGAATACACCTTCCTGTTCGGCACCGACGATCTGGGCCGCGATCTGTGGACCCGCACCTGGTATGGCGCCCGGGTTTCCCTGCTGATCGCCTTTGTGACCATCATCATCGATATGATCATCGGCATGAGCTACGGCCTGATCTCGGGCTATTTCGGCGGCATGGTGGACAACGTCATGCAGCGCTTCGTGGAGATCACCAACAGCGTGCCGCGGCTGGTGATCGTATCCGTGCTGGCCATCTTCATGCCCAAGGGCATGGGCCTGGTGATCGTGGCGCTGCTGCTGACGGAATGGATCGGCATGAGCAAGATCGCCCGGGCGGAAATGCTGAAAATCAAAGAGCAGGAATACGTGCTGGCCAGCCGCACCCTGGGCGCCCGCAGCGGCCACATCATCTTTAAGGAGATCCTGCCCAACACCATCGGGCCCATCATCACCCAGGTGATGTTCTCCATCCCCACCGCCATCTTTACGGAGGCCTTCCTGAGCTTCGTGGGCGTGGGCATCGTGCTGCCCCAGTGCTCCGTGGGCACGCTGATCGAGGACGGCTTCAACAACATCACCACCCTGCCCTATCAGATCCTGCCGCCCATCCTGGTGCTGGCCCTGCTGATGCTGGGCTTCAATTTCATCGGCGACGGCCTGCGGGAAGCCCTGGCCCCCAAGCTGGAAGATATGTAAGGAGGATGAAAAGATGAGCGAAGCGTCCAAAACCATCCTCGACATCAAAAATCTGGATATTTCCTTCAAGACCAACGCGGGCGTCGTGCACGCCATCCGGGGCGTGAACCTGGACCTGTGCAAGGGCGAAACGGTGGCCATCGTGGGGGAATCCGGCTCCGGCAAATCCGTGACCATGAAGGCGGCCATGGGGCTCCTGGACAGCAACGCCACCGTGAACAGCGGCGAGATCCTCTACACCTACACCGATGAAAAAGGGCAGGAAGTCACGGTGGATCTGCTCAGGCTGCCTCAGAAGCAGCTGCGCCAGCAGATCAACGGCCAGCGCATCGCCATGGTGTTTCAGGACCCCATGACCAGCCTGGACCCCACCATGACCATCGGCAAGCAGATCATGGAAGGCATGTTCCTGCATAAAAACATGGAGCGGGACGCCGCCCGGGCCCGGGCCATCGAGCTGCTGGAGCTGGTTGGCATCCCGGACGCGGAAAAGCGGTTCAAAAATTATCCCCATCAGCTGTCCGGCGGCATGCGGCAGCGGGTGGTGATCGCCATCGCCCTGAGCGCTGATCCGGAGATCCTGATCTGCGACGAGCCGACGACGGCTCTGGACGTGACCATCCAGGCCCGCATCCTGGAATTGATCATGGATATTCAGAAAAAAATGAAGCTGTCCGTCATTTATATCACCCACGATCTGGGCGTGGTGGCCAAGGTGGCGGACTATGTGAACGTCATGTACGCGGGAAAGATCGTGGAAGTGGGCAACGTGAACGAGATTTTTTACGAGCCCAAGCATCCCTACACCTGGGGCCTGCTTTCCGCCATGCCCGATCTGGATACCGACGACGACAGGCTCTATTCCATCCCCGGCAGCCCGCCCAATCTTCTGCACGAGCCCAAGGGCGACGCCTTCGCCGCCCGGAATCAGTTCGCCCTGGCCATCGATGAAAAGGCCGAGCCGCCGCTGTTCCAGGTGAGCCGCACCCATTTTGCCGCCACATGGCTTCTGCATCCCGACGCCCCGAAGATCGAAATGCCCAAGGAACTGGAAGCCCGGCTGGAGCGGGCCAGAAAAGAGGTGGAAAAATATCTATGAGCGAGCCTTTGTTGAAGGTGGAAAACCTGAGGCAGTATTTTCCCATCTCCCGCTCCTACACGGTGAAGGCCGTCAACGGGGTCTCCTTTGAAATCTATCCCGGGGAAACCTACGGCCTGGTGGGAGAATCCGGCTCCGGCAAAACCACCATTGGCCGCAGCATCATCCGCCTGTATAACCCCACCGACGGCAAAGTGACCTTCAGCGGGCGGGATATCACGGGAAAAATGGACAGCGCCACCCGGGACATGCTGCGCAAGGACATGCAGATGATCTTTCAGGACCCCATGGCGTCCCTCAACCCCCGCAAAAAGGTGGCGGATATCATCGGCGAAGGGCTGGATATTCACCGCCGTTACGCCTCCCGGGAGGATCGGGCGAACCAGATCAGCGAAATGCTGAAAAAGGTGGGCCTGAGCCCCGAGCACGCCGCCCGCTATCCCCACCAGTTTTCCGGCGGCCAGCGCCAGCGGGTGGGCATCGCCCGCGCCCTGATCATGCATCCCAAGCTGATCATCGCCGACGAGTGCATTTCCGCCCTGGACGTGAGCATTCAGGCCCAGGTGGTGAACCTGATGAAGGACATCCAGGAGGAAACGGGCTGCGCCTACCTGTTCATCGCTCACGATCTGAGCATGGTAAAATATATCTCGGACCGCATTGGCGTGCTCCATCTGGGCTACATGGTGGAGGCCGGCACCAAGGAGGAGATTTTCACCAATCCCATCCATCCCTATACCAAGTCCCTCCTCTCCGCCATTCCCCATCCCAATCCCGAGGTGGAAAAGCGCCGGCAATCCATCGCCTACGATTACAAAACCAGCGGCATCGACTATACCCGGGGCACGGAACATCATGTGGACGGCAGCCATACGGTGCTGGCGACCGATGAGGAGTTCGCCCGTTGGACACGGTGAAAATTTTTTCTGTGGTATGAAAGGGGCTGCTGCGTCAAGCCTCTTATCTGACCCGCTTTCTGCGCGGGAAGAAAGCCCGAAAATCCGATTGATCCATAAAAATGATATGCTCCCCCTGAAGTAGACACTGGGAAAACACAAACCAGTGAACTTCAGGGGGAGTATTCATGTCGAGGAAAGCGAAGTATACAGTAGAAGCCA
>CACZLE010000090.1 GCA_902781945.1 uncultured Eubacteriales bacterium | reverse complement strand
AAAAATGTCTGATATCATACCACGATGTAGCGCCGTATACCTGACCGGTATGTACGGTGCAATGGGAGGGAGGGGATTAACCCCTCTCTACCCTATTATTCATCCTCCTCTTCGGCCATCCGATAGCCCACGCCCACCTCGGTGAAAATATACTGAGGCTCGTTGGGATTGACCTCCATTTTCCGGCGGATGCTGGCCATATGCACCCGCAGGATCTTGTTATCCATGGCAGCGGATGGGCCCCAAAGCTCCCGCAGGATGGCCTTATAGGTCATCACCCGCCCGGCGTGCTTGCCCAGCAGGGCCACGATGCGATATTCGTTGGGTGTCAGGCGGATATCCTCGCCGTTGACCGTCACCCGATGCTTGCGGTAATTGATCTCCAGCCCGTACACGCGGTATACGCCCGTCAGGCCGATTTCATCCTTTTCCGCCATGGTGCAGGTGTGCCGCAGGGCCGCGCGGATGCGGGCCAGCAGCTCCACTACGCCAAAGGGCTTGGTGATGTAATCATCCGCGCCCTGATCCAGGGCAGCCGCCTTATCATTCTCCATGCTGCGCGCCGATATGACGATGATGGGCGTCTGCGTCCAGCCGCGCACGCTGCGGATGATCTCGCTGCCGTCCATGTCGGGCAGCCCCAGATCCAGCAGGATGCAGTCCGGGCAATGGGAGGCGATGACCTGCAGGGCGTTTTTGCCGTCCAGTACGGTCAGCACGTCATAGTTTTCCGCCGTGAGCGTAGTTCTTAAAAACGCGTTGATCCCGGGATCATCCTCGATCACCAGGATTTTATTGCGGATCGTCTGGGCCATAGGCTCCCTCCTTGACAGGCAATTCAAAGCGCAGCGCCAGGCCGCCGTGGGCGCTGCGGCCCGCGCTCAGCGTTCCGTGGTGGGCGTGGATGATGGAGCGGCATACCGAAAGGCCGATCCCCATGCCGCGCTTTTTATCGGATTGCTCGCTGAACTGCGCGCCCTCCAGCATGCGCGAACGCTGCTCCCGGCTCATGCCCACGCCGTCATCCTCCACCGAAATGCTGACCTTATCCGCGCCGGCGCACACGTATATCCAGATTTGCGTGGCATTCTGCGCGTGGGCGCTGACGTTGTCAAACAAATTGAGCAACACCTGTTCGATCAGCACGGCATCCATGGGCACCACCAGAATTTCATCGGGCGCTTCCACGCGCACGGGCAGGGCGTCGGCGGCGCGGCGGTATTTGTGCACCGCGCTGCCGATGATCTCCTCCAGCACCTCATCCTCTTTTTTCAGGGATACGTCGCCGCTGATCCGGGTGACGGAAAGCAGGTTCTCGGTCACCCGTACCAGCCACTGGGCGTCCCGGCGGATGCTGCCGATGAGCGTCGCCTGATCCTGCGGCGGCAGCCGCTGCTCCTGCAGCTTGATCTGGGTGGTCAGCGCGCTGATGATCACCGATACGATGAGCATCACCGCTGCGGTCAGCGCGTAGCCCGGATAGGTAATATCAAACGTCCAGAAGGGATAGGTGAAAATGTAATTGACGCAGAACGTGCCCACCAGCGAAGCCGCGATGCCCCACAGATAACCCGATGTGAACCGCGCCACCAGGGCAACCGCCAGAATGAAAATGCCCATGGCGAAGGGATTGTTGTCATCATTGACCCCGGACAGCAGCATGGACAGCAGCACCGCCATGCACAGGATGAGAATGAACCGCAGCAGATCCGGAAGGATCCGAACCGCTTTTCCGTTTTTCATGGTTTTCCCTCCAAACACCGTTTTATTATACCATGTCCGTTTGCTTTTGCGGATAAACCGCGCCCAAATCCATCAATCCTTTCCCCAAAATTAACGGGCGCTTATCGTATAATGAGCACGGTTTCGGGAAGGAGGAAGCTATGCATGCAGCGGAATACAAGCGCGCGAAAAAGGAATTTATCAACTGCCTGTGCATGGGCATCATCGGCCTGGGCGTTCCCTTCGTGCTGGCCTTCAGGGAATGGTGGCCCATCATGCAGCGGGAAAAGCGCAAGGAAGCGGACACCAAATAAACAAAAGGACAGCTGCCGGCCAATTCCGACAGCTGCCTTTTTTCATCCTTATTTGCTTTGCCAGTATCCGCGGCACAATTCCAGGTAATAACGCTCGGCCCGGCTCAGGTAGCCGTCGCGGCGGCTGCACATGGTAATCTGCCAGCGGGGCCGGCCGGGTAGGCGGTAATATACCACGCTGCCGTCGCTCGCGGCGTATACCGCGGGCAGCAGGGCGCAGCCCAGGCCCAGGGAGACGATGCGGTATTTGCTCAGGTTGCTGGCGGTGGAAAACAGCACCCGGGGCGCAAAGCCCGCCTGGATAAACAGCCTTTCGGTGAGGGCATACAGCGTGGAATGCTGATAGATGCGCACGAAGGGCTCCTGGCTGAACCGCTCCAGCGGCGTTTCCGGCGCTTCCGCAGGGTTCGCCGTTCCGCCTTTTGCCAGCGGATGGCCTGCCGGTACGGCCAGCAGGATCTCTTCCTCTCCCATGAGGTGATATACGTTTCCATCCCGCTGATCTTCCGTCAGCGTGGCCAGGCCCAGATCCAGCTGCCCGGCGGTGATCATGCGCTGCATGGCCGTGACCCGGCATTCCACGGGCTCCACCTGCATCTGAGGAAAGGCCGCGTGAAACGCCGGATAGATGGCCGTAAACATATCGATGCCCCGTTCCGGGATCAACCCCACCGCCAGATGGCGGCTGCTTTTTTCGGCGTAATCCGCGATTTGGGCGTAGGCATCCTTTTTCAGCGCCAGCATCTGCCGGGCGGCGGACAGATACGCTTCCCCGGCGGCCGTGGGCAGCCAGTTGCCGCGGGTGCGGATGAACAAGGGCGTGCCCAGCTCCTCCTCCAGCTTTTGCAGCTGCTGATTGAGGGCGCTTTGGGTAACGAACCGCTTTTCCGCGGCCCGGGTGATGCTCTTTTCATCGGCGATGCACACGATGTTTTCCAGCAGGTGCAGATCCATCTTCGTCTCCTTTTGTATGTTAGCAAATCTAACATATCTATAATTTATACGAAGTTGACAAGGGCTATATCTGCCTGTATGATAAAACAAACGAAGCAATTTTGCAACCTTTTTTCACCGGAAAGGAGCAATGCCCATGCAAACCTATGACATCATCATCATCGGCGGCGGCGTAGTCGGCAGCGCCATCGCCCGGGAGCTGACCCGCTATCAGCTGTCCGTAGCAGTGCTGGAGAAGGAGAGCGACGTATGCACCCAGACCAGCGGCCGCAACACCGGTATGCTGCACGCGGGCTTTCTGTATAAAACTGGCAGCCTCAAGGCCCTGTGCTGCGTGGAGGGCAACCGGGAATTCGATCAGGTGGCCCGGGAGCTGGACGTGCCCTTCAAGCGCACGGGCAAGCTGATCGTGGGCTTTACCGAGGAGCATCGCCAGCGGCTGCTGGCCATGATTGAGCGGGGCCGCGCCAACGGCGTGCCCGGCATGGAGCTGATCGACCGCGCCCGGATGGACGAAATCGATCCCTCCGCGGGCGGCAACTTCGCCATCCATTGCCCCAGCAGCGGCATTCTGGATCCCTTCATCTATACCATCGCCCTGGCGGAAAACGCCGTGAAGAACGGGGCGAAGTATCATCTGTATACCGAGGTGACCGGCAGCGAATACCTGCCCGACGGCCGCCACGTGCTGCATACCAATCAGGGGGATTTCGCCTGCCGCTGGGTAATCAACAGCGCCGGGCTGCACAGCGCGGAGATCAGCGCCATGTTGGGCATCCCCGGCTATGTGATCCAGCCGGTGAAGGGCGAATACTTCGTGCTGGATAAGAAGGCCGGGGCCTTCGCCCGGATCCCCGTTTACCCCGCCCCCACCGAGCGCAACACCTTTGACACCCACGCCACCCCCACGGTGGATGGCAACGTGCTGGTGGGCCCCAACAGCTTCAACGTGGAGGACGGCGAGGATTACAGCGTGCGCCAGGTGGGTATGGACGGCCTGCAGGAGAGCGGCGCGCGCATGTTCAAGCACATGAAGCGGGAGTATTATATCCGCACCTTCGCGGGCGCGCGGCCCAAGCGCATCGACCCCGCCACCGGCGAGATCCAGGATTTCCTGATCGAGCGGCGGGACAGCGTGCCCGGCGTGATCAACCTGGTGGGCATCGAAAGCCCCGGTCTGACCAGTGCCCTGCCCATCGCCCGGCGGGTGGTCGGCCTGCTGCGGGAGAAGGAGGAGCTGACGCCCAATCCCGCCTTTGATCCCACCCGCAAGGGGATCATCCGCTTCCATGAGGCCAGCCGGGAGGAGCAGGCCCGGCTGATCGCCGCCGATCCCGATTACGGCGAGATCGTATGCCGCTGCGAAACCATCACCCGGGCCGAGATCAAGGCGGCCATTCACAATCCCCTGGGCGCGTGCACGGTGAACGCCATTAAGGTGCGCACCCGGGCCAGCATGGGCCGGTGCCAGGGCGGCTACTGCGAAACCCGCATCACGGCCATGATCCGGGAGGAGCTGGGCAAGGCCGTCACCGACGTGCGGCTGACCAACGGCAATTCCGCCATGTTCACGGGCAATGTCAAAGGAGGCGAGCAGGCATGATGAAAAAGCAAGCGGTCATCGTGGGCGGCGGCCCCGCCGGTCTGGCGGCGGCCCTGCGGCTGAAGGAAAAAGGCATTCAGGATATCCTGATCCTGGAACGGGAAAAGGTGCTGGGTGGCATCCTGCGCCAGTGCATACACGACGGCTTCGGCCTGACGCGCTTTGGCGAAAGCCTTTCCGGCCCGGAATACGCCCAGCGCTTCATCGACAAGGTGCTGGATGCGGGCATCGAATGTATTACCGACTGCACGGTGCTGGACATCACCCCGGAAAAGCTGGTCACGGCGGCCAGCCGGGAGCAGGGCCTTTTGCAGATCCAGGCCGACGCGGTGTTGCTGACCATGGGCTGCCGGGAACGCACCCGCGGCGCGCTGGCTACGCCCGGCACCCGGCCTGCGGGCGTGTATACCGCCGGCGTGGCCCAGAATTATATCAACCTGCAGAATATCATGGTGGGCCACGAGGTGGTCATCCTGGGCAGTGGCGACATCGGCCTGATCATGGCCCGGCGTATGACCCTGGAGGGCGCCCACGTGCAGGGCGTGTACGAGGTGCAGCCCTATCCCAGCGGCCTGCCCCGCAACATCGAGCAATGCCTGAACGATTACAATATCCCCCTGCACCTGAGCCATACCGTGGTGGATATCCGCGGCCGGGAGCGCCTGACCAGCGTGGTGGTGGCCCAGTGCGACGAGCGCTACCGCCCCATCCCCGGCACCGAGGAGGAGATCCCCTGCGATACGCTGATTCTCTCCGTGGGCCTGATCCCGGAGAATGAGCTGAGCCTGGCCGCCGGCGTGGAGCTGGACGCCCGCACCCGCGGCGCGTTTGTGGATGAGCACTGCCAGACCGGCGTGCCCGGCGTTTTTGCCGCCGGCAACGTGCTGCATGTGCATGACCTGGTGGATTTCGTCTCCCTGGAGGCCGAGGCGCTGGCGAACAGCGCCGCCGAATATCTGCTGAAGGGCAGCCTGCCGGAATGCAGGCTGGAGGTCAAGGCTGGCAATAACGTGGGCCATGTGATTCCCCAGCGCATCAGCGGCACGCGGGATTTCACCCTGTCCCTGCGGGTGCGCCAGCCCCTTTCCAATGTGAGCATCGTGGTGCGCCAGGGTGAAAAGGAAGTGCTGCGGAAAAAGATGCGCAAGGCACTGCCCGCCGAAATGATCCAGCTGCCCATCAAGGCTGAAAAGCTGAGCGACAGCGCCGATATGGAGGTGTATGTGGAATGAAACGCACGTTTACCTGCATCGTGTGTCCCAACGGCTGCGAGATCGAAACCGGATATGAAGGTTCCCAGGTGCTTTCCATCACCGGCAACCTGTGCCCCAAGGGCAAAACCTATGTGACCCAGGAGCTGGTGGATCCCCGCCGCACCATCGCCACCAGCGTGCGGGTGACGGGCGGCACGCTGCCGCTGGTCAGCGTGCGGCTGACCAACGCCATCCCCAAGGACCGCATCTTCGATGTGATGGCCGAAATCAACCGCCAGACCCTCGCCGCGCCGGTGAAGATCGGCGACGTGGTGATCAAAAACATTTTGGGGCTTGACAGCGACGTGATCGTGACCAAGAATATAGAAAAAGCCTGAAGGGGGAGCCCGTAATGGAGTACAGAAAGTTTGGCGATACCTACGTCGTGCGCATGGATCGGGGGGAGGAGATCCTGACCCAGCTCATTGCTCTCTGCGAAAAGGAGCAGATCGCCCTGGCCCAGGTGGATGCCCTTGGCGCGGTGGATCACGCCGTGGTCAGCGTTTACGACGTGCCCACCAGGACCTTCTATAAGAAGGAATTCAACGAACCCATGGAGATCAGCAATCTGTGCGGCACCGTCAGCCGCAAGGAGGGCCAGGTGTATATCCACCTGCACGCCACGGTGTGCGATAAGGATCTCGTCGCCCACGGCGGCCATGCCAACGCGCTGCGTGTATCCGCCACCTGCGAAATGGTGGTGCGCGTCATTCCCGGCGAAGTGGATCGGAAACTGGATGAGACCATCGGCTTGAATATGTTCCGCTTCATCGATTGATGCATCCCAGAAAAACACCTTTTCACGCCACCCTTTTCCGCGAAGGGTGGCTTTTCCTCTGCTGCTCTGTTTTTTCTTCCTTACTCCGCACTTTTTCACTCATTGACAGATGAATACGCTTCCGGTACAATCATAAAAATAAGAAATCCGCTGTAAAAGCTGATTTCTTATGCATAGAAAACCCGAGGAGGAATGATCCATGAGCAAAAAGCTTGTTGAGGGCTCCACCCCCAAGCCCCTGAAAACCAGAACTGCGTTCTGTGGTTGTAGTATCTTTTTACGTCAGATGCGTTTCCGCCAATGGGTAGAAATGAAAGAAGCCGTCATGCCGGACTCTTGCGCTTTACACGCAATACTAGCATGGCGGCTTTCTCTTTTCGTAAAGATAACCACAGCGTTTGCGCTGGTAAATCCGAGCTCGGGGCGGAGCATCCAACAAGCATTTCCGCGTCTGGTATAACCGACGCATTGCTTGCTACTATTCTTTTCGCTACTATTCTTTTCGGCCCTTTTTTCGTATGAACCGTACCCCAAAAATTCCGCGCCGGAAAAGCTATCCTGCGCGTTTCTATAAAGAAGCCGCCCTGTGTCATGCCGTCGCGAAGCATGATCCGAACGCAGGACGGCTTTCTATTTCCCGCCACGTGCTCGGACACGCGGCGGAAACACAGCAAAGAAAACAACCAACTGTCAAAGGAGAAAATATGGAGAGACAAATGATCCGTCAGATCAGAACCCTGGCGCACAAGGAATGCTGCAATTACATCGACGGAAAATGTATTTACCATGGCAACTGTGCTGTCATCAATCCCCGGTATCCGTCGATTCACGATGGAGCCATCGACTGCGATTACTTTCTGCAATGTGTACTGCCCATTGATCCGGAATTGAACCAGATCGTTTGGTCTGAGCTGCTTCGGGAAGAAGACATGATCCGTCCGGATGAGAGAGCCTGTGCCTGCTGTGGTGCAGCCTTTGTGCCAGGCAGCAGCCGGCAGCAATACTGTCCGC
>CACZLE010000089.1 GCA_902781945.1 uncultured Eubacteriales bacterium | reverse complement strand
TTTTCTGGCCGTGCGCTGTTAAGCGCACAAGAAAATTTGCAATCCGAAGAAAATGATCCTTCATTTTCTTCGGGGGCATCGACTTTGTCGATGCCCAGAGAGCCCCGGCGGGCTCTTTTTTTGTGCATTGCTTTGGCTGTCTCCGCATATCCTCCCCCGGAGGGATGCGATATGAAAATCTGCGTATACGCCATCTGCAAGAATGAGGCGCAGTTTGCCGCCCGGTGGATGGACAGCATGGGGGAGGCGGACGGGATCTATGTGCTGGACACCGGATCGGAGGACGGCACGCCGCGGCTGCTGCGGGCGCTGGGCGCGGACGTGGCGGAGGCGGATATTCAGCCCTGGCGGTTTGACGTGGCCCGCAATCTGTCCCTGCGGCGGGTGCCGGAGGACGCGGACATCTGCGTATGCACGGACCTGGACGAGGTATTCACGCCCGGCTGGCGCGCGGCGCTGGAGGCGGCCTGGGCGCCGGGGGTGCGGCAGGCTCGGTATAAATATGTGTGGTCCTTCGGGGAGGACGGCAGCGAGGGCACGGTGTTCTACGGCGACAAGATCCACAGCCGCCAAGGCTTTCAATGGGTAAACCCGGTGCACGAGGTGCTGCGCTTCGCGGGAGGCGCGCCCCGCAGCGTGGTCGTGGCCGGGATGCAGCTGAACCACCATCCCGATCCCCGCAAGTCCCGGGCGCAGTATCTGCCGCTGCTGGAGCTGGCCGTGGAGGAGGACCCGCAGAATGACCGGAATATGCACTACCTGGGGCGGGAGTACATGTTCCGGGGAGAATGGCAAAAGTGCATCGACACCCTGCAGCGCCATCTGGCCCTGCCCACGGCCACCTGGGCTGACGAGCGCTGCGCCAGCTGGCGGTATATGGCCCGGGCCTATGCCGCCCAGGGCCGGGCGGACCAGCAGGAGCGGTGCCTGCTGCGGGCCGCCGGGGAGGCGCCCTATCTGCGGGAACCCTGGCTGGAACTGGCGCGTTTTGCCTATGTGCGCCAGGACTGGGAAGGCCTGCTGGCCGCCTGCCACCGCGCTCTGGCCATCACCGAGCGGCCCCGCACCTATATCACCGAGGCGGCCTCCTTTGGCCCCCTGCCCTGGGACTTGCTGTCCATTGCCTGCTGGCGGCTGGGGCTGAAGGAGCGGGCCCGGGAGGCGGTGCGCAAGGCGATTGACCTGGACCCGAAGGACGAGCGGCTGCGGAAGAACCTGAGGCTGATGGAAGAAACGTGATACTGATTTATGGAGACATTGAAAAACAGAAATTGGACGGAAAAGGGGTACGCTTCTCTTTTGCGTCAAAAGCGCAAAGCGCACAGCGAAAACCGGCGTCAGGCCGGAGAAAATGAGTAAACTCATTTTTCCGGACTGCCGCCGGTTTTCTTCTGCCCGGAAGCTCTCTTTACGACTTCCAAGTTACAGGCGCAGATTGTTTGTTGTTGTTGCCAAGCCAAGCCGGTTCGCCAGGATGGGTGTCCAGAGGGCCCAAGCGGGCCCTTTGGCGCGGGTTTGGGCGCGCGGAGCGCCCAACGTCTCCCTTGCCAATTTCTATTTTCTTCAATGAATCAGCTGCCAGAATTACTTGGCGATATCGATATTCTCGCCTACCAGGCCCACATAGGCGCCCTGGGCGGCTTCATTGCTGTCGGCATGGGCCAGGAGCCACTTGTTACGGGCCCAGAGCCATTTATCCTCGTCGTTCTGGGGCTTGATCTCGGGCTTATCGGTATTGGTGCCCCGGGGCAGGACCACGGCCACGCGGAAGCCCTCCTCGCTCACCTGGCAGGGAGCGTAATGGAGGCTGGTTTCATAGACCTGCACGGCAGCCCCGGCGGGGGCGCGGAAGGCCTTCACCTTGGCGGTGTCCAGCTTGCCGTCCACGATGTCCTCCATCTTGGCCAGCAGCAGGATGAAATCGCCCGTGCCGATGTTGATTTCGCTGTCCCGGTGATACTCCAGGCAATTGAGCTTGGTGTTGTGGCCCCAGCACATGCCCAGCTGCACGGGCATGCCGCCGTAGGCGCGGTTGTTCAGGCACTTGAAGATGCGGCAGGCCTCCAGGGAGGCGATGGCGGGCTCGTAGGCGGTGCCGCTTTCGGGCAGGGGAATGGCGTTCATGGCGGCCACCAGCTCGGCGGTGTCATAGCCGGACAGCACCTTGCCGTAGGGGCGGAATTCGGGATCGGAAACAGAGTAGATCTTCATAACGCAACCTCCTGTTCACAGTTCGATCTTGACGGAAGTATGGCCGGTCAATTCGGCGGTGCGGGCGTCGGGCTGGCCCAGGCCCACGTAGAGCACGGCGCGGCCTTCGCTGACGCGCTCGCCCTTTTCATTGACCACCTGGAAGCGCCCCGGCTCCAGGGGGATCTCCACGGTGATTTCCTGGCCCGCGGGCACGCTGACGCGCTTAAAGGCGATCAGGCGGGGATTGAGCGGCGCGCTGTCGCTGCCCTCGTTCTGGCAATAGACCTGCGCCACTTCCTGGGTGTCCATTTTGCCCGCGTTTTTCAGGGTGACGGTGACGGCGTTCTCCTTGGCCGCCGCCTTGACCACGGACACGTCGCCATAGGTCAGACCGTAGCCGAAGGGATACAGGGGACGGTTTTCAAAATAGCGATAGGTGCGGCCCCGCATGGCGTAATCCTTGAAATCCGGCATCTGGGCCAGCTGTTCGTTGTAGTAGAAGGTGACGGGCAGCTTGCCGCTGGGGGACAGGCGGCCCAGCAGGATATCGGCCACGATCCTGCCGCCCTGGGCGCCGGGATACCAGCTGAGCAGCACGGCGTCGGCCTTTTCGCCGGCTTCCCCCAGATCGATGGCGCTGCCCACCATGAGCACGATGACGGTGGGCTTGCCCACGGCCAGCACGGCGTCCATCAGCCGCTGCTGGCAGGCGGGCAGCTTGATGTTCCCCTTGTCGTCGTCATAGGGGTTATTGGGGTCTTCCTCGCCCTCCAGGGTCTCGTCCAGGCCCACCACCAGCACCACGGCGTCGCTGTTCTCCGCCACGGTGACGGCCTCGGAGATGCGGTCGTCGGGCTTGGCCAGGTCTTCGGTCTTGTCCAGATACAGGTGGCTGCCCACGCTGCACAGCACCCGGGCCTTGCCTGCCAGGGCGTCCTGGATGCCCTCCTGTACGGTGATGTACCGGCTGGCGGTGCCGTGATAGTTGCCCATCAGCGCCCGGCGGCTGTCGGCGTTGGGGCCGATGACGCCCACGGTCTTGAGCTTGGTTTCATCCAGGGGCAGCATGCCGTTGTTTTTCAGCAGCACCATGCCCTCCCGGGCAGCCTGGCGGGCCTTTTCCAGGTGCTCCTCGCACTCCACCACGTCATAGGGGATGCGGTCAAACTCGCTGCCCTCGCCCATGACGCCCAGCAGATACCGGGTGGTGAACAGGTGCTCGGCGGCCCGGCGCACGGTTTCGGGCTCCACCAGGCCCATCTGCACGGCGGCTGCCAGCTTGTTGCTGTAGGTGCAGCCGCAGTTCACGTCGCAGCCGCGGTTGACGGCCAGGGCGGCGGACTGGACCTCGTTCTCGGTGACGTGATGGCCCTCGTGGAAGTCCTTGATGGCCCAGCAGTCGGACACGAAATGGCCCTCGAAGCCCCACTCCTTCAGGTAGCCCATCAGCTCGGTGGAGGCGCAGCAGGGCTGGCCGTTGGTGCGGTTGTACGCGCCCATGACGGATTCCACGTGGGCGTCCTTCACCAGGGCTTCAAAGGCGGGCAGATAGGTTTCGGCCATGTCCTTTTTGCTGGCCACGGCATTGAATTCATGGCGCAGCTTTTCGGGACCGCTGTGCACGGCGAAATGCTTGGCACAGGCGCTGGCTTTGAGCACGTCGCCGTCCCCTTGCAGGCCCCGCACGTAGGCGCAGCCCATCTTTTCGGTCAGTACGGGGTCCTCGCCGAAGGTCTCCTGGCCCCGGCCCCAGCGGGGATCGCGGAAGATGTTGATGTTGGGGGACCAGAAGGTGAGGCCCTTGTAGATGTCCCGGTCGCCGTGCCGGGAGGCGGCGTTGTACTTGGCGCGGCCCTCGGTGGCGGATACGTCGCCCAGCTGCTTAATCAGCTCGGGATCAAAGGTGGCGGCCAGGCCGATGGCCTGGGGATACATGGTGGCCGCGCCTGCCCGAGCCACGCCGTGCAGGGCTTCGTTCCACCAGTTATATTCCGGCACGCCCAGGCGCGGGATGGCGGGGGACTGGAAGCTGAGCTGCTCGCAGGCCTCCTCAATGGTCATCTGCGCCACCAGGGCGCGGGCTTTTTTTCTTGCTTCTTCGCGGTTCAGCATAGTTAGACTCCTTGTTTCTTTTATGGGGATACGTTAGAGGCCTCCGCGGCCTCTAAAACTCCGCGGCAAGGGATTTCATCCCTTGCATCCCGTCGGGCGAACCGGCGCATCTGAATAAACAAACAATTTGCGCCAGCAGCTTATATGTCGCCGAGCGAGTTCCCGGGCGGGAGGAAAGCGGAGGGCCAGCCGGAAAAATGAGTTTACTCATTTTTTCGGCCTGTCCATCCGCTTTCCCCTGTGCGCTTTGCGCACAGGCTGCCAGCTTTGCTGGCCGCCCGGGAACGGTGATGTACGTTTCGAGACTGGCGGGGTCCGGGGTGGGACGCCCACCCCGGCAGGAGTTTGAGGGCAGCGCCCTCAACGGCTCCTTACCTCAGCTTCGGATACACGTCCTTGAGGGCGGGATAGATGAGGCGGAACTTGGCGTACTGCTTTTCATAGCGGGCGGTGATCTCGGGATCGGGCTGGATGATGTCCTTCACCTTTACCAGCTCATCCGCGCAGGCCTCCACCGTGGGATACGCGCCGCAGCCCACCATGGCCAGCATGGCTCCGCCGTAGCCCGGGCCCTCCTCGGCCACGGGGATCTCGATGGGCAGGCCCAGCACGTTGGCCATGATCTGCCGCCACAGGGGAGATTTGCCGCCGCCGCCGCAGAGCTTGCTGCTCTTGATGGGGATGTTCAGCGCTTTGGCGATCTCATAGCTGTCGCGCATGGCGAAGGCCACGCCCTCCAGTACGGACAGCACCACGTCCTGACGGCGGGTGTCCATGCTGAGGCCCACAAAGGTGCCCCGGGCGTTGACGTCGTTGATGGGGCTGCGCTCGCCCATCAGGTAGGGCAGGAAGAACACGGGGTTGCGGCCCAGGTCGTCCCGGGTGATGTCCTGCTGCTCCCCGGCGTAATCCTTGGTTTTCAGGATCTCGTCGCACAGCCACTTGTTGCAGCTGGCGGCGGAGAGCACCACGCCCATCAGGTGATAATGGCCGTTGGCATGGGCGAAGGAATGCAGGGCGTTGTAGGGGTCCACGCCGAATTTGTCGCTGGCGATGAAAATGGTGCCGCTGGTGCCCAGGCTGATGTTGCAGCTGCCGTCCTTGACGGTGCCGGTGCCCACAGCCGCGGCGGCGTTGTCGCCCGCGCCCGCGACCACCTTCACATTTTCCGGCAGGCCCCAGGCATTGGCGGCCTCGGGGGTCAGATTGCCCACCACCTCATAGCTCTCATAGAGCCGGGGCAGCTGGCTTTCGCGCACGCCGCAGATATCCAGCATCTCCCGGGACCAGCGCTTATGCTGCACGTCCAGCAGCAAAATGCCGCTGGCGTCGCTGTAATCGCAGCAATGGATGCCGGTGAGGCGATAGTTGATGTAGTCCTTGGGCAGCATGATCTTGCTGATGCGGGCGAAGTTTTCCGGCTCGTTTTTGCGCATCCACAGGAGCTTGGGCGCGGTGAAGCCCGCGAAGGCGATGTTGGCGGTGTATTCGGAGATCTTCTTTTTGCCGATCTCCTCGTTGAGATAGGCCACCTCTTTTTCGGTGCGCCCGTCGTTCCACAGGATGGCGGGACGGATGACCTGATCCTTGTCGTCCAGCACCACCAGGCCGTGCATCTGGCCGCCGCAGCCGATGCCCGCCACGCGGCTGGGGTCATAGCCTGCCAGCAGGGCGTGGATGCCCTCGGTGCAGGCCCGCCACCATTCGGCGGGCTCCTGCTCGCACCAGCCGGGCTGCGGGAAAATCAGCGGATATTCCCGGGATTCGCTGCCCAGGATCTGGCCCTTTCCGTCTACCAGCAGCAGCTTCACCGCCGAGGTGCCCAGATCGACGCCGATATACAATTTGGAATCAGACATTTTTGCATTCTCCTTCCAATAAATAGACGATATGACCGATTATCCCTATTGTAGCAGAATTTGACGGGCGCGGCAATACGGGGTTTGCACAAAGTCTGATCAAATATTGCGGTTCAACTTGAACCGTTTCTCCTCCCCGCATAAAAAAATGCCCGCCGAAGCGGGCACTTTGTCAGGTTCCGATGAAATTACTTGGCGGGAGCGAACCAGCCGATCTGGGTGGCGCCGGTGACGGCGTCGGGACTCATGAATTCGATGTTGGTGGTCTCGATGGACAGGCCGCCGTTGTTGGCGCCATGCTCAGACTCGCCGGGGAATTCGATGATCTTGCCGCTCTCGGTCTCGGCCCAGATGCGCATATGGGTGTCGATCTCCTCTTCGGGCACGGTGCGGGTGATGATGTAGGGGTTGTTGTCGTTCTCGGAGCCCAGGGTGTGCAGAGGAGCGTTGGCATAGTTGATGCTCTGCCAGCCGCTGTTCAGGTCGGTCATGTAGATGCCGACGATGTCCTCACCGGTGGTGTTCCACAGGGTGTAGGTGCCGGTGTTGCCGCCATGGGTGCCGGCATACTGGGCGTGGGCGGCCTTGGCGGCTTCCACGATAGCGGCCAGGTAGTTGCCGGTGTCGGTCAGGGTGGCGCCGGAGACGGCGTCCACAGCCTTGTCAGACTTGGAAACGGCTTCCACTTCGGCGATGGTCTTGCCAACGACGAAGGCTTCGATGGCGTTATAGTTGGCGGCGATCTGAACCTTGGAGCCCGCGCGCTGCATGTTCAGGCTGTACAGGTCGCTGTTCACGCGCTTGGAGCCCAGCACGGTGACGGCGCCGGTTTCGGCGTTGGTCTGGCTGAAGGTGCCGTCCTTGACAGGCACGCCCACGGCGGCGATGTCTTCACGGTCGCCCATGAACTGGAATTCGTCGATCTTGGCCAGACAGATGGTCTCGCCCTGGATGACGGCGGTGACCACGGCGAAGCCGTGACCGTGGGCGTAGCACACGATCTGGCCCAGCTTGATGGCGGGCGCTTCTTCGGCGGTCTCGGCAAAGGCGGCGGTGGCGGTCAGCAGCATCATGATGGCCACAAGCAGGGAAACGATCTTCTTCATAAAGAAAGACCTCCTTGTTTAATGATGGGCTGATAAAAACCCATTTTGGCTAATTATACGTGTTTTATATCGATAAAGCAATAGTTTTTGGGAATTATAAACAAAGATTTATACATCCCCGCCCGCGGCTGAGAGTATGCCGCGCTTTTGCGGCCTGTGCCGGAAATGGTGCGTATTTTTCCGGTAGTTACAAGAAATGCACAAATGCGGGGGCCAATGTTTGTATAATTTAGAACTGGTTTTTTGGTTGCATTTTCTGTATAATATGAGTATCAAAAAAGCCGCTTTGCGGCGCAGAAACAGCTACTTTGCGAAGGAGGATTTTTCTAGATGGCAAGTTTGTCTCTGAAACACATCTACAAGATCTATGCCGGCGGCGTCACCGCCGTGAGCGACTTCTGCCTGGAGATCGCTGATAAGGAATTTATCGTGCTGGTCGGCCCCTCCGGCTGCGGCAAGTCCACCACCCTGCGCATGGTCGCCGGTCTGGAAGAGATCAGCGAAGGCGAACTGTACATCGGCGACAAGCTGGTGAACGACGTGGCCCCCAAGGATCGCGATATCGCCATGGTGTTCCAGAACTACGCCCTGTATCCCCATATGACCGTGTTTGACAACATGGCCTTCGGCCTGAAGCTGCGCAAGACCCCCAAGGATGAGATCAAGCGCCGCGTGGAAGAAGCCGCCAAGATCCTGGGCATCGATTACCTGCTCAACCGCAAGCCCAAGGCTCTGTCCGGCGGCCAGCGTCAGCGTGTTGCCCTGGGCCGTGCCATCGTGCGTGAACCCAAGGTCTTCCTGATGGACGAACCTCTGTCCAACCTGGACGCCAAGCTGCGCGTGCAGATGCGTACCGAAATCACCAAGCTGCATCAGCGCCTGCAGACCACCTTCATCTATGTTACCCATGACCAGACCGAGGCCATGACCATGGGCTCCCGCATCGTCATCATGAAGGATGGCTTCATCCAGCAGGTGGATACTCCCCAGAACAACTACGACTATCCCGCCAACAAGTTCGTGGCCGGCTTCATCGGCAGCCCCCAGATGAACTTCTTCGATGTCAAGCTGCAGGCTGAAAACGGTGGCGTGTACGCCCTCTTTGGCAACAACAAGATCCTGGTTCCCAAGGAGAAGATCGCCAAGTTCAAGGATGAGAGCTACATCGGCAAGGAAGTTTGCATGGGCATCCGTCCCGAGAACATCGACGACAGCCCCGAGTTCGTGGCCGCCCATCCCGATGCCACCATTACCGTGGATGTGGAAGTGACCGAGCTGATGGGTTCCGAGACCTACCTGTACATGTCCACCAGCGGCAAGGACGAGAACATCATCGCCCGCGTTGATCCTCGCACCGCCACCCGCGCTGGCGACAAGGGCATCAAGGTTGCCTTCGATACCACTCGCCTGCACTTCTTCGATAAGGAAACCGAAGAAACCATCCTGAACCGGTAATCGGATTCAAAAAATGATCCCCGCCTCCCTTCAAAAAGGGAGGCGGGGCTTTTTGTGCGGGGAAATAGGAAAACAGAAATTTGACGGGGAGGGGATTACGATGGGGCTTTGCCCCAAACCCCACCACGCAAAGCGCACAGCGAAAAACCGCTGGACAGACCAGAAAATGAATGAATTCATTTTCTGGCTGGCCATCGGTTTTTCTTATGCCCGGAAGCTCTCTTTACGACTTCCAAGTTACAGGCGCAGATTGTTTGTTGTTGTTTTCAAACCGGTTCGCCCGCCGAGGTCCAGGAGGCGAAGTCTCCTGGCGCAGAGGCTTGGAGGCCGCGGAGGCCTCCAACGTCTCCCCCTTTGCCGATTTCTGTTTGCCAGCAGGCCGTTCCCCGCTTACAGCAGCGTGATCCCGGCCTTTTTGCAGGCTTCCTTGGTGGCCTCGTCCCAGAAGGAGGACTGGACCTCGCCGATGTGGGCCTTGCCCAGCAGAAGCATGCACATGCGGCTCTGGCCGATGCCGCCGCCCATGGTGTAGGGCAGGCGGCCTTCCAGCAGCATTTTGTGGAAGGGCAGCCGGGCCCGCTCCTCGCAGCCCGCGGCCTTGAGCTGGGCGCGCAGGGATTCCGGCGATACGCGCACGCCCATGGAGCTGAGCTCAAAGGCGCAGCCCAGCAGGTCGTTGTAGAACATGATATCGCCGTTCATTTCCCAGTCGTCGTAGTCCGGCGCGCGGCCATCGTGCCTTTGGCCGCTTTTGAGCACCTTGCCGATTTGCAGGATGCCCGCGGTGCGGTGCTCCTTCAAATAGGCGTTTTCCCGCTCCTTGGGGGTCAGGCCGGGATACATGTCCTCCAGCTCCTGGGTGGTGACGAAGCTGATGTCCCGGCACAGCTCCACCGGCAGCTGGGGATATTTCCATTTGAGAAAATCCAGGGTGCCGCACACCGCCGTGACGATGCGGCGCATGGCGTCCTTCAGGGTCTCCAGGGTGCGGTCCTTCTGATAGATCACCTTTTCCCAGTCCCACTGGTCCACGTAGATGCTGTGCAGGTTGTCCAGCTCCTCATCCCGGCGGATGGCGTTCATGTCGGTGTACAGGCCCTCGCCCAGGGGAAAGCCGTACTCCGCCAGGGCCAGGCGCTTCCACTTGGCCAGGGAATGCACCACCTGGGCCTTGGTGCCCGTCTCCTTGACGGTGAAATCCACGGGCCGCTCAACGCCGTTCAGGTCGTCGTTCAGGCCGCTGCCGCCCTCCACAAACAGCGGGGCGGACACGCGCTTGAGGTTCAGCGCGTTGCAAAGATAGCCCTCAAAGGTGCTCTTGATCAAATCGATGGCTTCCTGGGTCTCATATAAGGAAAGCGAAGACCGGTATCCGGTCGGAATGGTCACATGGCTCATGCACATCATCCTTTCTGCTTCCTAAAGGATACGGAAAACCCGCCCACTTGTCAAGAAATGGACGGGTTTTTTTCTGTATACAATTTTGAAACGGTGGGGGAAAACATGAATTTGACGGGGGAGGGGATACGCTTCTCTTTTGAGTCAAAAGAGAAGCAGAAAACCTGCGTTTGTCGCCGTAAAAGCTGCTGACGCAACAAGAAACTAAGTCGCAGTCCACCGCTTCCGGGCAGCCAGCTTCGCTGGCGCGCTGTGCGCAAAGCGCACAGCGAAAACCGGCGTCAGGCCGAGAAAAATGAGTAAACTCATTTTTCCGGAC
>CACZLE010000088.1 GCA_902781945.1 uncultured Eubacteriales bacterium | reverse complement strand
AAATATACATCTTTCCCGACACACGATTGAAAGAACCGCAGCGATTCTTCCTTGTAACGAAATCCTGATCGATATACGCCCAGCGTGGGAGCGCCGCCGGTGACCATTTCCAGCTGTTCCGGCAAAAGCTCCAATTGCGTTTCTGCCATTGACATGTGTTCACAGTCCTTTCTTTTCATAGCCGAATCTGGAATTCCTCACTTTAGTACTTCCGTCCGCCGGATACCTGGCCGAACTGTTCCATGCTCAGTTCCTTTTCTTCGCTCATGGCTTGCGCCTCCTTTTGCAATGCGGCTTTGGTGTGATGGCGATTCCGGCGGGATCATCATCGGTTACAGCTGCATTATAGACGGCGCTGTCCAAAGAATGTCCAAAGAAAAAGAAAGATTTTATAAAAAAAGCTGCATGAACTGTATGCAGCTGCAAAAAACAGGCCATTTGGACGGATGAACGCCTCAATAATCCTTATTTTCGTCCGTTATGCGCCAGGACAGGATGCCCTCCATTCGCCCCGGTACGCGTTGATGGTATCGGCGTCCCCGGAGAAAAACAGGTACGCGTCGCAGGAGAAGGTATCCGGCTTGACCCGCAGCACGCCTTTCTTGATCTCCATGATCTGCTCCGCTCCGTATTCCCGCAGCGTATCCCGGAGGGATCGGATATATACGTCCAGCTGTTTCTGCATTCCACGGTCATAAAGCTGATCTTCCCAGATCGCGGAAAACAGATCCGGCCGGGTGACGCCGTTTCCCTGCTTGTCCACCAGATAGGCCAGGATCTCCTTGCTCTTCGCCAGCCTGAAGCTGATGGGCTTGTCGCCCACGTATACGTCGAAATACCCAAACGTTTTTACATGGATGTGCGATTTGGCGGCGTTATGCCGGGCTCCATGAATGTACGCGACTTCTTCTGCCAGCTTTTCCAGGGAAACAGGCTTGAGCAGATAGCCTGCCGGGTGCACCGCATAGGCGTCAAAAGCGTACTGCTTATAGGCCGTCAGGAAAAGAATGGCCGTCTGAGGACGCAGCTGCTTGATCTGCGCGGCCAAGGCAATGCCGTCCGTGTCCGGCATATTGATATCCAGCAGGGCAATATCCGCCGAATGCTCCCGCAGATAGGTCAGGGCGGATTCCGCGTTCGTAAACCCTTCCGCCCTGTCGATTTCAGGCAGCTGTCCGCATTGCTTCAGCGTATATTCCACGGCCAGGGGTTCGTCGTCCACACAGATCACGTTCATGGCTTTTGCTCCTTCCTGCCCTCCGGGATCAGCAATGTGATGCAGGTGCCCTTTCCGATCTCGCTTTGCAGGATCAGCTTGCCGCCGCACATTTGTTCCACCCGTTCTTTTACATTCCGCAGGCCAATATGGGTTCCGTCCATCGTTTTTTCCGGATCGAAGCCTTTGCCGTTATCAGTTACCGTAATCCGGTGAAGGTTTGCTTCCCGAACGGAAGAGACCGTCACCAGGCCGTCCTTTTTTATTCGATGCGGATGCCTGGGAACCGCAGCATTTCGATCTCCGCATACAGCCGGGTATGCTCCAGCTCTTTGGAAACGGGGATCAGATCGCTTTGGCTCAGGGATTCCAGGTTCTGCCGCAGATACGTACTGAAGTTTTCCAGCGTTGTATCCGCCAAAGGAGGGTTCTTTGCGTACAGCGCGCGGATGGTGTTCAGGGCGTTGAACAGGAAGTGGGGCTGGATCTGCGTCATCATGATCTGGACTCGCTGGGCTGCCATCAGGTCACGCTCGTGTTCCCGAACAAATTGCAGATGCAACCAAATGTAATAAAACACGCTGCTCACCACGATGGCGATGGTCAGGAAGGAAACGGGAAGCGATTCCATATTTATATGGAAATCGATCACAACGGAAGCAATGATGCCCAGCCCGATGAAAACCGGGATGAGCTGTTCTTTTTTTCTCGTTTCCCGAAAGCGCAGCAAGGTATAGATCAGCAATTTCAACAGCAGAATGCCGCTGACCACAAAGCAGGCAGGCCAAAGCGGGCCGCGCAGCATTGCAAAGTCGAAATCTCTGATTTCAAAACACAGCTTTGTGTAAGGCGAGGAAAAATAGAGCGCGGCATTGATCCCCACCAGCAGCCATTGTGGCCACTTGCGGCCCTCCGGCAGTATGATATAAAGGAACAAAACCAGGATCACCGGTCGAACGGAGTAACCGTAGGCAGCTAAAAAATTCTTCCAGGTCAGGTCCTTATGGCGGATGAAAAGAGCATTTTCCCATAGATTCTGGGCAATCAGGCTCAGACAAAGCACCACGATGATAAGCATGATGCGCCGATGCTCCCGCCGAATATAAGGATCAATCGTTACGGTAAACCCCAGACCGAACAGCAGGAGAAGCAAGGGGAAAAGCACTGCCAAGGTGCCAAAATCCGGGCTCACGCCGATTTTCCCTCCCTTCCGTCCATCAGCTTTCTCCATCGTTTGAAAAAAAGAACATCGTCAAGTGGTGGTATTATTCTCTCATGTTTTGAAAAATCCTGCAAGCAAGGTTTCCATACAGTATTGTATTATCGTTCCTTGGGAAGAGGAATAAGCTGTGTAGGAAATGAAAGAGTCAGTATTTTTGCCCTATTCAGTTGAAAGCAAAATGAGCACTTCAGATGATCCAGTAAGAAATTGTTTTCTTCGCACCATGCTTTCCATCCGTCCGGATCATTTATCCGGCTCCCCCACAATCCTGTTCTTTCTGCTGGCTTAGGTTTCCAGCTTCCATTGCGAGCAGGCAAGAAACGTGTTGGATCATAATGGTCCGCTCCATAATGGATATATGTGATCGATTCCATTGATTTCCTCCGAGAAGAGATCACTGTTTTGGGCTTTTCAACTGTTTTGGGCTTTTCATTTCGATAGAGTCGTCACCCAAATCAATCGTGCAAAAAGGAATAATATCCCAATTCTGATTGTCCCCCAGCAGGGAGAGGAGCATCATATGATGGAATATTTGAAGAGCATTTTTTCCAATATAGATTTTCACCTGAATACCCAGACCAAAACGCTCACCATCACCTATGGCGAGAACCATATCTCTTTCCAGCGCATGGAGGACGGGAAAATCTGTTTCAGTACAAATTTAGTACTGCATGGCCCTTCACCCAAAGCCATTGAGCCTGAAATCTAATGCTCCTATATTCCTAATCATAGATAAAAGGAGCAAAGTAGCTTATATCCTATCTTCGCACTGATTGGGTGTCCCTCCTCGTTCATGAGGGACACCTTTTTCATGTTTCGCTAAGCAGTATATATCTCTGCAATGGTATCTATGCATAACATAGGTATTGTGGCCATAGAGAAAAATAAAAATAAAATTTGTATTGACATCTAGCGTGCTAAATGGTTATAATAAGACATAGATGTAAATACAACTCAACAGTATTACATTGGAGGTTGCAAATGGTTTCTAGTGCGAAGATATATTTGAAAACAGGATCTGTGAAAAGACGAACCATTTCTCTGAATGGGATTTGGAATGTGTGTGGAACGAGCGATAGCGCAACGATTCACGACCTGCCGCATGCTTTCCGCAACACGGTGCCAGTACCTGGTTTGCTGGACATGGCAGCCGAGCCAATCACCGAACCTGCGGCTTTGTACCGGCTGGGCTTTGACGTGGACGGCAATCTTCCACAAAATGCCATGCTGAAAATCAACAAGGCCTGGTGGGGAAAAACGATCTACCTGAACGCCTCCAAGGTCTGCGAGCATCAGCCCAATTTTACGCCTGCCTATGTTCAACTGAACAAATACATCCATACAGGAAAGAACACGCTGCTGATCCGCTTGGGAAATTACAATTCCCAGACTGTGGAACAGGGACATGTGGTGGGCTTTGACTTTGAAAAGTTCGACTATGTGCCGGGGATCTATGACGACGTTTCCCTGTACTTCTGCGATAATCCAATGATCCAGTATCTGCAGCTTGCTCCCGATGCGGAACGCGGACGCCTGACAATCCAGCTGACCCTTGAAAACACGGGCGAAAACGACGCGGAGGACGCCCCGGAATACAAGGTGTATGACGCAGCGGGTACGGTCGTTCTGCACGGCTGCTTTGACAAAGTGCGCGTGAAGGCAGGCGAAACCGTGCGCGTGCAAATCACCGTCCCCTTCCCGAACGCCCACCTGTGGACACCGGAGGACCCATATCTGTACACGGCATGGGCGGCCACGGCCGGGGATGAAATCACCGCGCGCTTTGGCATGCGCACCTTCCGGTTCGATAAAAAGACGCGTCTGCCCATGCTGAACGGCAAACCGTATTACTGGCGTGGCACCAACATTACGATGTACCGCTTCTTTGAGGATCCTGACCGCGGCGCGCTCCCTTGGGACCGGGAATGGGCCAAGCAGGTGCTGCTGAGCTTCAAGAAGACCAATATGAACAGCATCCGCTATTGCATCGGTTTCCCGCCGCAGCTCTGGTACGACTTGGCGGATGAGATCGGCTTCCTGATCCAGGATGAATACCCCATCTGGGGCGAAGTGGACGTGCGGCAAAAGACGGGCCAGGTCCCACACTGGGGAGAGCAGGCACCGGACGTCATGCATACCTTGCTGCCAGAGCTCATTGACTGGCAGAACGAGCATGCCAACCACCCATGCGTGGCGATCTGGGACATCCAGAATGAAACGGACACCTATGTCACGGAGATCCTGATCCGTCAGATGCGGGATGCGAAAACCGACCTGTCCAACCGCCCCTACGATAACGGCTGGGGCCGTCCCGCAAGCCCAACAGATACCATCGAATGCCACCCCTATCTGTTTGGCGACCCACACATGACGTGGAACAAGGCCAATCGTGCTCCCCGGGATCCCGCTTTGCGCCGCCACCAGAGTTACAATTATATCAACTCTTTCGACGTGTCCTTGCTGCCCAATAATCCGCGCATCACAAACGAATACTGTTGGTTGTGGATCAACCGGGACAATTCGCCCACGACCCTGACCACCGAGCTGTACAGGAACCTGATCCCTAACGCCACGCCGGAGGAGCGACGTGTATATCATGACTACGGCATTGCCAAGCTGACCGAATTCTGGCGCAGTAGCCGCACCTCGGCCTGCCTGCTGTACTTTTGCGGCCTGACCTACTGTAAGCTGGACGTAGGCCGAA
This sequence comes from uncultured Eubacteriales bacterium, assembly GCA_902781945.1. GTDB lineage: Bacteria > Bacillota > Clostridia > Christensenellales > Aristaeellaceae > SFMI01. The sequence continues at coordinate 5,548 of CACZLE010000088.1, read as the reverse complement.
CCTGCGATGAATTTCTGCCGGATATCGCCCATCCGACCTGCTCGGATACTTACGTCAAGTTCATGCATGACGCCATGGCCCCGCTGGGCATCTGCATCGATGATATATCCGACCGCTACCGGCCTGGCAAAAAAGAAATGAACATCGTGCTGGTAAACGATCTGGAGGCCCCCTGGGCCGGCGAAGTCACCCTGAAAGTCACGCTGGGCGGAGAACAGATTTCCGTTAATACACTGGAGGGGCGTGTGGATGGTTATGGCAGGGTCATCCTGCCCGCAAGCATCGACATTCCGGACCGGCTGGAAGAAAAGGGAGAGGTGATCGCCAGCTATGTGGACGCCTCCGGCGAACGCATCTGCAGCCGCAGGCCCTTTACAATCAGCAATGATCTGAAGGATGATTTGCAGCCGCTTTGGCTGTGAAAACGAGAGGTATATATGAGTAACAGCGCAACAGTTGATCTAACCAGCGGTTATCTACATGGTGACGGCATCAAGGAATCTGCGCGCACCCTGGCGGACCTGGCAAACGTGTTTGAAAACGAAGCGGCCCGCGCTGCTATGCCGCAGAATACGGTCGTTTACCGTGTGCAAAGCCAGGAAATGGTTACGGAGGGCACGCCCGGCGGACTGTTTTTCGGCACCAGCAACGTGATGCCCGGCCAGGTGGATGGCGAATACTTTATGACCAAGGGGCACTTCCATCAGCACCGGGAGACGGCGGAATACTACTGGTGTATTCAGGGAAAGGGCGCGCTGATCCTGATGGATGAGAACCGCAGCTGCTGGGTGGAATGGATGCAGCCCGGCACACTGCATTACATTCCGGGAAACGTGGCGCACCGCCTGGCCAACACGGGCAGCGAGGTGCTGCGCGTAGGTGCATGCTGGCCCGCGGACGCCGGGCACGACTATGGCAGCATCAAGGAAGCGGGCTTCTCGGCCCGGCTGAAATGTGTAGACGGGCAGCCTGTACTGGTGCCCGTGGATGAAAAGCAATGAAAACGCTGTGCATTGATCTGGGCGGCTCGCGGGTAAAGCTAGCGGTGGTGGACGCCGGATGTATTGAGGAAATGAGGATCTTCCCCATTGATCATGACTCACCCATGAGCGAGGTGCTGCAATCCGTAGAATCACAGGCGCGGAATTTGCCGTCAGTCGGCGGCTGCCTGGGCATCGGCTTTGCCTATCCCGGCATCGTAGACGCACGGCGGCAGCGCGTGATGGCGGGAAACGGCAAATACACCGACGCTGCGACCATCGATTACGCTGCCTGGGCGCGGGAGCGCTTTGGTCTGCCCCTGATCCTCACCAACGACGCGGCGGCTGCCATTTGCGGCGAGATGGCCTACGGCGCGGGGCAAGGCAACGAAAGCGCCGTCCTGCTGATGATCGGTACGGGCATCGGCAACGCAGCTTACTCGCAGGGGAAGGTCCTGACGGGAAAGCACGGGACGCTGGGCATCCTGGGCGGGCACATCGCCATTGCCCATGAAGCGCCGCGCCGGTGCACCTGCGGCAACCTCGGGTGCCTGGAAGCCTACGCGGGCACCTGGGCGCTGGCGAACATCGCCCAGGAGCATCCCGGCTTCAAAGACAGCTGCCTAAAGGACGTGGAACGCATTGATTATTGCGCGCTAGCCGCGGGATGCGCCGCCGGTGACAGTGTGTGCCGGGACGTGTTTGACGGCGTCTGCCGCGCCCTTGGCACAGGAGCTGTCAACCTGATCCATGCCTATGATCCCGAGATACTGATTCTCAGCGGCGGGGCGTCGCACATCGCCGCGCTGCGCACCGCCATTCAGACGCACATTGATGCGTACAGCTGGACGCCCTGGGGACATGTGCAAGTCGTAACGGCAAAGGAACCAGAAGCTTCCGTCGTGCTGGGACTGTCCAGTCTGTTTGAAGAAAGGTAGCCCATGCGAATGAAAAGCAATTATGATCTGTATCCCCACATCCACGTGGAAACAGATGAAAAGGTCTATGCCATTGTCGGCTGGGAAGCTATCGGCAAAGAATTACGCAAGGCGATCGACAGCCGCGCGCAGGCCAAAACGGTGCTGTGTGTTGACTGCTACCATGGCGTATGGGAGGCCGACGTCCTGAACTCACTGAAGGCTGCCCTCTCCCCAGACGCCGTGTTCTGCGCCCACGATGCGCAGATCAGCAAGGAAAAGGCACTGAACATGCTGCGCTACAACATTACCGACGACCGCGTGTTCGGCATCCTATCCCATCACCGCATAGCAGATTTCTTTGAGCCGGAGGCAACTGAAACCCTGCGCGCCGCCATCGAAGGAGCGCAGGGGCTGGTGCTGGTATTCGGGATCGGGGCTGCCTACTTATGCCAGCCCGACATTCTCGTATACGCCGATATGGCGCGCTGGGAGATCCAGCTGCGGTTCCGCTCCGGCAAGCTGGCCAACTGGCTGAACGACAATTATGATGAGGATAACCTGCGCAAATACAAGCGCGCCTTCTTTATCGACTGGCGCGTGCTGGACCGGCACAAGCAGGAGTTGTTTGGCTGCATGGATTATGTGCTGGACACCAACGACGCTTCCAGGCCCAAAATGATGACGGGCGACGCCTTCCGCCGCGGACTGGACACAGCCGTCACCCGACCCTTCCGGCTGAAGCCTTACTTTGACCCCGGCGTATGGGGCGGACAGTGGATGAAAGAGACGTTCGGCCTGCCAAAGGGCACGAAAAACTATGCCTGGAGCTTTGACTGCGTCCCCGAGGAAAACAGCCTGCTACTGGAGGTGGGCGGAATCGTGCTGGAAATCCCCGCCATCGACCTGGTGTTCTACCACCCCCACGAGCTACTGGGCGAAAAGGTCCACGCCCGCTTTGGCGCAGAATTTCCCATCCGCTTCGATCTGCTGGATACCATCCAGGGCGGCAACCTGAGCCTGCAGGTGCATCCGCTGACCGAGTATATCCAGGACCGCTTCGGCATGCACTACACCCAGGATGAAAGCTATTACCTGCTGGACGCAGGGGAAGACACCTGCGTGTACCTGGGCTGCAAAAAGGGTATGAACAAGGAGGATCTGCGCCGCGCCCTGGAGGAAAGCCAGATCACCGGGCAGTTTGACGCGGGAAAATTCGTAAACGCCATTCCCGCCCATAAGCACGATCATTTCCTGATCCCGGGCGGTACCATCCATTGCTCCGGGAAGGACTGCATGGTGCTGGAGATCAGCGCAACGCCCTATATCTTCACCTTCAAGCTGTGGGACTGGGGTCGTCTGGGGCTGGACGGCAGGCCGCGGCCCATCCACGTCGCGCACGGCATCCCAAATATCCAGACAGACCGCGACACCGATTGGGTGATGAAAAACCTGGTGAACCACGTGGAGACGATCAGTGAGGACAGCCACGTGACTGAGGAACGTACCGGCCTGCACGAACGGGAATTCATCGAGACGCGGCGGCATTGGTTTGACGCCCCGGTACAGCACAATACCCAAGGCAATCTGAACGTGCTGAACCTGATCGAGGGGCGGGAGGTCCTGGTGGAGAGCCCCACGGGCGCTTTTGCTCCCTTCGCGGTGCACTATGCCGAAACCTTCATCGTGCCTGCAGCGGTGGGCGCGTATACGATCACCCCGCTGGATCGGGGCGGCAAGGAGAAAATGGGCACTATCAAGGCCTATGTACGCACGTGATAGGGAGGAAACAGAGATGAAGTTTGATCCTGGTTTTGACATTCAGCCAACGCAAACACCCTTTGGTTTTCAGCTGGGGCCGGATTGCTTTGACCGCGGCCTGGAGTACCGCAAGCTGGACAGCATACGAAAAAGCCTGCGCGAGCCGGGCTGCGACGGTCCGGAAAACGTGTACGCCATCATGATGGACGTGGGCCGCAAGGCGGATCTGCCCGCCATGGAGGAGCGCATGCTCCTCTACGGCGTGGTCACCTATGCCGCGGGTCGGCTGGGAAATGAGCCCATCCGCAGCCAGGGGCACATCCACAAGGTGTCCGACCACTGCGGCTGGTCCACGCCGGAAGTGTATGAAATCTGGGACGGAGAGGCCGTGATCTATATGCAGGAAACGGCGGAGGATCAGCCCGGACGCTGCTTTGCGGTATACGCAGGGCCGGGAGACGTGGTGATCGTTCCTCCTTATTGGGCGCACGCTACCATCAGTGCCAATCCCGCGAAGCCGCTCACCTTCGGCGCGTGGTATGACCGCGATTATGGGTTCGTCTACGACGGCGTCCGCAGGCATGGCGGTATCGCCTGGTTTCCCCTGCTGAATGAGGGCAATCAACTGTACTGGGAGAAAAACAATGCATACCAGACGACAGAACTGATCCGTAAACGCCCTGAAATCTATTCCCAGTTCGGCATAGAACCCGGGAAATCCATCTATCAGCAGTTCCGGGAGGATCCGGACAAATTCCTGTTTGTTTCCAATCCTGGTCTCCGTGCCGAAGCCTGGAAGGATTTTACGCCGTAACAGCAAGTGATAATATACGCAAAAGGAGGGAAGCAGGCAATGACGGCTCTGAAAAAGCCAAAGGAAAAGCTGATTAAACGCATTTGGAAGCATCGATGGACTTATTTTTTCATTTTGCCCGGGCTGGTTTATTTTGCGATATTCCATTACAAACCCATGTTCGGCTTGATCCTTGCCTTCAAGAAGTACAACGCAAGGCTGGGCATACTGGGCAGCCAATGGGTGGGCCTGGACAACTTTAAGCGTATATTCATTACCCCACTGGCGCTAAAATCGATTCAGACCACCTTTGAAATCAGTTTTGGCCGGTTGCTGTTTGAATTCATATTCCCTATCCTGCTGGCACTTATGCTCAACGAGATGCCCGGCAGAAAGGCCAAGCGGGTTTACCAGACCATTATCACCTTCCCACATTTCCTGTCCTGGATCATCGTCGCACAGATCATCCACGATTTCTTCAACAACAACGGTGTGATCAACTCCCTGCTGCTTTCCGCCGGTAGCAAACCGATCCGCTTTCTTTCCAGCCCGGGGATATTCCGCGTGCTGCTGTACTCCACCTCCATCTGGAAGGGCGCTGGCTGGTCCGCCATCATCTACATTGCCGCCATCTCCGGCATCTCCCTGGATCTGTACGAGGCGGCGCGCATCGACGGTGCGAACCGCATGCAGTGCGTGTGGCACATCACCTTGCCCGGGATCCGGGCGACGATCATCCTGCTACTGATCATGCAGGTGGGCCACGTGATGAGCGCGGGCTTTGACCAGATCTTCAACCTGCGAAACAGTGCCGTAAAGAACAGTGTGGACATCATCGACACCTACGTATACGACATCACCTTTTCCTCCTCGCCCAACTACGGCTTTTCAACGGCTGTCGGCCTGTTCAAGTCGTTGATCAACTGCACCATGCTGATCACCGCCAACACCATCTCCCGCAAAGTGTCCGGCAGCGGCCTGTTTAACTAAGGAGGCGCATAGTGTGAAAACAAAGTTTGCAGACAGCATAGGCGCACCAATCCAAAGGAAGGCAAAGCAAACAAGCCTCAAAGAGGCGGGAGGTTGAAAAAGCAGCT
>CACZLE010000087.1 GCA_902781945.1 uncultured Eubacteriales bacterium | reverse complement strand
TGTGTTCATTATACTCTTTTCTGCGCCCGGAAACTACGATTTTGTTTCATTTATGGTAGGGCCGTTCACGGCATGAGGATTTCTTCAGAAAGCGCGTATCCCCTCTTCCTATCAGCGTGCACGCACCAGCTCATAGCTGACAAAGGCGATATGCCGGCTGTCCGCGGCCCAGCTGTTGACGTTGATGCTGCCCTGGCCGCCGAAGACGGACAGGAGGCGATGGGGATCGCTGCCGTCGGCGTTCATCAGCCACAGCTCCACCCGCATGTTGGGCAGATGCTCCCCGGCCTCCACATCATCGGGGCCATAGGAAAGATAGACCACCTTTTTCCCGTCCGGGGAGACGTGGGCGAACCAGTTGTTGCGGCGGGTAAAGGTCATCTGCCGCTGGTCGCTGCCGTCCCGGTTCATGCGCCAGATCTGCATAAGGCCCGTGCGGGTGGAATTGAACCAGATGTGCTGACCGTCGGGGCTGTACTCCGGACCGTCGTTGAAGCCGCCGCCCGTGAGGCGCTTCTCCTCACCGCCCGCCGCAGGAATGGCGTAGATGTCCACCTCCAGCTTGCCCTCGTGCATGCGGAAGGCGCAATAGGCCATCTCCCGCCCGTCCGGCGACCAGCCGTGCAGATAGCTGGGCGCGTTGGGCGTCACCAGCCGGGGTTCGCCGCCGGTGATGGGCAGCACGTAGACCCGGGACATCCAAGGCTCGGCCTTGTCGCTGTGGCTGACGGCGATCTGGCTTTCGTCCGCGGCGATCACGTGATCGTTGTTGCAGTTGTCGCACAGCCCGGTATCGATGGGCGTGACCTGACCGTTTTCCAGGTCATAACGGAACAGATGGCCCTCGGAATTATAAATAATGGCAGGCTGGGTCTTAAGCCAGTTGGGGGCCTCGATGACGCCCTCAAAGCGACGCAGGGTGCGCACCTCGCCGGTCTCCACGTCCAGGGTGTTGAGATAGCTGACGGAATGCGCCCGCTCCTGGGTGCGCCTTTGCAGGGCGGCAAGGCACTTTTTCAGGTCCTCCAGGGGATCGCCCACGAAAGCGTCCTGGTCGATGATCTGGGGTATGCCCGCTGCCCGGGCAAACTGGAAACAGGCGGAGGTATCCACCTGGCCCTCGCCGATGACGGTGGGGAGCCATTGGCCGTTTTCGCCCTTGAAGTCCTTGTAATGGACGGATTTGACCGCATCCCCCAGCCGCCACAGCAGGGCTTCGGGGTCCTGGCCGCCCGCCAGCACCCAGCCCACATCCACCTGTGCGCCCACCTTGCCCAGGCACAGGGAAAGGAAATGCTCATAGGCCGTCTTGCCGTGGATCTGCCGGGCGATCTCCGCCGCCTCGTTATGGATAAGCAACGCCGCGCCCGCCTCCGCCAGCAGATCGGCCAAGCGCATATAGATCAAAGCTGTTTGGTGCAGGCTGATTTCGCTCAGGTCCTCGGGCAGCTTGACCACGATCTGCCGGATGCCGTGATCAGCGGCCAGCTTTGCGATGTGGGGCGCGGAGACGGCATAATCCGCCGCGAACACGTGGGCGGAAACGATCTCCAGGCCCAGCTGCCGGATCTCAAAGGCATGGGCTTCAAACCAGTCGATGGGCCAAATCACCTGCTCCAGCCCGGGGATGACGCCCAGGGAGATGCAGGGCTCCACCCGCCGATAGCCCAGATCACGCAGGGCGCGCAGGGTTTCCACGGGATCTCCCCTCCGGGCGTTCAGGATGCCAAAGAGCTGAATGCCGAATTTCATGGCGGTTCTCCTTTCAGTCCATCAGGGAGCGCTCGGCGTCGGCCCGGGCCATGCCGCCGAAGAAGGAGGAATAATAGCCGGGCGCCAGGGGCTTCATATCAAAATCGGTATGCAGCTCCACCGCATGGCCGGAAGCGGCGGATTCCTCCATAGCGGCGAGCACCTCCAGGCAATGGAGGCCGTATTCCTTGCCGCAGCGGTTGGGACGGCTCCGCCGGATGGCATAGGCCATCTCCGCCACGCCGATTCCCCGGTGGCCGTAATGATCAAAGGGCGTGGCCTCCAGGGTGTTGACGCCGTTGTAGCCATGGGTGAAGGGCAGGACGCATTCCGGCTGATCGGCATAGATCACGCTGGACGGGCTGCCGAACTTCTCCGGGTCCCCCACCTTCAGAACGCCCCGGCTGCCGAACAGAATGAAATTGTGCTGCTCGGCGCCCACGGTATTGCCGTCAAAGAGCACGCTGACCAGCGCGCCGCAGCGGAAGCGCAGGGACGCGGAGATCACGTTGCTGCCCGGGATCTGCCAGGGCGCGGCCTCGTCGTTGGCATAGAGGAATTCCGGTTCATGGGTTTTGGCAGGCGCGCCAAAGGCGGAAACCGCCCGCACCGGGCCCAGCAGGCACAGCAGGGCCGCCACATAATAGACGCCCACGTCATAGGGCAGGGAGCCGCCGTTGCCCCGCAGGAAGCCAAAGAGCTCGGCATTGAGGGACTGATTGCGGTTGATGGTCACCACGCCCGAGGAAACATCGCCGATCATGCCGGTATCCAGGGCCCGGCGGGCGGTCTGGATACCCGCGCCCAGCACGGTATCCGGGGCGACGCCCAGATAGAGGCCCTTTTCATTGGCCAGATTCACCAGCTCCCGGGCTTCCTCCAGCGTATTGGTGATCACTTTTTCCGTCCACACGTGCTTGCCCGCCAGCAGCATCTGCTTGATGACGCCGTAATGCACGAAGGCCGGGGTCAGGTTGATCACCAGCTCGATTTCATCGGAAGCCGCGATTTCATCAATGGTCATCACCCGGGGCACGCCGTAGGTGCGGGCTTTTTCCTCCGCGGCGGCGGGATTGCGGTCCCCCACCGCCACCAGATCGATGATGGAGAACAGGTTTTTGAGGTTCTTGATGTAGATATTGCTGATCATGCCGCAGCCCACCACGGCAGTTTTTATTTTCTTGTCCATGATAAACCCCTCCATTTGCAGTATCTGGTAACATTATATAGAAAAAACGGCCCCTCCGCAAGCCTTGAACGCCTGCGAAAGGGCTTTTTTTTATGGCTTTCCTGTGGTATGATATCAGTTGCACATGTTCTGATATTTCTGCTTGGCGGTCTGGATGTCCTGGGGCTGGGCGGGCTTGAGCTGATACCAGCCCTTCTGGTTCATCACCTGGAAGATTTGCAGCTGGTCCTGGCCCATCTGCATGAACATGTCGTTGAGCACGTTGCGAAGTCCCACCTGGCTGCCCTCCACCACCTCGGAGGAGATGTTGGCCATCAAGGCCTTCTCCTGATACAGGAGATCAAAGGCCAATTCCTGATCGGTCATGCCCTGCATGGGCTGATTGCCGGGATTCTGCTGGGTCTGCATGTTGTTCTGCATATCGTTTTCCTCCTATCACTGACAGCCGTTCAAGAACTGGAACAGGGCGTCGTACTGCTGGCGATGATGCTGGGCCACGGTGGACGCCAGGCCCCGCAGCTGGGCATCCTGGAACTGGGTGGCGTAGCCCTGGGCCACGCGGCAGGCGGTGGCCAGATGGGTGAGCTGATCCTCGATGACAGTCAGATCCTTGGTGCTGAGATTGCAGCTTGTAGCCATAAATCGAACCTCCTTTTTGTTGGTACACGGTCAGTATGCCCCGACGCGGGTTGGATTATGAGGTGTTTTTGTGAAAAAGTGGAAGGTATGGGCCTATCGCGCGGCGCTGGGCATGATCCCCTGCCCTGAAAAAAAAGCCCAATGCAGCGGCGACGTGCCGCCGGAGGTGATTGATATCCTCCATCGCCACCACACCGTGGACGGGGCTGTGGCGATCTTTGACGGCAAGGGCGTCACAGGGCTTTGCCTGTATGGGGACGTCCAAAGGGAAACCTTTTACCGGACGGCCTCCATCAGCAAGCACATCACGGCTATGGCCGCCTGGCGGCTGCACGAGGCCGGGATGATCGACCTGGACGCCGACGCGGACGCTTATCTGCCCTGCTCATTGCGCCATCCGGTGGCCCCCGATGTCCTCATTACCCTGCGCAGGCTCCTATCCCACACGGCGGGCATCCACGACGGCAAAACTTACCTGGAGGCCTGCGCGCGGCCCGCAAAGCTCTCCGATGTGATGCGGGGAGACAGCCACACGGCGGCTTTCGGCGGCTTTGAATATTCCAATCTGGGCGCGGGCATCGCCGCCTGCGTCCTGGAAGGGATGCTGGGCAAATCCTTTGAGGAGATCATGCGGGAAGCGGTCTTCGGTCCCCTGCGCGTGACCGCCAGCTTTTACCCGCAGACCCTTGCGGGCGACATCGCCAACGCCTATCGGGTGCTGCCGCCATCCAAAAAGCCTACTCTGGACGCCGCCGCCCGGCAAAAAAGGCCTTTGCCAGAAAACAAGCCCGATCCCGAGCGTCATTACCTGCTCAGTCAGGGCAATCTGTACATTTCCGTCCCGGATCTGGCCAAGCTGGGCGCGGAACTGATGCGGGAGCGCTACGCCCCCATGCGGCGGCATCTGGCGGATTTCGGGGCGCGGGACGAACATCTGTCTATGGGCCTGAGCACCTTTATCGTGCACGATATCCTGCCGCAAACGGTATACGGTCACCAGGGCCTGGCCTACGGCGCCATGCACGGATTGTTCTACGATCCCGCGGCGCAGAAGGGCTTTGCGCTGCTGACCAGCGGATGCTCCGAAGCGCGGCTGGGGGTGCTTTCCGATGTAAACATTGCTTTAATGAGGTTGATACTGGATGGAAACCGTACTTGAAATCAAAAAGATACAGGGCTGCGCCCTGCTGCGGCTGGATAACGGCGAAACCCTGCGGGTGCCCACGTCTCTTTTAAGGGAACGGCCCGTCAAAAAGGGCGAGGTCATGGACGTTGCTCTGTACCGTCAATATATGGCGCAGCGCGGCTACAGCCACGCCCTGGACAGCGCGGTGAAGCTGCTGGCCCTGTGTGATCACACGGAGGGCGAGATCCGGGACAAGCTGAGTCGGGCGGGGTATCCCGAAAGCTGCGTACAGCAGGTGATCGAAAAGCTGTACACGGAAGAGCTGCTGGACGACGAAGCCTTCGCCCAGCGCTGGGCCCAGAGCCGCACCCACAAATACGGGCGCAATCGCTTGAGCCAGGAATTGACCCGCCGGGGCGTGGATCGGGAAACGGTGGAGAACGCCGTGGGCCAGCTTTCAGACGAGGAGCAATTGGCCGACGCCATCCGGCTGACGGGCAAATATCTGGCCCGCACCCACGGGGACATGGATCGCAAGCTCTACCAGCGCACCCTGGCCATGCTGGCCCGCCACGGCTACGACGCCGACATCGCCCGCAAGGCTTTGACGGCCATCGCCCGGGGCGAGGACCAGGAGGACTGGGAGGAAGCGGACGTAAAGGACATGATGGCGTGGAGGCCGAAGAAATAAAGTGTTTGCTTGCCGGGGATGTTCTCCGGCAAGCGCATTCCATTATTTGACCTTTACCTTGAAGCCAAGAATGCCATAGTCCACATAATCGCCATAGATATCCTGCGCAAATGTACGTGTAGCAAAGGGCATAAAGAGCGGAAGGCAGCCGTCGGAATCGGTATAGACCGCCAATGCGGCCTCAATGCTTTCCCGGAAGCCACTGTCTTCATCCCAATCGATTTCCTGGATGAGCTGAACGGCGCCGTCCTCCCTCCGGGTCACATCCCAGGCTCCCCGCAGGATGGGCCCATCCGCCCTGCCCGCGTGAATGGGATAATCCTCAAAGAGCAGCAGCGTTTTTTGCGGATCATCCATCACCTGCTCAGGTACGCCGAAGCCTTTTGATGTCCAAAGCCAGTTTTCCGTGCGGTCATCGTCAAAGCCATCCACATTCATATTGAAATTGGGGTGCATTTCATATTCCGCACGCTCATTTCGGATGCTGATGGCGATATAGGCCTTGCTATCCAGCCAGGCCGCATCCTCCACAGTGATCGCAAGGCCGCTTTGCGTACTGTACTGCGGAATAACTGACTGCAAATGCGTTTGAATATCCTGCACCAGGGTGGGATCGCTGGCTGTTTCCATGCTCCATCTGCCCTGAAACCACCAATTGAGGCCCCGATCCATCGTCAACGCTGTGCCAGCCGCGCCCAAGATCATCGTGATCATCGCCGCAAGGACTATCACCCGCAAGGGATAACGCCGGACAGGATCCTCTTTCTTTTTCTCGGATAGTGTGGCAATTGTCTGTGACAGCCGATGGCTGAAGCTCTCCGGCGTGTTGCCGAAGGCCGCGTCGATCCGTTCTTTGTTCATGCTCATAAGATCACCTCCTCTTGAATGAGCCGGGTTCTCAGCTGTTCCCGTCCCCGGGAAAGCCGCGCCTTGACCGTTCCCTGGGGTATCCGCAGGATACGGGAAATGTCCGCGACACAGTAGCCGTCGCGATATCGCAACATCAGGACAATGCGATACTTTTCATCCAGGCTGCACAGCTCGCGCCAGGCATCAATGTCGCCGTCCGTCGGTGCTGCCTGCTCCGGCAAGGATTCGCTGGGCATTTCCTGTTTCTGCCGCCGCAGAATCTGCTTGCAGCAATTAATCAGGATGCGCGTCAGCCAAGTGTTGAAATAAGCCTCTTGGCGCAGGGTATCCCGCTTCTCCCAGGCACGGAGCAGCGCATTTTGCAACGCATCCTCGCAATCCGCCTCCGCGGCAAGATAGCTGCGAGCAATACAGTATAAAGACCGCTCCAGGGCCAATGCACGGACAGCAAAGTCATCTTTGTCCATTCGCCATCACCTCTTTTCACTGATTAGATGCGCATAGCGGCCAATCGGTTGCGTCTTGACAGAAAAGATGGAAACATTATATATTGAAATTACCCACTGATAAAGGAGCACGTTATGAATTCTTTTTTGCCAGCATATTTTACGGAAAGCGTCACCCGGCAATACGGAGCGGACGCCGCTGAGCGGATTTTTGAAGGTATGGCGGGACGGCGGAAGGCGAGCCTCAGGGTGAACCGCTTGAAGGCGGAGCCTGCGGACGTGGAAAAGGCCTTGACGGAAAACGGCATCGCCTATGAGCGCATGTCCTGGTGGGAGGACGCCTTTTTGCTGCCGAACACCATGGAAAGCGAACTCTGGAAGCTGCCCATCTACGAGCAGGGCGGCATCTATCTGCAAAGCCTGAGCTCCATGCTGCCCCCGCTGGCCTTGGAACCGAAAGCCGGCGCGGATATATTGGACATGGCGGCGGCTCCCGGCGGCAAAACGGCGCAGATGGCGTCCCTGACGGGCAACAAGGCCAATATCACCGCCTGCGAGATCAACAAGATCCGGGCGGAAAAGCTGCAATACAACCTGCAAAAGCAGGGAGCCACAAGGGTCAGCGTGATGGTGCGGGACGCCCGCAAGCTGGAGGATTTTTTCCGGTTCGATCAGATCCTGCTGGACGCCCCATGCAGCGGCAGCGGCACCATGCTGGAGAGCGATCCCCGGACGACCAAGGCTTTTTCCGAAAAGCTGGTGCGCAATTCCGCCGCCACCCAGCTGCAACTGCTGAAAAAGGCGCTGACGCTGCTGAAAAGCGGCGGCACGGTGGTCTATTCCACCTGCTCCATATTGGAAATGGAAAACGAAAACGTGGTGAAGGCGGCCTTGAAGGGCGTCAAAGCCGAGATTGTGCCCATCGGAATCCCCGATCTGCCGCCGCTGCCCACCAGCCTGCCCGGGGCCCTGTGCGTATGCCCCACGGACAGTTACGAAGGGTTCTTTATGGCGAAAATTCAAAAGAAATAAGGCGGCTCCGTGATATGCTCCCCCTGAAGTAGACACTGGAAAAACACAAACCAGTGAACTTCAGGGGGAGTATTCATGTCGAGGAAAGCGAAGTATACAGTAGAAGCC
>CACZLE010000086.1 GCA_902781945.1 uncultured Eubacteriales bacterium | reverse complement strand
GTTCAGCCTCCGGATCGCAAAAGCACCCTGCCCGCTGGGGCAAGGTGCCGTATAGTCGCTTTGGATATTTCCTGTGTCTACTTGACAGGGGCGGATCAGTGCGCTCGCAAGATGGTTTTCAGCACAGGCTTTTTTGATGTTATTTCTGATTTCCTGATTTATGCAAGATATGATTGCTGCCTTTTCCAGAACGCCAGGGCGTGATCGATCCAGCCTTCGGCGGCGGTTTCCGTGCCGGGGCCGACGCCGTGATCCACGCCGGGGAAGATTTCGCACTGATACGGAACGCCAGCCTTTTCAAGGGCTTCCGCCATGCGGCGGGTATTGTCGGGATTTACGGTTTTATCCGCGTTGCCGCACCAGATGTAGGTGGGCGGATAGTCCGCATCTACCTGCTCATCCACGCTGGCAAAGGCTTCCATGGACGCATCGGCGGGCTCACCCAGCAGCATGTTATGGGTCTGCTGCTCGGTCAGCTCCGGGCGCATGCTGATGACGGGATAGGTGAGCACCAGGGCTTCCGGCTTGGGCAGTCCATAATGGCGATAGCCCATGTTGGCGGCGCCGAAGCTGGCCGCCAGATGGCCGCCGGCAGAGGAACCCCACACGGACCAGTGGGCGGTGTCCAGCAGGTATTCATCCACCTTGGCAAAAATCTCCCGTACCGCCTGAACCAGATCGTCCTGGGGCGCGGGGAAGCGGGCTCTGTCCTTCACCCGGTAATACACGATGAAGGCGGAAATGCTCATTTCATTGAGCTTCCGGGCGTAGGGCACGCCTTCGATGTAGCTGCACACCATGGTATATCCACCCCCGGGGCAGATCACCGCGAAGGGATGGCGCTGCCCGTCCCGCAGTACAAAGCGGCCGTCCAGGGCATAGACGTTCTCCCGATGGGCGTCCTTTTCCGCCTGCTCCATATCCATGTCCTTGGGCGGCACATATTTGGGAATCTGATTGAGCTGCTTATTGATGGCGATGATGCGCTCCTTGGGCATATCCGGCGCGCCCATGCGGATCAGCTGCAAAAGGCTGAACTGCATCGTCGTGCGCCTGCGATCCTCGGCGCTCATACCCTCGCCGCTTTTTACCGTCTGCCGCCCGGTTTCCTGCTCCTTCTGCTTTGCTTTGGCGGCTCGGGCAGCGGTCATTTCCGCCAGCAGGGGCTTCACCAGCGCCGCCGCGTCCGGGGCCTGGGCAATGTCCTTCAGCAGATCCTTGACGGAATAGAAGCCCTCGGGCGTTTCGATATCGAACCAGTTGAGCACCGTGCCCTGCTGGAAGCGATAGGCGGGATCGGGCTGGGCCACGTGTTCAAATTGCGCCTGTTCGGTCAAACCGCCCGCGGAGGTTGTTACGGTGTATTCGCCTTCCGGCTGAGGCACGGTGAAATGGAAGAAATGATCCTCCGCCTGTTTTGTATACGCCGTTCCGTTCACCGTCAGGGTGACTTCCGGCAGATTGCTGTATACCACAAATTCCGTGGTATCCCCGTCCCGGTGGACAAATTCCTTACTACACAGGTGCAGCATGGGCCTGTCCGTCAGCCAGGCCTGGTAGGCGTAGAAGGCGTCCTTGCAGTGCTTGCGGTCAAAGGTCACCAGGCCTTTGTTGTTGCGGCCCTTGGTGCCGCCTTCCTCCCGGGCATCGGCGGCGAAATCGAACATGTTCCACACGTGGGTGGCCCACAGATATTTCCGGGAATACAGCTGTTTGATCAGGCTTTCGTGGTAGATCATCTGGTATTCGTTGCTGTAATCGCCGGGCTCGGGGTGGGAGGCATGCCACAGGCTGTTTTCGCAGCCGTACTCCGATACGCCCACGGGCAGGTCGGGATGCAGGGCATGGAAGCGGTCGAACCAGGGGCCGTTGTCCTCCAGCCTTCCGCCGTACCAGCCGAAATAATGATTGTAGGAAAGCACGTCCGGCACGTCCAAAAGGGGATGATCCACAGGCAGGGGCGATATGCAGGCCATGGTGCTCGCCGATGAAATGACCGTTCAGCGTTGCCTTGGCGGAAGCGGATACGCCGTCAAATTCCAGATAGACTTCTTCGCCCGCTTTCCTTACAGGCGCTGCGAAGGTCTTTTCATACACGCATTCGCCCCGCCAGTAATCCCCGCCGCCATCCTGGCCATCAAGGGCGTTCCAGGTATGGGGCAGCGTGACGGGCACGCGATCCTCACCCGGTATGGTGAATTGCCAATCCTTATTGAAATCAATCGCGGTACGCATACCCGTCACGCTCCTCTTTGTTTTATTTCACTTGCAGACAGATTTCCGCCTGGCCCAGGCCTTCGACGGACACAGTCAGCTTCGTTTCGCCCGCTGCATAACCTGCGCGCAGCACGGCCAGGGAGCGGCCCTGATAGCTGGTGAACTGGCCCTTGGTATAGTTTTCGTCGGTGATGGGATTGCCGCTGCCAAAGCCCAGCAGTTGCGCCGCGCCGGCGGCTTCGGCTTTCAAAAGCATATCGGC
This sequence comes from uncultured Eubacteriales bacterium, assembly GCA_902781945.1. Classification (GTDB taxonomy): domain Bacteria; phylum Bacillota; class Clostridia; order Christensenellales; family Aristaeellaceae; genus SFMI01. Next base: position 6,046 of record CACZLE010000086.1, on the reverse strand, counting down.
GTTGGGGACCACGTTGCCGTTTTTGTCGATCAGCTCCGCGTTCACATAGCACAGGGATTCGCCGTCAGCCTGCATTTCTTCCGTTTCGGCGGTCAGGCGGATGGAAACGGGCTTGCCGGTGGTATTGAGCGCCGTGCGGGAAACCTCTTTTCCGGCGGTATAGCTGACGGCTTCCACGGTTCCGGGCTGGTATGTCCCACGGAACAGGAAGGTGAGCGGCATATCGTGGATCAGCGCTTCGCCCGCCTTTTTACGGCCTATGCTTTCGCCGTTGACGATCAGCTCCACTTCCTCCGCGCTGCTGAACACGGCGATATCCACGGGCTTGCCTTCCTGGCCCTGCCAGTTCCAGCGCTTCCACACGCCGGGGAAGCCCCAGCTGGACAGGGTTTCCGCCTTGCCGATCACCGCGGGGTCATAGGAGAACACGGCGGTTTCCTTGCTGCCCCACACGATGCGGCGGTAGACGCCCTGGGGCCGAATGACGCCAGTCACATCAAAATCCGCATCGTTGGCGGTGCGCCAGGGGAAGGGAGACGGCGCGCCCCAGGGATTGCCGATGCGGGGATCGCCGGGTTCGTAGAAGGTGGCCTTGCCGATGCCCGCCTCGCCGATGTAATCCCAGGCCGTCCAGGTGAAATCACCGATGACCCAGGGGGTCTTTTCGATCATGGGCCAGTGCATGCCGATTTCCTTCGGATAGTTTTCGCTGCCCAGGATCACCCGCTCGGGGAACATGGCATGATCCTGCTCGTATTTGCCCTCCAGGTAGTTGTAGCCCACCACGTCCAGGCCGTTGGCGAAGCCCTCGGTGTACTGCTCCCACAGCAGGTCCTTTTTGCCGCCGATATCGGCGTTTTGCAAACCGCCGGAGAGCCCTTCCATCCGCTTTTTCATCTGCTCGGCCATGATGAAATCGTCCAGGCCGTTCCAGAAGGAGCAGATGCCGTTGGAGATGGGACGGCTGAGGTCCAGGGCGCGGACGGTTTCGGCCAGCTTGGCGGCCCATACGTAGCCGTCGTTCAGGCCGCCGCGCTCGGTGATCTCGTTGCCGGTGGACCAGATCGTCACGCAGGGATGGCAGCGGTCCCGCTTCACGAAGGCGGTCAGATCCTTTTCCCAGTCGGTGGCAAAATACTGGTTGTAGTCGCCGGGTTGCTTGCCCATGCCCCAGGCGTCGAAGGCCTCGTCAAACACATACATGCCCAGCCTGTCGCAGGCCTCGATCAAGGCGGAGGACGGCGGATTATGGGTGGTGCGGATGGCGTTGAAGCCCACTTCCTTGAGCTTTTTCACCTTGCGGGCCTCGGCGTCATAGACCGTCACAACACCGATGGGGCCATTGTCGTGATGCAGGCAGCCGCCCTTTAATTTGACGGCTTTGCCGTTGATCCGCAGGCCGTGCTTCACGTCCGCCTCGATGGTGCGGATGCCGAACAGCACGCTTTCGGTGTCCTCCGTCGGGCATTCATTGGGAATGATATGGGTCTTAAAAGTGCCCACATCCTTGACGGTGGCCTGCAGGCGGTACAGGTTGGGATGCTCAGCGTCCCACAGCCGGGGCTCGTCCACGGTCAGGGTCATATAAGCGGTGCCGGTAGCCATGGCCTGCACCTGGGTCAGCGTTTTGCTGGTCTTCACCGTCTCGCCGGTTTTATCGTCGATCAGGGCGAAGGTCACTTCCGCCAGGCGGCTTTCCGCCTTTTCATTTTTGATTTCGGCGGACACCTGCAAATAAGCCGTCTCCGGCGTGCCGTCGGCCTTGTATTCGATCTTTTTCGTATACCCGGCCAGCCCGCCGAAGGCTATATGCAGCTTGGGCGTATGGACCAATTCCACACCCCGGAACAGGCCCGCGCCGGAGAACCAGCGGGAGTTGGGCTGCATGCTGGGGTTCACGGTGATGACGATGCGATTCTTTTGCCCCGGATAGACCAGATGGGTGATGTCCGCCTCAAAGGGCGCGTAACCGTAATGCTGCAAACACGCCAGATTGCCGTTGACCTCCACGGTGGCGTTCATCATAATCCCGTCGAAACGCAGGAAAATCGCATCGTTTTCCCAATCCGCGGGGATGTCGATCTCCTTAGCGAAATGGGCCACGCCCGCGTTGTAATAGCCGCTGGCCCCGCCGGATGCCGCTTCCGGGAAAACGTCGCTTTCGATCATATAATCATGGGGCAGATTGACTTTCCGATCTCCAAAAATCCCGCGGATGCGCTGTCCCAGGTCCACCTGACCCAGACCAAAATCCCATTCCTGATTGATCTTCATGCTGCGCATGGCTGTATCCTCCTTTATTTGGCTGTCCAGAAGGTATATTTACCAGGGTTTACCCAGGTTTCTTTTCCATTCAGGCAAACCTTTGCAGGCGCCGGGGTTTCCAGTTCATAGCGGATGCCGTCCTCCTGGCAGACCCACATGGCGCTGACCGTACCGTGGCGGGTGTTCAGCCTGGCTTGCAGCCAGCCCAGGCGCTTGTCGGGATGGGGCGCGTAGATCAATTCTTCAAAGCCGGGCTTGTCCTCGGCGTGGCGGATGCCCGCCGCCTGCTCGAAGATCCAGTCCGCCACCGCGCCATAGGCGTAATGGTTGAAGGAATTCATATCGGCGGACCAGAAGCTGCCGTCCTCATGGATGCCGTCCCAATGCTCCCAGATGGTGGTGGCTCCTTTGGTGACGGGGTACAGCCAGCCGGGGTATTCCCGCCGCAGCACCAGGGACCAGGCCAGGTCCGCGTGGCCGTACTGGCTCAGCGCATGCAGGATGTAGGGCGTGCCCACAAAGCCGGTGCGCAGCTGCACGCCGTCCGCCTTCACCATGTCGGCCAGGGCGTCGGCGGTCTTTTGCGCATCCTCCGCCAGCCCGAAATGCACAGCCAGCACGTGCTCCGTCTGGGTTTTGTATTCCGGGAAAGCCTTGCGGAAGGCGGCCACGATGTCCCCATGCAGCTTTTCATAGGATTTTACGTCTTTGCCCAGCAGCTTGCCGGCCTTTACCACCAATGCCGTGGAATGGGCATAGAAGGCGCTGGCGATGAAATCCTCCCGGCTGCTGCCCTTATAGCTGCCCACGGGCGCGTCCAGGCCCAGCCAGTCGCCAAAGTGGAAATGATCGACCCACAGATTGGGCGTCTTGGTGACGGAGCCGATATAATCCACCCATTTGCGCATGCTGTCGAACTGATCTTCAAGAACGGCTTTGTCGCCGTAGGTCTGGTACACCTGCCAGGGGCAGATGGTCGCCGCGTCGCCCCAGGCGGCGCTGCTGGGCCCTTCGGGCATCAGGTCGGGGATCACCTGGCCCACCTCGCCGCTTTCCCGCTGGTCGGCGGCCAGGTCGTGAAGCCATTTTTTGAAAAAGCGCTCGGTATCAAAGAGGTAGCTGGCGGTCTTGATGAATACCTGGGCGTCGCCGGTCCAGCCCAGGCGCTCGTCCCGCTGAGGGCAATCGGTGGGCACGTCCAGGAAATTGCCCCGCTGACCCCACACGATGTTGGAAAACAGCTGGTTGAGTTCCTCGTTGCCGCTTTTCAGCCAGCCGGTGCGGCGCAGATCGGAATGCACGGCAATGGCGGTGAAATTCTCTGCCTTGGCTTCTCCCGGCCAGGACAGCAGCCGAATATACCGGAAGCCGAAAAAGGTCAGTTCCGGGTGCCAGGTTTGGTTGCCCTCCCGGCAGATATATTTTGCCCGGGCCTTGGCGCTGCGGTAATTTTCGTTGTACCAGTTGCCGTCCTTGTCCTGCACCTCGGCGTGGTCGAACAGCACCTCGTCCCCGGCGTGGGCGTTCAGCGCGATTTCCACGTAGCCGGTGACCTCCTGGCCGAAGTCCACCACGGTGTCGCCCTGGGGCGTTTTGAAAATGCGTTTCGCGGCGATGCGCTCGGTCTCCCGGATGGCCTCGCCCTCCTGGGGGATCAGGATGTCCTTGCTCCATTTCAGCGGCTTTGCCGGCTGCCAATCCGCGGGCTCAATGCGGGCGTCGCAGGTCTCGCCGTCGTAGATTTCGCTGAACAGGACGCGGCTCTTCGCCCAATGCCAGCTTTCATCCGTTGAGACGGTTTTTTCCGTGCCGTCCGAATAAGTGATCTGCAGCAAAGCGATCAGCCCGCAGGGCTGCTCCAGCCGCCGCTGCTTATCCTGGCTGTTCAGCCAGCCCGGCATGGGCGAGCGGAACCAGCCCCGGCCTACGGTGACGCGCAGGTCGTTTTCCTTTTGCAGCAGCGCCGTCACGTCATAGGTCTGCACCTGCAGTCGATGATCATAGCTGGTCCAGCCGGGAGCCAGCACAAAATCGCCCACCCGATGGCCGTTGATTTCGGCTTCATAGACGCCGAGCGCGGTGATTTTCAGTTCGGCTTTATCAATCGCTTTTTCCGTGGCAAACTGCCTGCGGAATACCGGGCAAACATCGCCTGTATCCCGCGCCGTGATCCAGGAGCTGGTTTTGATGTCCATGGGAACGTCCTCCTTACTTGATTTCACCCAGGGCATAGAACGCCCGGGTCCTGCCTGCCAGATAAGCATTCTCCGTCACGGCAAAGGAATCCTGCAAGCGGATGTCCTCGGAGGAAGAACCGAGCTGCACTTCAAATTCGCCCTTCTCGATCTTCCAGCGCATATCCTCGTCCAGGAAAGCCGTCTGGCTGGGCTGGAGGGAGAAGCAGACGGCTTTTTCCTCCCCGGGCTGCAATGCCACCCGGGCGAAGCCCTGCAGCTCCTTCTGGGGACGGGTCATGGAGGCGTGCACGTCCTTGATATACAGCTGCACGATCTCCGTCCCGGCGCATTTCCCGGTGTTCTTGATCTTCAAAGAAATGTTCACCGCTTCAAAGGGCCTGGTTTCCTTCCTGTCCAGCGTCAAATCGCTGTATTCAAAGCTGGTGTAGCTCAGTCCGTGGCCGAAGCAGTAGCGGGGACGGTGGGGGCAGTCCACATAATCCGTAAAGCCGATGCTGGGGGCCTGAGTCCACATGGAGCCGTTGGGATGGTTGTAATACACGGGGATCTGGCCCGCGCAACGGGCGGTGGACAGGGGCATCTTGCCGGAGGGATTCCATTTGCCCAGCAATGCGTCGGTAACGGCCTCGGCGGTATAAACAGCGGGATTCCAGCATTCCAGGATGGCGTCCAGGCACGCGTCCGCCGTGTCGCTGGAGATGGGCCGCCCGTCAAAGTGAATGCCGATCAGGGGCTTATTCAGCTTTTTGACCTCCCGGATGAAAGCGTCCTGGCAGGCGGGCAGGTTGATGTTGGTGCCGTCCACGCCCTCGCCCATGGTGGCGATGGAGCCGGAGCCGTTCTTGCCGCCCAGGGTCAGGAGGACCACGTCGGCCTGCCCGGCGATCTCCAGCGCCTCCGGGAACAAGCTTTCATCCGCCCCGGCCTTGTGATAGCCGGGAGCGTACAGGATTCGGGTGTTGGGCAATTCAGCTTTCAAAACTTGAATCAAATTCTTGCAGTCAGGCTTTAATTTGGCGTTTTCGTCGTCCTCCACGCTGGTGCCGGGCACGGTGCGCACTTCATTCTTGACCCCATTGCCGTTGACGCCCGCCATGGAATTGCGGGCGGCGTGCTGGGCCTCCACCATGGACAGGTGGGTGTAGCCGCCAAAATAATATCGGGCGTTGGCCGCGGCGGGACCGATGACGGCGATGGTCTTTTCCTGGCCGGTCAGGGGCAGCGCGCCGTCGTTTTTCAGCAGCACCAGGGCTTCCCGGGCGCTCTGGGCGGCAAGGGCTTCGTCCTCCGCGTGATGCACGGTTTTATCTAATTCTTCGCCCTCCAGGGCAAAGGGATGCTCAAACAGGCCCATGCGGAATTTGGCCTCCAGCACGCGGGTCACCACGCCGTCCAGCAGGGCTATATCGGCTTCGCCGGAGGCAAATTTCTGTTTCAGCTCCTCGGCATAGGCTTTGGGCATGGGCAGTTCCACATCCAGTCCAGCGGCCAGGCAGCGCAGGCCCGCGTCGCCCATGGTTTCGCCGATGCCCTGGTATTCATGGGCGTTGCTGGCCCCGCCGTAATCGGACACGGTGACGCCC
>CACZLE010000085.1 GCA_902781945.1 uncultured Eubacteriales bacterium | reverse complement strand
CGGAATTCCGAGGCCGCCTGCCGCCAGTAGGCCTTGCTGAACGGGGTGGGAAACAGGGTCCGATTCTGGGGAGAGCCGTTTTTGGGCATAATACCACCTCCAATGGGTACAAAGGATCCGTTGAGGCAGTTTATACCTTGCAGCGGGATGCGCCGCAGGCACCGCGCCGGGAACCCGGCTTCGTCTCATGACAACTCCCCGTTCATGAGCACTTAACGCGTCTGCAGCTACTCTGCCTGTACGAATCGCGGTCAGTCCCAGCCTTCATCCTCCGCTTCGCGGATGGTGTAACCGCCACTCAGGAATTGCCGCAGTGCCTCCCGATTGGCGGTATAGTCGATTTGCTGGGTGGACATGTTGAGATAGATCAATTCATCGCCGGTGCCGTTGACGGGCAGGCGGAACTGCTCGATGGGGGCGCTGCGCAGGGAATAGGCGATGCCTGCCGCGGCGGTGAAATCCGCCAGGGTCATATTGGTGGCGGCGACACACTGCCAGATATCCACGGTGGCCAGCTTCAGGGCCTCCTGCCAGCTGATCCCCCGCAGGCTCTCCCCCAGGGCGGCCACCACGTTTCGGGCGCGGGTGGTGCGGCGATAATCCCAGGTTTCGCCGCCCACGGGGATCTCCGAGCGGATGCGCATGTAGATCACCGCGGGATAGCCCCGCAGGCGATAGGTGCCCGCGCCGGTCAATTCCGGCTGGGCCCAGTCGATCTTATAGGCCTGCTTGTCCTTGAGGCGGGTCACTTCGCCGTTGGTGAGGGTCACCTCCACCCCGCCCAGCAGGTCGATGATATCCGCCACGCCCTTCCAGTTGACCAGCACGTACTTTTCCACCCGGATGCCGAAATGGGTGCTGATCACCCGGGCGGTATCCTCCAGGGAAAAGCGCTTGCCGATGCCGTTGATGCGCCCCGGCTGGCCGTCCGGACGCATCACCAGCAGATCCCGCACGATGGAGATCAGCATGATGCGGTTGGCTGTGGTGTCCAGGGCCGCCAGCATGATGCCGTCGGTATTGCCCGGGGCCTCCGCGCTGGATACGTCCCGATCCGAGCACAGCAGGAGGTAATAGTGCATGCCCTCCGGCGTGGCTGGGATCTCCGCGTCCGTCAGCGGGACGATGGGATCGGGCAGCCGCTCTGCCCCGGCGGGCAGGACCAGAAGCAGCGTCAGCAGCAGGGCCAGCAGCCGCCTCAGCATTCCACCGTCTCCCCCGTCTCGGGATCATAGCGCTCCAGGCGGGTGGCGGACTCATGGAAGAGGGCCAGGGAAAAATCATCCGGATATCCCTGCTCATACACCACCCGCTGGATGCCCGCGTTGATGATGATGCGGGTGCACATGGAGCAGGGCTGATGGGTGCAGTACAGGGTGCCGCCGTCGATGGACAGGCCCAGCTTGGCGGCCTGGATGATGGCGTTCTGCTCGGCATGGATGGCGAAGCACAGTTCCGCGTGGGTGCCGCTCTGGACCCCCAGCCGCCGCCGCATGCATTCTCCCCGCTCCTTGCAGGTCTTGAGGCCCGCAGGCGCGCCGTTATAGCCGGTGCACAGCACCCGCTTGTCCTTGACGATCACCGCCCCGATGGCGCGGCCTTCCGTGTAGCAGCTGGTCCAGGAAGAGACAAGATGTGCCATTTCCATGAAACGGCGATCCCATTTATCCATTGCGCGCCCTCCTTTGCTGGGGTCGGTAGACTAATCCTCAATATAATATTTTATCGCCCGGAAGGAACGGTGTCAATGAAAAAAAGCCAAAAATGGAAAAAAAGATTGTGCTTTCCGCAGACTGATCTTCTTACCGTTTCGGATACAAAACAGGAAATAGCAAGGGTACGATAAGGGCCTCCGCGGCCCTTATAATCCTGCGGCAAGGGATTTCATCCCTTGCATCCCAGCGGGCGAACCGGCTTGGAAACAATAATAAACAATCCGCGCCTGTGGCTTGAGTGTCGCTACGAGAGCTTCCGGGCATAAGAAAAACCGTTGGCCAGCCAGAAAATGAATTCATTCATTTTCTGGTCTGTCCAGCGGTTTTTCGCTGTGCGCCTTGCGCACAGCATGGCCAGCTTTGCTGGCCTGCCCGGAAGCGGTGGTCAGCGTTATCCAAGTATCTGCGGGAAGCTGCTGGCTATCGAAGTCATGCAGTATCCGCCACAGCCGGGTCCAGGGAGGGGCTCCCCTCCCTGGTGGGGTTTGGGGCAAAGCCCCAACGTATCCCCTCCCCGTCAAATTTCTGTTTATCCGTTCACTTTTACTCGGAGAAAAACCTTCGCATCCCCAGCCCATCCCGGAATTCCAGCCGCTTTTCCAGCCAGCGGCTGATAAAGCCGATCAGGGTGCCGTTGATCAGGGCGCAGAAGATGGTGCCCAGCTTGACCCCGGCAAAATGGCCGAAGCCGAAAAAGGCGAAGGAAAGGATGACGCCGATCCCGCAGCTGACGCAATCGTAGATCGTTTTGACCCGGGGAATGGGCCAGCCGTGCCGGGCCGCCAGCTCCTTGACGAAGAGCTCGTAGGCCTCCGGGGCGATATAGGTATGGAACAGGAAAGCCACCCCCAGGGAGCAGAAAAACAGGCCCAGCGCATAGGAGAGGATGCGATCCGCCAGCCCAAACCCGGGGATCAGGGCCACGGCGGCCATCACCGCGTCCAAGGTCAGGCCGTAAAGCACCGCCGTGACGAAGGAAAACAGATAGCCCTTTTTGAAGCGGCCCATGACCAGGGACAGGAGGATGATCAGGAAGGCCTGGAACACGTATTCCGCCATGCCGAAGGAGAAAAAAGGCCAAACCCGCGAGATTTTGAGATGCAGCAGATAGGCGGGAGCCACCACCATGGACATGCCGAAATCCGCCCGTTCCATCAGCGCCGTGCCCAGGGCCAGGATGATCATGCCCAGGACGTAGGCAAGCTCAGAAAAACACACCCTTTTCCGATTCATACGCATACCTCCCAATAAAAATGCTTACCGTTTGATACAGAAACGGAAAAAGATGTGTTGCCGTTATACATTTTCAAAGAACGGTTCGCCGTTTTCCCGGCGGAGCACGCCCATATCGTCAAATTCCAGCTTTTCGGGTTTGTCGCCCTGCAGGTAGCGCAGGATCTCGTCCATGCGCACGGAATCCTGGAAGCTCATCAGCGTGAAGGCCACGCCGTGGCGCTTGGCGCGTCCCGTACGCCCGATGCGGTGGGTGTAATACTCGTTCTCCGTGGGCAGGTCGTAGTTGATGACGGCCTCCACGTCGAACACGTCGATGCCGCGGGCGGCCACGTCGGTGCACACCAGGATGGGGAACTTGCCCTTTTTGAAGGCCTCCATGGTCTTGTTGCGCTTGCCCTGGGGAATATCGCCGTGGATGCACTCGGCGTCGTAGCCCTTCTTTTGCAGCAGGGCGCACAGGCGGTCCGTCATGAACTTGGTATTGGTGAAGATCATGACCCGGTTATATTCATCGGAATCCAGCAGGTATTCCAGCCGTTCTTCCTTGTTGTGCCGGTCCGCCTCGATGAGGTACTGGGTGATCTTGGGCTTGTTCTCGTCCACCGCCTCGATGGTGATTTCCACCGGGTTATACTGGTATTTCCAGCTGATGGTCATCACGTCCTGATTGGTGGTGGCGGAGAACATCACCAGCTGGCGATCCCCGGGGGTGGATTCGATGATCTTGGTCACGTCCTTGACGAAACCCATTTTGAGCATTTCGTCCGCCTCGTCCAGCACCATGGTATGCACGCCGTCCAGGCGCGCCAGGCCGCGGTTCATCATATCCAGCATGCGGCCCGGGGTGGCCACCAGGATCTGGGGCTTGCGCTTGAGGGCCATGATCTGCTTTTTGATGGGCTGGCCGCCGTACAGGGTGGCGATGCGGCAGCCCTTGATGAAGCGGGACAGGGCGGTCAATTCCTCCGCGATCTGCAGGGCCAGCTCCCGGGTGGGGGCCAGCACCAGCTCCTGGATATAATCCTCTTTCAGTTGCAGGTATTCCAGCATGGGAATGCCGAAGGCGCAGGTTTTGCCGGTGCCCGTGGGGGCGATGGCGATGACGTCGCTGCCGTCCATCATGACGGGGATGGTCTGCGCCTGCACGGGGGTGGCTTCCGAGAAGCCCATTTTATCCACCGCCTGCAGCACCTCCTTGGAGATGTCCAGGCTGTCAAAGCGAATTTTTTCAGTTTGAGACACGGGTTTTTGATATCCTTCTTTATTATTCAATCAGACCGCGCAGCCTGGCCAGGCGTACCACGCCCTCCACCATGCCGCGCACCAGGCGCTCCTGATACACCGGATGGGACAGGAGCAGGTCCTCCTCCATATTGGTCATATAGCCCATTTCGATGAGGAAGGAGGGCATCATGGACCAGTTGTTGCCCACGTAGGTATTATTGAGGATGCAGGCGCCCTTTTCCTGGCCGGTGAACTGCTGCATGGCCTCCAGCATGGTTTGGCCCATCAGCTTGTAATCCGTGCGTGCGGCCACCGCCTGGGCATAGGTGGAGCCCAGGGGACAATAGACCTCGATGCCCTGCACCTGATCGTTGCTGGTGCGGGAATTGCAGTGCAGGCGCAGCACAAAATCGGCGTCGATGCTGTTGGGGATGTCCGCGCGCTCCAGCATGCCCACAAAGGTATCCTGCTTTTCCCGGGTGACGGCCACAGCCGCGCCCTCCTCCATCAGGGCGTTGCGCAGCTTCAGGCCGATCTCCAGGGTCAGCTGGGATTCCCGGCGCTTGGTCTCCACGCCCTTGGCCATGCCCACCGTAGTGGTGGTGGTCTGCTCGCCTCCCGGCATGGTGGGCACGGTTTCTATCTGAGTAGTGCGCTGGTGGCCGGGGTCCACGCACACCGTCACGCCGTTCAGGCGGGCGGTGCTGGCCTTGTCCGTCAAGGCAGGGGCGTCGTAATAGGCATAGACGCTCTCCGACAGCACCTCCACCCCGCCGCCGGTGGTGGCCGTGAGGGTCACGGTGTCATCGGCGTAGGTGCAGGGCATGTCCACCTGGCCCTGATAGACATAATCCGGCCCGGCATAGAGGGTGATCTTGTGCCATTCCTGGGGGCTTTTGCATTTGAGCACCACGCTGTCCCGGCCCGGCAGGCGGAAGTAATAGCGGATGCCGCCCTTGACGGGCAGGATCTCCACATTTTGCGCTCTGTTGGCGGCCTTTTCCGCGGACAGGCCGGCAGCAGGGCCCTGGATTTCGGGATCCGCCGCCGCGGTCAGGGTGGTGCGGCAGATCAGCTTGCCGGTCAGGGTGTAGAAATTGAGGCCCACCTTGCTTTCGTCCACGGTACCCGGCAGATAGCAGGTGCCCTGGAAGGCGCCGTTTTTGGAATAGAGCACCTCTTTGGCGTTGTCGTTCTGGGTGTCATAGCCCACATAGATGAATTCGTATTCCGGCAGATAGATGGCGTAGTGGATGGCGTGGGGCTTGACGCTGACCACCAGCTCCACTTCTTCGCCCAGAGCAGCCGCGGGAAAGGCGAACAGCAGGCACAGCAGCAGGCAGCAAAATTTCTTCACGGGTACGGCCTCGTTTCCTCTGGAGTCTGAAAGTACCGTTTCTCATTATACTGTGCATTTGCGAACACTGTCAAGGCAAATCCATGAAAAAGATAGAAAAACACGGGGTTTTCATTTGACAGACGGGCTTGAATTTGATATATTATTGTTAATGAATGCATACTTGATTGGAGGAATGAGCACATGGCCGTCCAACTGATTGAATATCCGACCCCCGGTTCCAACCTTCGTCTGCGCGTGGCCCGCGGGCATTTTGCCACCAGCCACAGCCACAATAACTACTACATCGACTTTGCCATCACCAAGCATCGCCTGTCCGAGGCCCGGGAGGCCGCCGTGGAGCTGGCGGGCTCCTTCCGCACCTCCACCATCGTGGACACCATCCTGTGCCTGGACGGCACCGAGGTCATCGGCGCCTGCATGGCCAGCGAGCTGACCCGGGCGGGCATCACCAACATGAACGCCCACCGCACCATCTACGTGGTGCCCCCGGAGCACACCGCGGGCAGCCAGCTGATCTTCCGCGACAACACCGCCCCCATGATCGTGGGCAAGCACGTGCTGGTGCTGGCGGGCTCCGTCACCACGGGCTACACCGTGCAGTCCGCCATCGAGGCCATCCGCTACTACAACGGTATCCCCGTGGGCATCTGCACCATCTTCTCCGTGCTGGATGAATGCGACGGCTTCCCCGTGACCGCCATCTTCAAGGCCAAGAACCTGCTGGACGACTACCAGAGCTGCGACTCCCACGAGTGCCCGCTGTGCAAAGCCGGCATCAAGCTGGATGGCCTGGTCAACGCCCACGGCATTTCCATGTTCTGAGAAAAGCGAATACAAAGGCGGCAGGCATGTGTCTGCCGTCTTTTTAATGCATGGGAAAATGCTTGCATAAAGGGGCGATTCATTGTATAATCTGATTGTAAGAATTTCTTACCGAAAGGATGGATGCTCATGTCGCAATATCTGACGGATGTAACGGCTATTTCTTCAAAGGGGCAAGTGGTGCTGCCAAAAGCCATCCGGGACGCGCTTTCTCTGGCTTCGGGAGCAAAACTGATGGTCATGAGCGACGGAGAAAGCATTTTGCTCAAGCCCATCCGCAAGCCTGATTTTGCCGAATTCAAAGCCATGATGGCGGAGACGGAGAAATGGGCTGCCGAGGTGAACATGACCGAGGATGACATCGAAAACGCAATCAAGGAAGTACGCAAAGCGAGGCGCTCCTCCAAATGAGAATCGTAATCGATACAAACGTGGTGGTTTCCGCAATTTTCTTTGGCGGCCGTCCCCGCGAACTTCTGGAGAAATTGTTTCAGCATGATTTCAACGCCTTTATTTCAAAGAAATCCTGGAGGAATACCAGGACACCATTGCTTATTTGTGTCAGCGCTATCCTGCCCATCCGATTTCTGTTCCGCTTACTCAAATTGCGGCGGCATGCAATATGATAGAGCCCGAAGCGCATGTGCAGGTCTGCCGTGCCCCGGACGATGATAAGTTTATCGATTGCGCCATGGCTTCTCATAGCATATATATCGTAAGTGGGGACAAAGATTTGCTGTCCATTGAAAAATATCGGGATATCGAGATCGTGACCGTAGCAGACTTTTTTAAGCGGCTCACAAAAGCATAAACCAAATCATTCTCGACGAACTTGGCGTTGACGGATTCAAACGTTGCCCCATATCGTGATTTCAGGATTGAGTTTGCCTATGTTAAAAAAGCTGTTTATTTTGCCGCTGGCGCTGCTGATCGCCACATCCTGCGCTTTTGCGGATACCCTGACGCTGCCTGGCGGCGTAACCCGCATCGAAACGGAAGCCTTTGCGGGAAATAGCTCCCTGCGGGAAGCCGTGCTGCCGGAGGGGCTGATCAGCATTGGCGACGGCGCGTTTCAGGATTGCGAAAACCTGGGATGGCTCACCGTGCCCGGCAGCGTGACGGAGCTGGGCGATGACTTCATCAGCGGATGCGCGGAGGATCTGCTGGTGCGCACGGAGGCGGGCAGCGCCGCCTGCGTCTACGCGCAAGGCCGCAATCTGGACTATCAGGCGGGCACGGTCTATCGGGCGCTGCTGGTCTGCCAGACCTATCCCGACGACAGTGATCTGGCCCTCACAGGACCGGCCAACGACGGCATCGGCATGGAAGGCTGCCTGTCCATATGGGATAGCACGCCCTATGCCGTGACCCGCCGGTCCAACCTGACCGACGAAGGCATGCTGAGCGCCATTGCGGAAACCTTTGGCACGGCCACCGCCCAAGACGTGAGTCTGTTTTATTTCCGGCCACGGGATCTCCTCCGCCGACAGCAGCCGTCAGGGCGCGCTGCTGGGAGTGGATGGTGTCAGCGCCGTTACCGCCGGTCAATTGCGCGCCGCCCTGGATCGCATTCCGGGCCGTAAAATCGTGATCATCGACGCCTGTTACAGCGGCAATCTGCTCACCGCCCGCGGGGGCACGAAAAGCGCCGCCACGCCGGAGGCCTTCAACGCCTCCTTCATTTCCGCCTTCTCCACGCGCACGCGCCGGGGCCTGGCGGCGGATTCCTATTTTGTGCTCACCGCCGCCGCGGCCAATGAGCAGAGCTATGAAGCCGAGGTCAACGGCCAGGTCATGGGCCTGTTCACCGCCAGCCTGCTGGAGGGCTGCGGATACAGCTTTGCCTCCAGCCTGGCCGCCACGCTGCCCGCGGACAGCAACGCCAACCGCGTGCTGACCCTGGCCGAGCTCTATCGTTACACCGCCCGCAATCTGCTGTCCGACGGACAGCATGTGCAGGTGTATCCCGAGAATTGCGGGTGGTTTGGACTGCTGAGAGACTGAGGCGGTGGTTTTCAGGCAGGATCAAACAGAAAACTGACGAGGAAAAAGATACGACGGGGGGACCTTCTCTTTCAGTTCTACGCCCCGCGCTACTGCCTGCGGCAAGCGCGGGTTTCGGATGGCGATTCGCAGAATCGCTCATCCTCAGTCTGCCTGCGGCA
>CACZLE010000084.1 GCA_902781945.1 uncultured Eubacteriales bacterium | reverse complement strand
ATTGCTGACAGCAGCTTGCGCTTCGCTACACTTGGCGGTAACTACCCGTGGCAGGACTTTCACCTGCAAGAATTGTGCCATGCCCGGCACACTACAAAAATCCCGCCGCTGCCGGATCAAAGGCAGCGGCGGGATTTCTTTTTCACTCACACAGAAAATCATGCCCTGTGCGCGCTTTTTTTATTTCCGTTCCGCGATCTCCTGCTGGAGCTTGGCGGCGAACTCATCCACGGTATACACGGTGGTCTGGTCGGTGGCGCGGTCGCGGACGGAGATGTTGCCCTCGGCGATCTCCTTTTCGCCCAGGATGATCATGTAGGGCACCTTGTCCACCTGGCGGGCATAGCGGATCTTGTAGCCGATCTTCTCGTTGCGGTCATCCAGCTCCACGCGGATGCGGCGGCTGCGCAGGTCGTTGTAGACCTTCTCGGCGTAGTCCATGCTCTTGTCGCTGACGGGCAGCACCTTGACCTGCACGGGGGCCAGCCAGGTGGGGAACACGCCCTTGGTCTCCTCGATGAGATAGGCCATGAAGCGGTCCAGGCTGCCCAGGATGGCGCGGTGCAGCACCACGGGGGTCTTTTCCACGCCGTCCTTGTCGATATATTTCAGATCGAACTTGGCGGGCAGGCAGAAGTCCAGCTGGCAGGTGGAAAGGGTGTACTCCGCGCCCACGGCGGGCTTCACGTTCACGTCCAGCTTGGGGCCGTAGAAGGCGGCCTCACCGATCTCCTCGGTAAAATGGATGCCCAGCTCCGTCAGCACTTCGCGCAGGGCGCTTTCGGCCTTGTTCCACATCTCGTCGTCCTGGTGATACTTCACCTTGTCCTCCGGGTCGCGCAGGCTCAGCACGCAACGATAATCGGTGATGCCGAAATCCTTGTAGGTGGAGAAGATCAGATCCACCACGCTGGCCACCTCGTCCTTGATCTGCTCGGGGGTGACGAACAGGTGAGCATCGTTCTGGCAGAAGTGACGGCCACGCTCGATGCCCTTCAGGGTGCCGCTGGCCTCAAAGCGGAAGTCATGGGCGATCTCGCCGATGCGGATGGGCAGGTCGCGGTAGCTGTGGGGACGGTTGGCGTAGATGCGCATATGATGGGGGCAGTTCATGGGGCGCAGCACGAAGCTCTCCCCCTCCACCTCCATGGCGGGGAACATGTTGTCCTTGTAATGCTCCCAATGGCCGCTGGTCTGATACAGGGCCACGGTGCCCACGCAGGGGGTCAGCACATGCTGATAGCCCAGCATGACTTCCTTATCGCGGATGTAGTTTTCCAGCTGCTGCCACAGGGTGTAGCCCTTGGGCAGAAACATGGGCAGGCCGCGGCCCACCAGGTCGTCGGTCATGAACAGGCTCATGTCCTTGCCGATGCGGCGATGGTCGCGAGCCTTGGCTTCCTCCACCTCTTTTTCATAGGCGGCCAGCTCCTCGGCGTTGCGGAAGGCCACGCCGTTGATGCGGGTGAGCATCTTGTTCTTCTGGTCGTTCTTCCAGTAGGCGCCGGAAAGGGCGGTGAGCTTAAAGGCCTTCAGAGCCTTGGTGTAGGTCAGATGCGGGCCCACGCACATATCGATGTAGTCGCCCTGCTGATAGAAGGTGATCACCGCGTCCTCGGGCAGATCGGCAATGTGCTCCACCTTGTAGATTTCGCCGCGGCTCTCCATCAGCTTCACGGCCTCCTCCCGGGGCAGGGGATACACCTTGAAGGGCAGATTTTCCTTGACGATCTTCTGCATTTCCTTCTCGATGGCGGGCAGGTCCTCGTCGCTGAGCTTCACGTCGCCCAGGTCGATATCGTAATGGAAGCCCTTTTCGGTGGCGGGGCCATAGGCGAAATGGGCGTTCGGGTAGATGCGCTTCACGGCCTGGGCCATGATGTGCGCGGCGGAATGGCGGAGGACTTCCAATTCCTCCTCGGCGGGGCATTCGGCCACGTGGCCGTCGTTGTAGATGATCTTCATGACAAGCTCTCCTTTTTTTCTTTGGCGCGCTGGCCTTGGCACAAAAAACAGCATTCCCCCCATTGCTGGGACGAATGCCTTTGCATCCGCGGTTCCACCCCGCTTGCCTATTCACCACTTTATCATGGGATAACGGCCATGAGCCGCCCGCCGTCGGAAGGTGGTATCCCCAAGCTGCCTGCGGCGCGGACTTTCAGCCCATGATCCGCGCTCTCTTGCGCCGCCCTGCTTCGGAACGTGTTCTTCGTCTCCCGGCAAGTGGCTCTATTATAGCACGTTTCGGGATTTTGTCAACGATCAGGGGAGGAAAAAGAAGAGGCTTTCGGAAACAAGCCCCTTCTCTCCCCTTTTTATTTGTAAATCTTCCTGCCCTTATCATCCTCCGCCCCGCTGAACCGGCGGAAGAAGGTGTTGATCACGTCCCGCCATTCCCGGGCGTTGCGGAGCTGGCGCTCCATGCGCTCCAGGACGACGGCGCGGTCCTGCTCAGGCAGGGGCAGGACGCGCAGGGTTTCGGCCATGGCGGCGGTCCGGTCATAGCCCTCAAAGTGGTCGTCATAGATGCGCTGGATCAGGGTGCGCCCGTCCTGCATGACAAAATCATAGGGCAGGCGGTGGAAGAACAGCAGCAGATTGTCGGGGCAGGAGTGGGGATCGGCATACCGGGCGGCGATTTCCGGCGGATACTGGTCTGCATAGCCCGTGCCCGCCGCCGTGCGGTCAATGCCCACGGCATCCCGGTCCGCCCGGTTGTAGGTGCCCCAGGACTGGAACTCGTAGCCATAGGGGCTGGGACCGTAGTGCCCGGCGGGGTTCACCATCCAGCACAGGCCCAGGGGCGCGGTGTATTTTTCATAGGTTTCCCGGCTTTGCAGCAGCAGCTGCGCCAGCGCGTCCCGCTGATCGGCGGTCAGATCGCCATAGGTCAGGCCGATCCACTCGCAGATGACGGCCTCCGGCTCCATGTCTGGCTCCCAGGCGAAGCGCCCGTAGGCGTACAGGTTCAACTGGGCGAAGGGATGGCCCGTCCAGTTTTCGTCCCGGCCCAGGTTGCTCACCGCCGCGATGGCCCGGGGCGTATCCGGACCGATGGCGTCCAGCACCTCCCGCCACAGGGGCGGCATGGCGTAAATATCGATCTGGTGCCCCGTGTACTCCTGGGCCAGCTGGAATTCCAGGGCCAGGCGGGTGCGGGGCATGGCGTAGAACAGGGGCGACACCGGCTCCCGCACCTGGAAATCGTAGGGGCCGTTTTTGACTTGCAAGATCACGTTGTCGTCAAACTGCCCGTCCATGGGCTGATAGAGGGCGAAGGCCGCGCAGGGACGGTCCGTCTCCGTATCCCGCCAGTCCTGGAGGCAGTTGTACACAAAGGCCCGCCAGATCACCTGGCCGCCGTAGGGCGCGATGGCCCGGGCCAGCATGTTGGCCCCCTGGGCGTGATTGCGCCCATAGGTGGCCGGGCCGGGGCGATGCTCGCTGTCCGCCTTCACCAGGAAGCCCGCCAGATCGGGAATGGCCGTCCAGATTTCCTTGGCCCTGTCCGCCCACCAGGCCTGCACGGCTGCATCCAGGGGATCGGCGGTGGAAAGGCCATCCTGCATGGGCATGGCGAAATCCACCGACACCATGAGCCGGACGCCAAAGGGCCGCAGGATGTCCGCGAAGGCCGCAAGGTCCGGCAGCAGGGTGTCGATCAGGTGCTGGGCCGGAGGGATCACATTGACGTTGTTGACGCACAGCACGTTGACGCCGCAGCTGGCCAGCATGCGGCCCAATTGCCGGATGCGCCGAGGATCATACTGGAAGGCGTCCTCCTCAAACCACAGGGAACGCCCCGCATAGCCCCGCTCGATGGAGCCGTCCATGTTGTCCCAGCAGTTCAGCATGCGCAGGGGATAATGGGGCCGCTGCTCCCCCTGGGGCAAGGCGCCGCCGGTCTGCTGGGCGCGGATCAGGGCATACGCGCCGTAGAGCACGCCGCTTTCGCCGCCGGTGACATGGAAGCCATCCTTATTCTCCTCCAGCCGGTAGGCCTCGCCCAGGCCGGGTTCAACGGAAAAGCTGACCTGCTTTTGCCGGGGAGCGAAAAAGGCGTCCGCCTCAAAGGCCGCCACCTCCAGGGAACGGCGCAGGGTGGCGGGGATGTCATGGGGCAATGCATTCAGCCAGGCGTAATGCATAAAAAGTACCTCTCATTTGTTGTAATATTCGTAATCGTAGCCAAATTCTTCCCGCTGGATCACGGGCAGCACCCGCAGCCGGGCCACGTCGTATTTTTTGAGGGTCAGTTTTACCGTGCCCTCCGGCGCGTCCAGGGTCTCGGGAATGGGCTGCCCCGCGGCCCGCAGGAAGGCCAGCTGCTCCTTGGTCAGGCTTTCCGGCTCGCCCATGCGATGCCAGGCAGTCAGGGGATCCCCCACCCGCTCCAGCAGGGCCACTCCGGGGCAGGGCACGGTGATCTCCAGCTCCGTATCCTCCCCCAGGTTCCACAGCACCAGCTCATAGCCGCCGTCGGGTCGGCGCACGGCCACGGCGTGCTCGTCCCGGTACACCGGCTCGCCCCGCAGCCGACTGAAGAAAGCGAAGCTCCACAGGGCGGGCTTGGGGATGCAGCCGTTTGCCATCAGGCCAAAGCCGCCGTGAAAGGGCCGGGTGGGAATGCCCTGCTCCTCAAACACGTCGCCGAAGGTCCAATAGCTGTACCCATCCGCCACGTCCCCCAGGCGGCTGAGCAGCGCCGCGCACAGGGCGGCGTTGTACCGCGTGTCGTGGATGGGGCAGAAGGGATTGTAGCTGGTGTTGAACTCGGTAACGTACAGGGGCAGGCCGCGATATTCCGGGAAGGCGTCGATCCGCGCCCGGCTGGCCCGCATTTCTTCGATCAGATCCGCCGGGTCGCACATGGGATGATAGAGATAGCGGCCCCGATGCTCGGGATTTTGGCCCATGTAGGCGTGGCGGGTGACGAAATCCAGGGGCAATTTGTTGTCCCGGCAATAGGCCAGGAAATCGGTGATCCAGTCCAGGGAGCCCGTGCCGCCGCAGATGGCGGGGCCGCCCACCCGCATGGCGGGCAGCACCTCTTTGACCGCGGTGGCCGTGGCGGCGTAGAGCTCCAGGTACTTTTGCTTGTCCGCGTTCTCCCAAAAGCCGGAAAGGTTGGGCTCGTTCCAGATTTCGCAGGGCCAGGCGGCCACCTGCTCCGCGCCGTAGCGGTCCGCCAGGTGCCGCAGGGTGGCCTGCACCAGATCGGTCCATTCCTTCATCACCCGGGGCGGGGCGGTGTGGGCGTTCCAATAAAAGAGGGTATTGGGGCTGTCCGTCAGGGCGGCGGGCATGAAGCCCGTCTCCAGGAAGGGGATCAGGCCCCTTTCCAGCCAGGCGTCCACCACCCGGTCCAGGTAGGTGAAGCAATACCACACCCGCTTTTCGCCCTCCGGCGTCACGCGCTGCTGATAAATGCCCATCTGATCGCTGAACAGGCCGTGACCCCGGATCATTTTGAAATGACAGACCGCCTGCACGGCGGAAAGCTGCTCCTGATATTCCCGATGCAGGGCCAGATCCACCCGGCCCGTGCCCACGCAGCTGTCCGTCAGGTTGCGAAACTCCGCCCGATCCTCAGGCCGAATGACGATCCTTTTCATGCTTTTTCCTCCTCAAATCGGAAGCCGTAAAAGTCAAATTGGCAGCCCGGCAGGAACACGAAGCGCAGGTCATGTTCTCCCGCGGGGACGCTCAGGTCAAAGGCCTGCTCGGCGGGCGTATCGCTGTGGGCGAAATCGCACAGGGCGGCGCTATCCCCCACCCGCACGTGCACGGCGTTGACGGCCAGGGGCGTGGCTCCCTTGATGAACAGCCGCAGCTTGCCGCCTTCGCCGAAATCCATCTGATGGAAATTGAGGGTCACGTTATTGCCGATGCCCAGCACCGCGCCGTTTTCCCGTTGGAAGCTGTCGCCGTAAAGCTCGTCCGCCTCGGCGGCGGGATTGAACCGCAGCATGCGGCGCTGCTTTTCAAACCGGAAGCCCTTCAAATGGATCTTGCGATCCAGGGAGAAGCACAGGGTGTGCACGCCCCGCAGCACCCGGGGCAGGCGATAGGTTTCCGGCTGGTACACGTTCCATTTGCTGGGCTTCTGATAGGTCAGATCGCAGATCTTTTCCCCGCCCTGGCCGGGAACGCCGTCCCACAGGCCGATCTCATAGCGATTGCCATCCAGGGCGAAGATGGGCACCTCGAGGGTGTCCGAGCCCACGGGACCGAAATCGATGTTGGCGAAGCCCGCGGCGCTTTCTCCATCCCGGGCAAAGGCGATGCCCTGCTCGTTGCCCGCGCCGATCTCGCCGATCCGGATATCGCACAGGGAAGCGGAGACGAAATCATAGGGATTCAGGCCCATCTTGCCAAAGCCCCTGATGGTGATCTCCTTGGTGGAGATCACCCGGGCGTGGTCATAGCCGTTTTTCGCGGTGACGCGCAGCGTGCACTTGCCGTCGCCCTTTGCGGTGACGGTGATCACGTTGCCCTCCTTGGATACCGCGGCGCAGGGCATATCGACGCCCGTGGCGTTGGTCACGCGGCAGGAAAGCTCCTGCTCCGGAGCCAGGGCGGGCAGCGAATAGGCCAGGAAGGACACGCTGGGATTTTCCGGCGTCAGGTCGCAGGGCCCCAGGGGGCACAGATTGATGCGGCGGATGGCCACGTCCTCCCGGATATCCGCTTGCTGGCACAGCTCGGGGAACAGCTGGCTGCCGCCCTTGGAGACGGGCAGGGTCAGGCTGGCCCCGCGCACATTGGGCGCGTCCGCCTCAATGGTCACGCTGCCCGGGCCCGCCTGGGCCCCCACCATGATCAGCAGCTTGCCGTTGAACAGCCTCCGGCTGGTGGTCTGATAGCCGTCCTGGTCCGTGCTGTCGCCGTTGTCAAGGCCCAGCAGCACGCCGTTGCCGGATACCTTCACGTCCACGCGGTCACAGGCGTTCTCCACGGGATTGCCCTTTTCATCGATGGCGGAAACCTCGATGAAGGCCATCTCCCCGCAGCCGCCCCGCAGGCTGGCGCGGTCCGCCCGCAATATCAGCAGGCGGCTTTCCCCGCTGGTAATGCGGCGGGTCTGGCACAGCAGCTTGCCGTCGGCGTCGTAGCCCTTGGCCTCCAGGACGCCCTTGCCAAAGGGCACCCGCCACAGGGGCAGGCACTTTTTCGGATCATGCCGGTCCACCGCGCGCTTGCCCAGGCTGATGCCGTTGAGGATCAATTCGCATTCCGCGCAGTTGGTCATCACGGGCACGTCGATCATCTGGCCCACGTTCCAGTCCCAGGTGACGCCGATGTGGATCATGGGGGTGTCCGTCCACATGGCCTGATAGAAATAATAGCTGTCCTTGGGGAAGCAGGCCGTGTCCGCCTGGCCGAAATAGCTGCTGCGGGTATGGTAGGGCGTGGGCTCGCCGATATAATCGATGCCCGACCACACGAACTGCCCCAGGGAATAGGGCGTGTTGAGGTCGTCCGCCAGCAGGTTCCGCAGGTCCCGGGCGCCCCAGCTGGTGTTGCTGTTCATCAGCGCCGAGCATTGCAGGTCCTCGTCGCTCATGATGTCCTCGCTGATGGGGAAATGATAGACCCCGCGGCTCAGCACCAGCGAGGCGGTCTCGCTGCCGTAGATCACCCAATCGGGATGGGCCGCGTGATGGGCGGCGTAATATTTTTCGGCGTAGTTATAGCCGGGCAGCTTGATGATGTCCGCGCACTTCTGGGCCCCTTCCCAGGGCATGTAGTTGCTGCCGAAGGTCACGGGCGCGTGGCGGGTATCGTGCTTTTTGACCTCATCGGCCAGCACTTTTGTCCAATATTGACCCTTTTCCGAGGCCTGCATGTCATAAATCTCGTTGCCGATGGACCACAGGATGACACAGGGATGGCAGCGGTCCCGCCGGATCCACTCCCGCACGCTTTCGGGATAGGTCTCGGGGAAGAACCGGGCGTTGTCATAGGTCGTTTTGGGCAGCTCCCACATGTCATAGAGCTCGTCCATGACCAAGAGGCCCAATTGATCGCACAGGTCCAGCAATTGCCGGGCGGGCGGGTTATGGCTGGTGCGGATGGCGTTGACGCCCATGTTTTTCATCAGGCGCAGCTGCCGCTCCGCCGCCGGGGCCCGGAAGGCCGCGCCCAGAGCCCCCAGATCATGGTGCAGGCATACGCCGTGGAGCTTCAAATGCTCGCCGTTCAGGAAAAATCCCTGATCCGGGGTGAATTTCGTTTCCCGGAAGCCCACGGAGATCGTCTCGGTCTGCTCGCCCAGGGTCAGCCGCAGGCGATACAGCATGGGCACGTCCGGCGACCAGGGAAAGATATCGGAAACCTCAACGGATTGGCTGGCGGCAGTCACGACACCCTGGGCCAGCCTTTCCCCCACCGGGTCCAACAGCTGATAGGTGGGCCACTCCCCCGGATCGGACAATTCCACGTCAAAATCCAGCCGCCAGCCGCTTTCCGTCCGGGCGGTGTTCACCTGGAAGCCGTCGGGGATCATGTGATGGGCGGGCAGTACCTCCAGATTCACGTCCCGATAGATGCCCGCGCCGGAATACCAGCGGCTGTTGGGGCTCTGATGGCGGATGTGCACGGCGATCTCGTGGTAGCGGTGGGTCTTGATCTCCTGGCCGTCCAGCAGGATATCGGCGTCCATATACACGCCGTCAAAGCTGACAAAGACCCGCTTGCCCGCGTACTCCTCCTGCCAGTCCAGCCGCTTTACATACCAGCCGTCGCAGCTTTCATACAGATCGTCGGTGTTTTCGATCAGAAAATCGTGGGGCAGGATCACGCCCCGCTTCTCCGCCCGGGCCATATCGGCATAATCGCTGCCCAGGGGCAATTTGACAAACTGCCAGCCGTCATTCCATAAAAGGCGCATAGCAAAACCTCCGCAAAGCATAAAATGCCGAGATCCTTCGACTTCGCTTCGCTCCGCTCAGGATGACAATGAAAGGGTCGTTTCTCCCCATTTGTTATCCTGAGCGCAGCGAAGAATGATAAAACTTCATTCCGAAAAAAGAGGGGGAAGCGCTGGGTGCAACGCTTCCCCCGGTGCTGTCAGGGACAGCGAGGTTTTTACTTGTTGAACTCTACGCCATACACTTC
>CACZLE010000083.1 GCA_902781945.1 uncultured Eubacteriales bacterium | reverse complement strand
GATGCAGAAGCAGTCCTCCCAGAACGATGCGCCTGATGAACGCGGACTGATTCTTAATTCCGGCAAGCTCCATCTTTTTCTGAATGATCTCATCCTCCTTCGGCGTGGCTTTGAAGCTGTAGTGGATAGTGCGTTTCTGTTTTTCGTTCATGCGCTTCCTCCTTTTCTGATTATCGATGGGTAAAAGAAAAGCACCGGCATAATTGCCAGTGCTTCCAACTCCTCAGAATATATGATAGGACAAATTGGCAGTACAGTCAAGTGACCAACTGGGGGCTTAAAGGGGGCCTAATGGGGGCTTGTTATGGACAACTTTTATCCTTCTTTTACATCGTACATTATAGCATAGAAAGGAGCCGGTGTTAAGACGGCACAGGGACGACATTGGACGACAATTTCACGACGTGGGAACGACAATTTTGGTCCAGCTTTACATCGTCCATAATAGCACATCTTGACCTCGGCGTCTTGCGACTTTTGGCGACATGCGGCGACGATTTTGGGGATCGGGGATTCATATCCGTGGAAATCACAAGAGGCGTTGCTGGGGTGAGTTCAGCTTTTTCCTGTTGCATTTTTCGCATGATACATGATATCAATTCTCCATCACGACATCAAGACGACATCGGGGCGACATTGGACGACATTTACACGACATCGGACGACACATTTTTTCATATGAACTTTGCAAGCGTCATCATGCCGGGCTACGGCAAGCGCAGTAGAAAAACAACTGCCATTTTGCTGCTGATGCCTCAATAGATTTTCACAGGATACATGATAACACGTCAAGCCCTGGACATGGGTGGGACATTTTAGGACATTCCTGGACATTTCAGGACATTTTGGGACATTCGTGGACATTTTTTGATGATGATAAAACAATGTACCCTAAGAAGCGGTATGCTGTTCATGTATGGCCGCCTGGATAAAGCCGACAAACAGCGGATGGGGCTTGTTGGGGCGGCTCTTGAATTCAGGGTGGAATTGGACGCCCACGAAGAAATCCTCTTTGGGCAGCTCGATGGTTTCCACCAGCCTTCCGTCCGGGGACAGGCCGGAGAGGCATAAGCCCGCCTGCTCCAGCGCTTCCCGGTATGCGTTGGCAAATTCATACCGGTGGCGGTGACGCTCGCTGATTTCCCGGGTGCCGTAGCACCGGGCGATCACCGTGTTTTCCTTTAAGTTGCAGGGATATTTACCCAGCCGCAGCGTGCCGCCCTTGTCGATTTCATCATTCTGCCCCGGCATGAAATCGATCACCTTATGCAGGGCGTTTTCGTCAAACTCCCGGGAATTGGCGGTTTTCAGTCCGGCAGCGTGGCGGGCAAATTCGATCACCGCAATCTGCATGTCCAGGCAGATGCCAAAGTACGGGATATGATGCTCCCGGGCATATTTCGCCGTCAGGATCATGCCCTCGATGCCCCGGCCCCCAAAGCCCCCGGGCACGATCAGGCCATCCATGGGAGACAGGATCGCTTCTGCATTTTCTTTTGTCAATGTTTCCGAATCGATCCAGGTGATGTCGATCCGGGCGTCCAGGGCGTAGCCCGCGTGGCGCAGGGCTTCGGCCACGGACAGATAGGCGTCGTGCAGCTGCACATATTTGCCAACCAAACCGATTTTGACCGTTTTGCTCTGATGCCGGATGCGCTCTACCAAGCTTGCCCATTCGGACAAATCAGGAGCAGGCGCCTGAATGCCCAGCTCCCGGCAGACGATGGAGGAAAGGTTCTTTTGTTCCAGCATCAGCGGCGCTTCATAGAGGATGGGCAGCGTCAGGTTTTCGATGACGCAGTCGGGCTTCACGTTGCAGAAGTGAGCGATCTTGGTGAAAATGCTGTCGTCGGTGATCTTTTCGTCCACCCGAAGCACGATGATGTTGGGGCTGATCCCCATGCCCTGCAGTTCTTTTACGCTGTGCTGAGTGGGCTTGGATTTGTGCTCCCCGCTGGCTTTCAGGTACGGCACCAGGGTGACGTCCCACTTCCCGGATGGCCTCGATGAAGGGCTGGGATTCGATATCGCCGATGGTGCCGCCGATTTCGGTGATCACCACGTCCGCGTCGGTCTTTTCGCCCACCCGGTAAATGAAGCGCTTGATTTCGTCGGTGATGTGGGGGATGGTCTGCACCGTGCTGCCCAAGTATCCACCCTGGCGCTCCTTATGGATCACATTGGAATACACCTTGCCGGTGGTCAGGTTGGAGTACTTGTTCAGGTCCTCGTCGATGAAGCGCTCGTAGTGGCCCAGGTCCAGGTCGGTTTCCGCGCCGTCCTCGGTCACATACACCTCCCCATGCTGATAGGGGCTCATGGTACCGGGATCCACGTTGATGTAGGGGTCCAGCTTCTGCGCCGCTACCTTAAGCCCTCGGGCTTTCAGCAGTCGCCCCAATGACGCCGCCGTGATGCCCTTGCCCAGGCCGGAGACCACGCCGCCGGTCACAAAAATGTATTTGCTCATCCTTTCCTCCCCCTCAGCCAATCATGGATTTCTTTTGCGGCGGAGCGCCCGTCCGCCAGGGCCCTGACCACCAGGGATTGACCATTTCGCATATCCCCAGCCGAAAACAGCTTGCCCTCCAGGTGATGGGAGCCATCCTTGGGCAGCAGCCGTCCCCGCGCATCCGCGGAAAGGGAAAAGCGGGACAGCGTTTCTTCTTCACAGCCGATGAAGCCCGCCGCAATCAGCATCAAATCGCAGGGCAGCGTTTGCTCCGTGCCCGGCATAGGCGTCAGCTTTCCATCGGGCTGCTTTTGCAGCCGCACGGTTTCCATGGCGGTGATCCTGTTTTCTGTATTCACCTGAATACTTTTGACGGTGGTTTCATAAACGCGGGGATCGCTGCCCTGCAAGGAGATGGCCTCCACCTGGCCGTAATCGGTGCGCAGGATGCGGGGCCATGTCGGCCACGGGTTTCCGGCCGGTCTGTTTTCCGGGGCTTTGGGCATCATTTCCAGCTGCACAACGCTTTGGCAGCCCTGGCGCAGGGCGGTGCCCACGCAATCGTTGCCCGTATCTCCGCCGCCCACCACGACCACATGCTTCCCCTGGGCGGTGACCGCAGGCGCAGTTCCTGACAATACGCTCTGGGTAGCAGCGGTGAGATAATCCACGGCAAAATATTTGCCATCGGCATCCATGCGCTCCACTTGCAGAGAACGGGGCTTCCGGGAACCGCAGCACAAGAGCACCGCGTCGTAAGCATGTAGCAAATCGGGCGTCGCGGAGGTGTTCAGCAGGAAGGAAATGCCCTCCGCCTCCATCAGATGAATGCGCCGTACAATGATTTCCTTGGGCAGCTTCATGTTGGGGATGCCGTACATGAGCAGCCCACCGGGGCGGTCTGCCCGCTCCATCACCGTAACGGTATGTCCCAGCTGATTCAGTAAATCCGCTGCTGCCAATCCCGCGGGGCCGCTGCCCACCACAGCAATTTTTTTCCCGGTATGCACAGCGGGAATCCGGGGCTGTATCCAGCCATTGGCAAAGCCCGTTTCAATGAGATAAAGCTCGTTGTCCCGGTTGGTCACGCCGTTATCCGCCAGGTTGCAGGCTTTCTCGCACAGCGCCGGGCATACCCGCCCTGTGAATTCCGGGAAAGGGGCGGTCAGCAGCAGCCGCTCCAGCGCTTCCTTCTCCTGGTCCTGATACAATAAATCGTTCCATTCGGGGATCAGGTTGTGCAAGGGACACCCGAAATCCGACTGGCAGAAGGGCACGCCGCAGTCCATGCAGCGCCCTGCCTGGCAGCGCCGTGCGTCTGCGGGTTGGGACAAATGCAGATCGTCAAAATCTTTAAGCCTTTCCCGCGCGTCCCGGTAAGGGTTTTCCGTCCGGGAATATTCCATGAATCCTGTAGCCTTGCCCATACCGTCACGCCCCTTTCAGGAAGGATAAGTATTCGTCGGAAATCACCGCTTTGAATTTGGACAGATACGCATCGAAGTGCGCAAGGATTTCCTTGGCTTTTTTTGAACCCGTGGCCAGCTCGTGCATCTGCAACAGCCGCTGCAATTCGCCCGCCTGGTTGGATGTGACAGTGTAGATTTTCACGTGGCCCGGGTTCATGCGATCCTGCAAATCATCCTTTTCATCCAGCACCCAGGCAATGCCGCCGCTCATGCCCGCGGCAAAGTTGTCGCCCACGGTTCCCAACACCGCCACCCGGCCTCCGGTCATGTATTCGCAGCCGTGATCGCCCACGCCCTCCACCACGGCCCAGACCCCGGAATTGCGCACGGCGAAACGCTCGCCAGCCATCCCGGCAATGAAGGCCTGACCCGAGGTGGCCCCGTACAGCGCCACATTGCCGATCAGGGTATTTTCCGGCTTCCACACGCTGTCCACCGGCGGGCAGACAGCAATCGTGCCGCCGGACAAACCCTTGCCCAGGTAATCGTTGGCCACGCCGTACAGGGTGATCTGCTGGCCCTTGGGCAGAAACGCCCCGAAGGACTGCCCGCCGCAGCCCTGGGCCTGGATATGCCGCTCGCCCTTCAGCATCGTGCCAAAGGCACGGTCGGTGGTCATGAGCTGTACATGATCCTGGAAAAGCCGGGCATCGGTGCGTTCGCTCAAATGGAAATCGTGCTTCGCGTCCGGCTGAAAGTGCGTGTTCCGGGCAAAGCCGATGAGATCGGACAGATCCAGCTTCGCGTCCGGCTTCATTTTCAGCAGGTCGCTGCGTCCCACCAGTTCGTTCACCGTGCGCGCGCCAAGCTTTGCCATGATGCGCCGCATCTGCTCGGCGATGAACAGCATGAACCGCTCGACGTATTCCGGCTTGCCGATAAAGCGTTTTCTCAGTTCCGGGTTCTGTGTGGCAATGCCAAAGGGACAGGTGCCCAGATGGCACACCCGCATCATCCGGCAGCCCATGGTGATCAGCGGCGCGGTGGCAAAGCCAAATTCCTCCGCCCCCAGCAGCAGCGCCACCATCACGTCGTGGCCGGTCATCAGCTTGCCGTCCGTTTCCAGCGTCACCTTCTGGCGAAGGCGATTCCGGCACAGCACCTGATGGGCTTCGGCCAGGCCGATTTCCCAGGGCAAGCCAGCGTGATGCACGCTGCTCATCGGCGCGGCTCCCGTGCCGCCCTCGCCGCCGGAAATCAGGATGCCGCCCGCTCCGGCTTTCGCAACCCCGCTGGCAATGGTACCAACACCCGCGGAGGAAACCAATTTCACGGTGATCTTCGCCTGCTCGTTCGCGCACTGCAGGTCGTAGATCAGCTCGGCCAGATCCTCGATGGAGTAAATATCATGGTGCGGCGGGGGAGAGATCAGGGAGATGCCCGGGGTGGAGCAGCGGGTTTTCGCCACGCTGTCGGTCACTTTAGCCCCCGGCAGGTGGCCGCCCTCGCCGGGTTTCGCCCCTTGGGCCATTTTGATCTGGATCTCCTGGGCGGAAAGCAGGTATTCCCTTGTAACACCAAAGCGCCCGGAGGCCACCTGCTTGATGGCGGAATTGAGGCTTGTTCCGTAGCGCTCGGGCAATTCGCCGCCCTCGCCACTGTTGGATTTTCCTCCCAAGTGATTCATGGCCTGGGCCATGCATTCGTGGGCTTCCTGGGAGATGGAGCCGTAGCTCATGGCCCCGGTGCGGAAGCGCCGAACGATTTCAGCGGCGCTTTCCGGTTTCTGGAGAATAAAGATGCTCCTCCGCGCCTTCTCCCGTGCGCAGCTTGTGCGCGCCAATGCTGGGAAGGCCCCTTTCCATTCCGGCAAAGGCGGCAGCATGATGAAAGCGGCTGTCCGCTTCGATGGTATGCAAGTCTGCGCCACCCAACGCATAGGGCGTGTTGGTGAAGCAGGTTTCCACGAATTTTCCGTCCAGGCCCACGGCCTCGAACAGCTGGGCGCTCTGATAGGCCTGCAGGGCGGAAACGCCCATCTTGGAGGCGATTTTCAGCACCCCGGCGGTCAGCGCCCGGTCGTAATCCCGGATGGCTTCCTCCGCCTTCTTTTGCACCAGGCCTTTCTCGCAAAGAGATCTGACGCAGTCATGGGCCAGATAGGGGTTCACCGCCCGAGCCCCGTAGGCGATCAGCAGGGCCAGCTGGTGCACGTCCCGGGGCTCGCCGCTCTCCAGGATCACGGAAACCGCCGTGCGTTTTTTGATGTGGATCAGGTGCTGCTCCAGGGCGGACACTGCCAGCAGGGCGGGAATGGCCAAATGGTCTTCATCCACGCCTTTGTCAGACAGGATCAGGATATTGATCCCATCCCCGCACGCCTGATCGCAGGCGGCAAAGAAAGCATCCAAAGCGGCGCGCAGGCTCGTTTCTATCGGATAAAGGGAAACCGTGCGCACCGAAAAAGCAGGATGATTCAAGCCTCGGATGCGGCATAATTCCTCCTCCGTCAGCACCGGCGAGGGCCGCCGGTCAGCAGATTGCCGTCGTCCCCGATATAGATGGAGCAGTCGGTTTTGATTTCCTCCCGCAGGGCGTCGATGGGCGGGTTGGTCACCTGGGCGAAGCGCTGCCTGAAATAATCGAATAAAGAAGGATGGGTTTTACTCAGCGCGGCGATCGGCTCGTCCGCCCCCATGGATACAATGGGCTCCGCTCCGTTCTTTGCCATGGGCAGGAGGATGTTTTGCATATCCTCCTGGGTATAATGGAAGGCTTTGCACAGCTTGACCCGCCGGGCTTCATCCGTGATTTCTTCCGTATGCTGCGCCGTGGGCAGATCATGCAAATGAATCAAATGCCGCATCCAATCGGCATAGGGCTGGGCCTGGGCGTAGCGGGTTTTCAACGCTTCGCTTTCCAGCAGTTCCCCGGTGCTTAAGTTTGCTTCCAGCACGTCGCCGCTTTTCAATTTCCAGCGGCGCAGGATGTGGGCGTTTTCTTCAAACAGCACCCCCGCCTCGGAGGAGAGGATCAGCCGCCGATCGTCGGTCAGGGCGCAGCGCAGGGGGCGCAGACCGTTCCGGTCCAAAGAAGCGCACACCGTGTCCCCATCGGAATAGAGGATGGCCGCCGGGCCGTCCCAAGGCTCCATCATGGTGGCGTAATAGCGGTACAGATCCCGCCAGGGAGAAAAGTGCTTAAGCCCCTGCCAGGGCTCCGGCAGCAGGATCATCCCCGCCAAAGACAGCGGGAAGCCGTTCATGTGCAGAAATTCCAGGGTATTGTCCAGCATCTGGCTGTCGCTGCCGCCGTCCACAACAACCGGCAGCACCCGGCGCATTTCATCGCCCAGAACGGGGGAACGCATGGTTTCTTCCCGGGCCTTCATCCGGTCGTGATTGCCCCGGATGGTGTTGATCTCCCCATTGTGCAGCAGCATCCTTTGAGGATGGGCCTTGCTCCAGGACGGGAAGGTATTGGTGGAAAAGCGGGAATGTACCAGGGCCATTTGAGAGGTATAGCGCACGTCCTGCAAATCGTCGTAGAAGGAACGCAGCTGGCTGACCAGCATCATGCCCTTGTACACGATGG
The DNA here is from genome assembly GCA_902781945.1 of uncultured Eubacteriales bacterium. Classification (GTDB taxonomy): domain Bacteria; phylum Bacillota; class Clostridia; order Christensenellales; family Aristaeellaceae; genus SFMI01. Next base: position 10,762 of record CACZLE010000083.1, on the reverse strand, counting down.
TTTTGCTGGACAAGGAGCAGATGTAGGTATCCGTATCCTGCTTTTCAAACACCCGGCGCAAAATATAGAGCCGCCGGTCAAAATCCGCGCCGGCGGCGATGGAAGCGGGACGATTCAAAAAGCATTGCCGGATGCAGGGCATGGTGCGGCGGGCCCCGGCGCCCAATTGAGCCGGATGGCAGGGCACGTTCCGCCAGCCAAGAACCGTCAGCCCTTCGGATGAAGCAAGCTGCTCAAAAATGCGGCGGATGTTTTCCGTGCCCACCTCATCCTCCGGCAGAAAAAACATGCCCACGCCGTAATCCCCGGGATTGTCCAGGACAATGCCTTCCTCCCGGGCCCAGGCGGAAAACAGGGCGTGGGGAAGATTGGTCATGATGCCCACGCCGTCGCCGGTGGTGCCCAGGGCGTCGCTGCCCGCCCGATGGGCCAGGCGCTCCACGATGGACAGCGCCTGATCCACGGTGCGGTGGGTGCTTTTGCCGCTCAGATCCACGATGGCCCCCACGCCGCAGCTCTCGTGCTCCAGTGCTTCTTGATATAACGGGTACTGTTTGTCCTTCATTGGTCCGTCTCCCTTGACGTGCGTAATATTTGCGCCGCGTAATCGGCCATTTTGATGCCATGGTTCATGGCGTACTGCTGCAGGACCCGATGGGCTTCCGGCTCGGTGATGCCATGCTGCTTCATGAGGAGCTTTTTGGCCTGCTCCACGGTTTCTTTTTCCGTTCCCGCCCGCTTGGGCAAGCGCATCTGGTGCAGTTGGCTCAGCATCTGTACCGCCCCGATCAGCGCCTGGGAAGACAGGGGCAGCGGCAAACGGAAAATCTCCGGCGCTTCGCAGCTTTCCAGCACCAGGGGCTTGGCGATCAGCAGGATTTGGATGCGATCCCCATAATCCCATTGCAATTCATCCGGCTTGCAATCCGGAAGCACGCCCATCAGCACCACGATGCCGTCCTCGCATTCATTGATGGTGCGCCTCAATTCGCTGCCCGAGGCGCAGCAGCGAAATACGGTAAACCCGGAGGAAGCCAGCAGCTGGGACAGCTTTTCCCGGCTTTCTTCTGCAGCGCTGGCGATCACGATCCTGGCCACTGGCTTCACCTCCTTTTCCAGGTTGATCACAGCATCAATACATGACGATATACCGTTCGATTTCCCATTTGCTCACATGGGTGCGATAGGCGTCCCATTCCTTTTCCTTGCCCTCCACATACTGAGAAAGCACGTGCTCACCCAGGCAGTCACAGATCACGCCGTCGGCCTTCAGGCAGTCGATGGCTTCCCGCAGGGTGCCGGGCAGGGATTTGATGCCTTTTTCTTCCCGGGTCGCGGTGTCCATAGCAAAGATGTTTTCGGTGATTTCATCCGGGGGCGTCAGGCCCTTTTCAATGCCATCCAGGCCCGCTGCCAGGCACACCGCCATGTTGAGGTAGGGGTTGCAGCTGGGATCGGGGCAGCGAAGCTCGACACGGGTGCCCATGCCCCGGCTGGCGGGAATGCGGATCAGGGCGCTGCGGTTGCTGGCGCTCCAGGCCAGGTAGCAGGGGGCCTCATAGCCCGGCACCAGGCGCTTGTAGCTGTTCACCAGCGGATTGGTCACCGCCGCCATGCCCCGCACGTGGGCCAAGATGCCGGCGATGAAGGCATAGGCTTCCTTGGAAAGGCCCCGCTTGTCGCCGGGATCGGCAAATACGTTTTTGCTGTCCTTGAACAGGCTCATGTTGGTGTGCATGCCGCTGCCGTTGATACCGAATACCGGCTTGGGCATGAAGGTGGCGTGCAGGCCGTTCTTCTGGGCCAGGGTCTTGACCGCCAGCTTGAAGGTCATGATGTTGTCGGCAGCGGTGAGGGCATCGGTGTATTTGAAGTCGATTTCGTGCTGGCCTGCGGCTACCTCGTGATGGCTGGCTTCGATTTCAAAGCCCATCTGCTCCAGCGTCATGCAGATTTCGCGCCTGGTGCTTTCCCCGTGGTCCAGGGGGCCCAGGTCAAAATAGCCCGCTTCATCGCCGGTGGTGGTGGTAGGGCGGCCCTGATCGTCGGTCTGGAAAAGGAAAAATTCCATTTCCGGGCCCACGTTGAAGGAATACCCCATGTCGGCGGCTTTTTTCAGCATCTTTTTCAGTACCCCCCGGGGATCACCCGCGAAGGGCGTGCCGTCCGGGTTGTACACGTCGCAGATCAGCCGCGCCACTTTCCCGTGCTGGGGCCGCCAGGGCAGGATGGCGAAGGTATCCAGATCGGGCCGCAGGTACTGGTCGCTTTCGTTGATGCGCACAAAACCCTCGATGCTGCTGCCGTCGATCATGATCTGGTCGTTCACGGCCTTTTCGATCTGGCTGGCGGTGATGGCCACGTTTTTCAGCTGGCCGAAAATATCGGTGAACTGCATCCGAATGAATTCCACATCATCCTCCCGCACCATGCGGATGATGTCTTCCTTGCTGTACTTGCTCATGAAAAGGCCTCCTTCACAAAATAAAAAGGGACAAGGGAACCGATCAACTCGGCTCCCTTGCCTTGTTGCGCACATTGTACTGCCTGTTTTTTCCAAAGTCAAGAGGGCGGATTGTATTCCTGCTGTATTTCGTGCGCCGCTGTTTTTTGGCTGTATTCCGTCTTGACAAAGCCCTTTTCCCGGTGCTACAATGCCCGCAAATTTCACATATCAAAGCGTTGCGGAAGCAAAGTACCCTGGTGTCCGGGCATCCAAGAGAGCGGTTGCAGGATGGGAATACCGTATGACGGCCCAGCAGAAGAACCCTTCCAAGCCCAAGCTGAAAGCCGATCAGGCAAGTAGGGGCGGCGGGATGGACGGCCCGTTACAGCCGTCAGGGCTTGGCGGAAGCAAAGGAGCTTCCAAGAGCCTGGCAAAGAAGCAAATCAGGTGGCACCACGGAGCGGCGGCCTTCGTCCTGAAATATCAGAACGATAGCCGACCACAAACGGAGGTGCCATTTATGTGTTCCATTTTCGGCGTGACCAGCAAAGAAATCCCGGAAGAAACCCTGAAAGCCTGCTTTGACCGCACGATTTCAAGAGGCCCGGACATGAGCCGCTTTGAGAGAATCCCCGTCGGTTACTTAGGCTTCCATCGCCTGGCCATCATGGGCCTGGACGAGCGGGGCATGCAGCCCTTTCATCTCAATGGAGACGCTGTGGTGTGCAATGGGGAATTGTACGGCTTTCGGCCCCTCAGGGATCGATTGCTTGCCAAGTACGAGCTGCAAAGCCAATCCGACTGCGAGATCCTGCTGCCCCTATACCACGAGTACGGCGTGGAGATGTTCAAGACCCTGGACGCGGAATTTGCCCTGATCCTGTGGGATGGCGAACAGCAAAAGCTCATCGCCGCCCGGGACCCCATCGGCATCCGACCCTTGTATTATGGAAGGCTGCCCGATGGAGCATGGGCCTTTGCCAGCGAACCCAAGAACCTGATGGGCCTGTGTGATCAGATTCTTCCCTTCCCGCCGGGCCATTACTGGCTGGACGGGAAATTCATTCAGTACGCCGATCCAGCCTACGTGGGCTATTTCACCATGAAAACTGAGGAAGAAGTTTGCGCAAAGCTGCGCCGTCTGCTCATGGACGGGGTGGAAAAACGGCTGGATGCCGACGCGCCGGTGGGCTTCCTGCTCTCCGGCGGGCTGGATTCCTCTCTGGTCTGCGCCATCGCCCAGAAGATGCTGAAAAAACCCATCCGCACCTTCGCCATCGGCATGGACGTGGATGCCATCGACCTGAAATACGCCCGCATGGTGGCGGATTATATCGGCAGCGACCACACAGAGGTGATCATCTCTGAAAAGGATGTCCTCGACGCCCTGCCCACAGTGGTGGAACTGCTGGGCACCTGGGACATCACCACCATTAGGGCCTCCATTGGCATGTACCTGGTGTGCAAATGGATTCATGAGCATACCGACGTGCGGGTGCTGCTGACTGGCGAAATTTCCGACGAGCTGTTCGGCTACAAGTACACCGACTTTGCTCCCTCTGCCGCCGCCTTCCAGGAGGAGGCGGAAAAGCGCATCCGGGAATTGCATGTGTATGACGTGCTGCGGGCGGACCGCTGCATTTCGGTCAACTCCCTCGAAGCCAGGGTCCCCTTCGGCGATCTCAAATTTGTACGCTACGCCATGAGCATCGACCCGGAGCTGAAAATGAACACCCACAACATGGGCAAGTATCTGATCCGCAAGGCCTTTGCCGACGATCACATCCTGCCCGACGAGATCCTGTGGCGGCAAAAGGCGGCCTTCTCCGATGCCGTGGGCCACAGCATGGTCAACGACCTGAAAGCCCTTGCCGAAAGAACCTACACCGACAAGGAGTTTTGGGAAAAAGCAGCGAAATATGATTATTGCCGTCCCTTCACCAAGGAAAGTCTGCTCTACCGGGAGCTGTTTGAATCCTTCTATCCCGGCCAGGCGCGAATGATCCCCGACTACTGGATGCCCAACAAATCTTGGCCTGGCTGCAACGTGGACGACCCGTCGGCGCGGGTGCTGAGCAACTACGGAGCCAGCGGCACTTGATTGTTTTTAGATTGTTCTGCTTATTGACAAAACGATCTACCCGCACTAAAATGCCATCATTCCAACAAGGCGCAAGGGTGTGCTGAACGCACCCGGCGCCTTTTTTGTTGGAAATTCTACAGAAACGGAAGTGATGAACATGACGTATTCTCCCGCAAATACCATTTGGGTATTGCTTGGCGCGGCCCTGGTTTTCTTCATGCAGGCAGGCTTTGCCATGTGCGAGGCCGGCTTCACCCGGGCCAAAAACACCGGCAATATCCTGATGAAAAACCTGATGGATTTCTGCATTGGCACGCCCCTGTACTGGCTGTTCGGCTTTGGCATCATGTTCGGCGCTGGAACGGCGGCCTTTGGCTGGATTGATCCCTTCATCCTGGGGGATTACAGTCACATTCTTCCCGCCGGGGTGCCCCTGTGGGCCTACGCCATTTTCCAAACGGTATTCTGCGCCACCTCCGCCACCATCGTATCCGGCGCTATGGCGGAGCGCACCAAGTTTTCCGCCTACTGCGTTTACTCCGCAGCGATTTCCCTGTTCATCTATCCCGTATCCGGTCATTGGATCTGGGGCGGCGGATGGCTGGCGGAGATGGGCTTCCATGATTTCGCCGGCTCCACGGCCGTGCATATGGTGGGCGGCGTATGCGCCCTGATCGGCGCAAAGATGCTGGGGCCCCGCATCGGAAAGTATGGAAAGGACGGCAAGCCCAAGGCCATCCTGGGACACAACCTGTCCATCGCCGCCCTGGGCGTGTTCATCCTGTGGTTTTGCTGGTTCGGCTTCAACGGCGCTTCCACCGTGGGCATGGATAGCGATGATCTGATCACCTCCGCAGGCCTTGTGTTTTTCAACACCAACCTGGCCGCAGCTCTGGCAACGCTGGTGACCATGCTCTTCACCTGGATGCGCTTCGGAAAGCCCGATGTATCCATGACCTTCAATGCCAGCTTGGCAGGGCTTGTGGGCATCACGGCAGGCTGCGACGCGGTGAATCCCTTCGGTGCGGCCATCATCGGCATCTGCTGCGGATTAGCTGTGGTGCTTTCGGTGGAGTTTTTCGATAAGGTGGTCAAGATCGACGACCCGGTCGGCGCGATTTCGGTGCATGGGGTATGCGGAGCGCTGGGCACCTTCCTGACAGGCTTTTTCGCCACCGGCGTATCCACCATGAAGGGCGTGTTTTATGGCGGCGGGTTCAAGTTCCTGGGTATCCAGTTGCTGGGCGTAGGCAGCACCATCGTTTGGACAGCTGTGGTGATTTCCCTGGTGTTCGCACTGATCAAAAAGACGATTGGCCTTCGTGCTGACGCTGCGGATGAAGCGATGGGCCTGGATCGAAGCGAGCATGGCCTGGTTACCGCCTATTCCGGCTTCTCCATCCTGCCGGACGGCAGCCTGGCCGAAGGGGAGATCGTGCCGATGCCCGCTCCAATTGAAGCTGCGGAAGCGCCTCGCAAGGCAAAAGAAAAAGCGCCTGACACGCCTGTCTACACCCGAGTACAGATCATTTGCCGTCCCGCCAGCCTGGAGAGCCTAAAAACAGCTATGAACAAAATCGGCATCACCGGCATGACCGTCACCAACGTGATGGGCTACGGCATGCAAAAGGGCAAGCCGGAATACTACCGCGGTACGCCTGTGGAAGTGACCCTGTTGCCCAAAGTGCAGGTGGATATCGTGGTCAGCAAAGTACCTGTTCGCCAGGTAATCGACACCGCCCGCAGCGTGCTCCACACCGGCCATATCGGCGATGGGAAAATCTTTGTGCAGGACGTGGAAAACGTGGTGCGTGTCCGCACCGGCGAAGAAGGATACGACGCATTGCAAGCTGAATGACGGTACGGTTTCTGTGATGCAATCATTGTGCAATGAAATCCCATACGATAAAACCAGCCGCCTCTGAGGAAGCGGCTGGTTTTGGTTCTATTATACACAGATCAATTCTTTCCAGATCATTTCCTCCACCTGGGCTTTGAAGACGTTCATCATACCGATCCATTGCGATGGATCAACAGCTTTCAGTTTTTCCGTAGCACCTGCCTGCTTCGCCATCGCCGGGATTATTGTTTCCAGCAAGCGTTGAGCTTCAGCATCCGTTTCATTCAAGTCGACATACAATTTCCCAGAGAGCAGCAGACGGGTGAAATCATTGGAGCGATGCTCTTTCAAATACTGCAATCTCGCTCTGCCGTACTTGCCTAAAGGTATTACAGGATCAACTATGATATCCGGCAGATAGTAATCACCATGCAGGGTGTAATTCAGGCCGTTCCTGGCATCATGAGTGTTAGCGGGCAGGTCAATGTTGGTTTTATTGTTCTGTTTCATTTGATTCTCCTCCGTTTGTATGAATATGCTTGACGAAAACCATTCAACAGAAACCAAGCCAATGCCACAAACATGCCACAACTGGATTAGCACGCATTATTATTGTTTGGTATAAAGTAATAGAACAATTAGATTTATTAACACGGATTTTAGTATAATACTATCAAATTTCAGATTTCCCACAGAATTCAAATCTCTCCTTCTCCGCCAAAAAACCCTTGATTTTTCAAGGGTTTTTTCGTTTCTATGCCACAGTTATGCCACAGTTTTTATAACGAAGCAATGAAAAACTCCATTTTTGAAACGCAGTCTTTCTGCATAGTCATAGAAACATGCACGTATTTATCCATCGTGAAAGCCACTGTCGCATGCCCTAAATTGTTGGAAACCGTCTTCACATCCACGCCGTTTTGCAGGGCCAGGGTCGCGTATGTGTGCCCTTATGGTATAATAGGAAAAAACGGAGAAGCCCTTATTTTACAAGGGGTTGCGCCGTTTGCCGCTGCGAAATCAGTCCCTTTCCAGCCCTGAAATGGCAGCGAAAAATCTGTCCCGGAAAGGAGGTTTGTTACGCTAACACAAAAAAACAGGCAAAATAAGGGACAAAATGAAGCCAAAAATAGTGGCATAGGTGCTTGGATACAATCCTCCAAGCGCCTTTCTGTGTTCGGCAACCTAAAAGTGGAGCATTGGGGCTCCAAATGTGAGCAAAAGTGCTCCTAATGGTAATTCAATAGAAAGCCGATTCATTTCAAAAGAAAAGGGGGCTTTCTGCGATTGCAAGGGTTGACATGGAGCCTCTGGCGGTGTGGAGGCCAGCCTTGGCGCCATCCCCGTAGCCGCCATCCGAATAGGCGGCTCCTTGGCTGGCGCCTGCGTCAGGCTACCACACCGCCCCTCCATGTAAACCCATTGCAATTCTCGAAAGCAGAAGCTACTTGCTACATTTCATCTACTGGATGAACAAATGAATAATATACATCTGTTCATAGTTTGTTCACACGTGCCCCTTTGCTTCAATTAAATTTTGCCCTACACACGCCTTTCCTTGATGAAAGAAAACACAATTCAATAGAATGGCGGCGTATTATGCGCTGCTCTATCAGACGCTCAGATTAATTCATTCATCTGGGCGTCTTTTTGATTTTTGGAGGTGATGATGATGAATGAGATGATTCCCGTCATTCAAGGCAGGGACGGTCGGCCAAAGGTAGTGGGTATTGATCTGCATCGGGCGCTTCAATGCAATACCCCCTACCGCAAGTGGTTCCCCCGGATGTGCGAGTACGGCTTCACCGAGGGGATCGACTACACGACGGCGGACAAAATTGTCCGCCGTGCCGCGGACGGCGCGGCGATGCCCCAGGTGCAGCACGTTCATCTGCTGTCGCTGGGCATGGCCAAGGAGATCTGCCTGCTCCAACGCACGGAGATCGGAAAGAAATGCCGCCAGTATGTCCTGGGGATCGAGGAGGCATGGAACGACTACCTGGCTGTCCATGCGCGGGCGGCTGAACTGGAGCGTGTCCGGCACAGGCAGATCGACGAGCAGAACAAGCTGCTCCTGCGCGAATTGAGCTGCCAGGAGAATAGGATCGGCGTCATGCAGCCCAAGGCGGAATATTTTGACGCTGTTCTTTCCTGCCCGGACGCTATCCCCATCACGCTGATCGCCAAGGATTTCGGCTGGTCGGCTATGCGCATGAACAAGTTTCTCCATGCCCAGAACATCCAGTACAAGCGCAACGGCACCTGGACGCTGTATGCCCGGTACGCGCAGAGGGGCTATACGCGCACGGAAACGGCGCTGTATCACGACGCCTGTGGGAATGAGCATGTCGCCCTCTGCATGAAGTGGACGCAGAAAGGCCGCGCCTTCATCTATCAGAAGATGGCGCAGGCCGGTTATGCGCCGATCATCCCGTTTCCGATCCCTGATGAACAGGAAGGAGGATGACCGATGGAAGATCGCTGCGTAATGTGCGGAGAGATCATCCCGGAAGGGCGGCAGGTCTGTCCGATCTGCGAGCGCAAATACGCGCCTGAAAAGGATGATCGGGCAATCATGGAAGCTCTTTTGAGGAGCGCCCGCGTTCCCGATCCCCGGTATTCTGGCAGGGAGGGTAACGCTTGAGCCGCAAGGATTCGCCGGAGCAGGCGGCGGAACAGGTCGTATTCCTGCCGCTGTCGGAGCTGCATCCTTTTCCCAATCATCCGTTCCGGGTCGTGGACGACGAGAAGATGCGGGAAATGGCAGCCAGCATCCAGGGATGCGGCGTCCTGCTGCCGGGGATCGCCCGTATCCGTCCGGAGGGCGGCTATGAGATCGTATCCGGGCAATCGCTATGGTGGACACCAATTTGCAGCGGGAAAACATCCTGCCCAGCGAGCGGGCTTTTGCCCTGAAAATGAAGATGGAGGCGCTGAAACACCAGGGAAAACAAGTCTTTGCAACTTCGTCCCAAGTTGGGACGAAGTTGAATAGGACAGATGAAAGGATAGCGGAACAAAGCAATTTGAGCCGATCCCAGGTACAGCGCACCATCCGTCTGACCAGCTTGGAACCATCCCTGCTCCACATGGTGGATGATCGGAAGTTAGCTTTCAATCCCGCCGTGGAGCTTTCTTTTTTGAAGCCGGAGGAGCAGGAAAGGCTTGCTGCTGCCATGGACGAAGCGCAGACGACGCCCTCGCTGTCCCAGGCCCAGCGGCTGAAAAAGGCCAGCCAGGAAGGAAAGCTCACGGACGATCTGCTGCGCGGCGTCATGGCGGAAACCAAGAAGCCCACCCAGGACAAGTCCTATCTCAACAACCCGCAAATCCGTAAATACTTCCCCAAGTCCTGGACGATCGACCGCATCGAGGCAATCGTCCTGAAGCTCGTCAAAGCCTGGTATCAAAGCCAGCTCAAGAAAAAACAGCAATCGCTGTAGATCATGCGGCACAGAAAGCGCCAGCAAAAAAACGATAAATAAAGTGCGGCCGGGCCCGGTGAGCCCGGCGCGAAGGAGGAAATATCGTGTCTGCTGTAATTCGTGCGGAAATGGAGAACTACACAAAAATGTCCAATATTCATCTGAGGGATGAACGGTTGAGCCTCAAAGCCAAAGGGCTGCTGTCCCTGATGTATTCGCTGCCGGTGGATCACTGGCAGTTTTCCATTCGGGGCCTTGCCGCCATCTGCAAGGACGGCGTGGATTCCGTCCGGGAAGGCATCAGGGAACTGGAGAAAAACGGCTATGTGACCCGCTTTCGGGAACGAAAAGAAAACGGTCGGATGGGCGAATCGGTCTATACCATCTACGAAAAACCTCTGGAAGCGGTGGATAAGCCGGTTGCCGATCTTTCCCCTGCTCCGGCAGAAAAGAAGAACGCGGCGGAAGCGCCGGTCCAGCCTGTTCCATGCGCGCCTGCTTTTCCTGTTCGGGAGAAGCCAGTATTGGAAAAGCCCACGCAGGTAATTCCCGCGGCGGCGGTACCTTCGCTGGTTCTGCCCGCCCAATTAAATACTTACGGATCAATAAACCAAAAAGAAAAATTGGGATTAAATCCTGCAATGTCCTATCTGAATCCATCCATTGTCCATCCATCTATCCCGGTCTGTTCCGCCATGATGCGGAGTACCGGCATCGAAGGGCTGCAAAAGCGGCTCACGCTGCGGCAGCTGACCTTCCGGGTGAAAGAGCAGATCGAATACGACATCTTGAAGGATTCCCTCAACGCGGACGATCTTGACAACATCGTGTCCATCATGGTGGAGGTCTATTCCGCGAATTGCCAGTATTTCACGATTTCCCGCAAGCAGTACCCGCTGGAGCTGGTGCATCAGCGGTTTGACCAGCTGACCAGCAGCCACATCGAGTATGTGTTCGACAGCCTGGAA
>CACZLE010000082.1 GCA_902781945.1 uncultured Eubacteriales bacterium | reverse complement strand
CAGGAAGCTGAACACCACGCCCACGCCCAGGGCCTTGGCCGCCTGGCCCTTGGCCACCAGGGGATGGCCGTCAAAGCAGGTAGCCACGCTGGAGGGGGTGCCGGGGATGCGCAGCAGGATGGCGGAGATCAATCCGCCGGAGATGGCGCCGATAAACAGAGCCATCAGCAGGGTCATGGCGTTGGAGGAGGTCATGGCGTAGGTGACGGGCAGGAACAGCGCGATGGCCATGGTGGCGGAAAGGCCGGGCAGCGCGCCGAACACGATGCCGACAGCCACGCCGATGAGCATCAGGAAGATGCCGGTGGGCGTCAGTACAGTGCCAAAGCCGGCCCCGATCAATTGCAGGGTAGACATGTTATTTCTCCTTTCCGCCGGATCAGAAGCCCAGCAGGCTTTCGATCAGGCCGCGGGGCAGCAGCTGCTGCAATCCGATCCGGAAGGCCACGAACGCGATGGCGGTGAAGCCCACGGAAACCGCGGCGAACAGCGGATAATTCCGCTTTTCCTTCGGCGCGAGCACCAGCATCTGCAGGAACAGATAGATCATGGTGGAAAGGCAGAACCCGAGCCTGGGCAGAATGGCAATATAGCCCAGGATCACGGCGAAGGTCAGCGTGACCGTCAGCAAATCGCCTTTGCCGGCTTTGTCTTGCTGCTTTTCCGCCGCGGCGTCCTTCATTTTGCGCACGCCCTGCAGGATGCACATCACAGACAGCACAGCCAGAAGGCCGCCCAAAAGCAGGGGGATGATCTTCGCGTTGGCGTAGCCGGGCGTCAGCTTGGGACGAGTCTTGATCTGCGTGGCGCAGATCAGATAGGCCCCGCTCAGCGCCAGCGTCACGCCGCCAAACAGGATATCCTTGTACCTTTTGAATTGCATGATAACACTCCTTTGTGATATAAATCAGCGCTTATTGGCACGATGAAGGGAATGCCGCAACAACAAAAGCTGACGGTTTCAGTATAAAGGGCGGAGCTGAGAACATCAACAAATTCGGCGTTTTCTTAGCGCGGGCTTAGCTACAAAATTCCCGGCCGGAAAGCAAAACCTTCCGGCCGGGAATTAGCATCGCGAACGATTCAAAGCAGCGCGCCGATCCCGCGCGTCAATATCCTTTTTTCAGATTCACCTGCCGCGCCATCGGCCTGCCGGCGCAGTAATTTCCAAAGTCCTCCAGGAACAGCGCCACAATGCGATCCTTGGTATACGGCAGGGTCATATTGCCCGCCACGTGGGGGGTGATCAGCAGGTTGGGGCAATCCCAGAGGGGATCCTCAGGGAACAGGGGCTCCCGCTCGAATACATCCAGGGCGGCGCACAGGCGGCCTGCGCGCAGCTCCTTTTAGAGGGCGGGCTGATCGATCACCGTTCCCCGGCCCACGTTGACGATCAGGGCTCCGTCGGGCAGCAGGGCCAGGCGGCGGGCGTCCAGCATGCGCAGGGTTTCCGCCGTGCCGGGCAGGGAGATGATCAGGATATCCGTATCGGGCAGCAGGCTGTCCAGCTGCTCCTGGGGCACGATGCGGTCAAACAGCTCCCGGGGATTGCGGCCGCCGCGGTTGACGCCGGTCAGCGACGCCGGGCCGAAGGCCCGCAGACGGATGGCGCATTCCTGGCCGATATCCCCGGTGCCGAGCAGCGCCACGCGGCTGTCCCTGATGGAGCGCACCGGCAGATTGCGCACCCATTCCCGGCGGCTGACGATGGCGCTGTATTCGGACTGGCGGCGCAGCGCCTCCAGTATGACCATCACCACATGCTCGGCGATGGTCACGCCGTAAGCGCCGCTGGAATTGGTCAGCACGGCGTCGGGGGAGGCGAATACGCCCTCTCCCAGAAATTGATTGACCCCCGCCGAGGGCGTGCACAGCCAGTGCAAGGCCGGAGCGTTTTTCGCCAGGGCCGCCGACTGGCCAAACACGATTTCGGCATCGGAAATATGGGGCATCGCCGCGGCGTCGCTGTCAAAGAAAAGGGCCTCAAAACCGTTTTTACGGGCGGCCTCGGCAATCAGGGCCCGGTGCCTGGGCTCAAGCGCCGAGATGGCGGCCACGATTTTTCTGCTCATCAATGCATCACTCCAATCCCAGCTCCTTGCACTTGCGCCACAGGGTGGTTTTGCTGATGCCCAGCATTTCCGCCGCTTCCCTGCGGCTTTTCGCCCGGGAGAGCACCTCCGCGATCTGGCGCTTTTGCAGGCTGCTCAGGGTAGGATCGCCATTCTCCTGCAGCACAAAGGTCTTTTGCTGCGTCTGCTCCAGGGGCAGGACGGAGGCCGCGTCGGCGGCGGTGATCAAATCGCTTTCGCACAGCACCGCCAGCTGCTCGCTGATGTTGCGGATCTCCCGGATGTTGCCGGGCCAGGCGTATTCCGAAATGCGGCTGGCTGCCTCCGGGGACAGGGTGATCTGCCCCTTGCCGAATTTGCGGGCGTAATAGCTGAGATAATGCTGCATGATCAGCGCCATATCCCCCTCCCGGCTGCGCAGCGGCGGCAGCTGCACGCTGAGCACCTTGAGGCGGTAATACAGATCCTCCCGGAAGCGGCCCTGCCGAATCATTTCCAGCAGATCGCGGTTGGTGGCGCAGATGATACGCACGTTCACCGGAATCACCCGGTTGGCGCCGATGCGCCGCACCTCCCGCTCCTGGATCACGCGCAGCAGGCGGTTTTGCAGCGTCAGCGGGATCTCGCTGACCTCGTCCAGGAAGATGGTGCCCTCGTGCGCCGCCTCAAACAGGCCGGGCTTGCCCGTTTTGCTGGCCCCGGTAAAGGCCCCGCCCTCATAACCGAACAGCTCGCTCTCCATCAGGTTTTCCGGGATAGCGGCGCAGTTGACAGCCACGAAGGGGCCGTTGGCCCGCTCGCTCTCGTTGTGGATGGACTGGGCAAACAGCTCCTTGCCCGTGCCGGTTTCGCCCATCAGCAGGATATTGCTGTCCACGCGGGCAAAGCGCTGGGCCTGGCGGATGGCGGTATGGATGGCGGCGCTCTCCCCCAGGATGTCGTTGAAATGATACCGGGCCACGTGGCCGCTGACCCGCAGCCGATCCCGCAGGCGGCTTTCCGCGCTGGCGATGGCCTGCTCAGCCTGGAAGGTGACCAGCGTGCCCAGCCGCTGGCCATCATGGATCATGGAAACGCAGTTGAGTACGCAGTTGGTGCCGTTGATGCGCACGATTTCGTTGGTATAGCTCTGGCTGCCGGTGAGGATGGCGCTGAGCCGCCCCTCCGGCAGCGCCAGGTGCACGGGCTGGCCCATGCAATCCTGTCCCTTCCGTCCCAGCAGCTGGGCCGCCGCCGGGTTGAAGGTGCGTATCAGGTTATCCTTGTCCACGGCGATGATACCCTCGGTCACATGCTCCACCACGCCGCGGAAGATCATGCTGTTTTGCTTTTCGATCTGGGCCACGTTGGCGCTGCGCTTGGCCTCGGTGATGGCCAGGAACACCGACTCCTCCGAGGAATAGATCAGCCCCGCGGGGATGCCGTGCTCCTCGCAGTAATGGCAGGTGCGGTGCCCGGCCAGTATCAATTTGCACCCGTCGGCCACCGCCCGTTCCATGCCATCCACCAGGTCGCGGATGTTGACGCTGGAGGTGGGATATGACTTGACCGGGAAGGGAAATTCCTCCTGCATAAAATGCACGCCGCGGATGGTGTTGACAGTGCCCACCACGCCCACAGGCATCTCTCCGTGGGCCGCGATGGCCCGGCGGATGGAGGCGGATATATCGCCGCTGGTAATGGGGATCTCCACCACCGGCATCAGGATATTCCGTTCCTTCATCTCGGCGGCGGTGCCGCCGCGGCTGACAATCACGTCCGCGTTGTAGTGTTGAGAAAGAATGACATCCGGCTGGATCTCGCAATCCACCGTATAGCGCAGGTCCTTACTTTTTCCAAATATCTTTTCATGCAGCGCCCAGGCCTTATGCACCACCTCGACCATGGCGGGATCGGGCACCACGAAGGCGATTTGGATCATATTCAGCACCCCATTTCACCTCCATCATAACAGGAAAGATAAAACATTTCAAGATGAAATACAAAAAACCGGGCCGATCCGACAAAGGATCAGCCCGGCTGCGGCCACTTCAAAGGACAAATCCATCAATCATCAAAGGCCGATGGCAGCGTTCTTGCGGCGGCCTGCGCCATCCCGGCCGCGGAAATCGTTGATTTGCCCGTCAGTTTTCAGTAATTCAGGCTGAAGGTTTCCAGAATGCTCTGGAACATCTCCACGTTCTCCTCAGTGATGTCCGAATTGACGGAACCATCCTCATTGAGCAGGTAGAAGTAAAAACCGTAGGCATAGGCGTTAACCATGATCTCGCCATACAGATAGGAGCCATGGTCGTTGGTGCCGCGGATGATCACGCCGGGGAACTGGCCCGCGTAAATGGTTTTGACCAGCTCCGGGTTTTCATCCTTGAGGTCATCCATGACGAACTCGATATAATCATCCCAGGTGTCGTTGGAGGCGGCCCACAGGGAATCCTGCGCCCAATCTCCGTAGAAAAAGAGGCTGGCTTCCAGCAGCATGCTTTCATCGGGCGAATACGCGAAGCCCAGGTCGATGGCGCCAAAGTAATCCTGCACGGAGGAAAGGTCAATGGTCCAATCACCGGGAATGAAAATCTTGAAATATTCGTTTTCAAAGGGCTGCACGATCTTCGCCGCGGAGGCAGCGCCCGTCACGGAAAGGAACAGGATCAATGTCAGGATCAGCGCAAGAAACCGTTTCATAGGCGTTTCCTCCTTGTCGTTTGCAACAATATCGGTTTATATGGAAAAGTGCCACGCGGGGCTGAAAGCAACCGAGCGTGGCACTTTTCCGGAGCGATCCTCCGGGCAGGGACGGGGGAGGTCTTAACCCCGTCCCTGCCCTTCATGATCTTTCTCGGTCAATCGCGAAAAGCCATCAGCTGAGTGCAGTCAGCTTACTGGGCGGCGATTTCCTTGAGCACCTGGGCGCGGGCGGCGTAAATCAGGCCCTGGATCCAGGCATCGCTGGTGGCGCGGTTGGTCTTGGAGCCCAGCAGCTCGCTGTTCACGCTGCGATGGGTGTGGTCGCAGAAGATGGGGCCGTTGTAGCCGCTGCGGACGAACTGCAGCATCAGTTCATACATATCGGCATAGCCATCCTCGGCCAGGGTCTCCTCAAAGTAGCCGCTGTAGTCGGCGTTGAGGGGAGCGGAAACATTGCGGAAGTGCACTTCGAACACCTTGCCGCGGCGGACGAACTCATCGATATCGCCCAGCATATCGTCGGTGAACAGCAGGCCGCCTTCCGTCCAGCAGCCGGTGCACAGCTTCATGCCCAGGTAGGGGCTGTCGTTGGCCAGGTCGAAGGCGCGGCGATAATCGTCGGCGCTCATGATCAGGCTGCCCACGCCGCCCAGATAGGGAACGGGAGGATCATTGGGATGCAGGGCCATGCGCACGCCGGTCTCTTCGCACACGGGCAGCACGCGCTCCAGGAAATCGCCAAAGGTCTTCCACATTTCCTCACGGCTGTAGTAACGGTCGTTCTTCAGCTCAAAGGGATCGATGCCTTCCATATTGGTGGCGCCGGCGTTCGCGCCGTGGATCATCTTGGGGGTGTCGCCGGAGCGGCTGATGCCGTTGGGCTGCCAGGCGATGGCCACGGTCTTGATGCCGACCTGCTGCATCAGGCGCAGATAATCGTTGAACTTTTCAATTTCTTCTTCCCAGCCTTCCAGCTGCAGGTGGATGATGGTGTCCTTCTGATATTTGCCATAGCTGGCCAGCAGGATCTCAAAGCCGCCGTTCTCGAAGTTGCGCAGGCGCTCCACCACGGGATACAGGGCTTCATAGGTCAGCTCATCAGCGCTGATGGAGAGCTCGCAGGCGTTGATGCCCATCTGCTTCCACATCTTCAGCTCATCGTCGGAGGTCTTGGAGTTCACGCCGCAGATGATCTGGGGACGGGCCACGGGATTGGTCTTGGCGCTGCTCAGGGGAATGGCGGAGTAGGCA
Source organism: uncultured Eubacteriales bacterium (assembly GCA_902781945.1). GTDB lineage: Bacteria > Bacillota > Clostridia > Christensenellales > Aristaeellaceae > SFMI01. The sequence goes on along the minus strand of CACZLE010000082.1, from coordinate 2,891 downwards.
ACAGCCAGGGTGGTGTTGGCCTTCACCTCATCGGCGGGGGTCACGGTGCTGGCGTATTCCTGCAGCCTGTTGGGTTCGATCACAATGGCGTCGTAGATGGGGTCTTCACCCAGCACGTGGGCGGGGGCTTCTTCCGTTTCGGCAGTCTGTTCGGCGATGGCGGCGAAGGCGCTCAGCACCATCAGCGCGGCCAGCAGCAAAGCGATCAATTTCTTCATGGTTCTTCTCCTTTTTTGATTTGAAGTCGTGAGGAAAACTGGTTTCGTTTGCTTTTAAAGCGATGCCGCTTTATTATTCCGGGGATGCGCCAGGCGCCAAAGCGCATCCTTTCGCCGATTAAATTTTTGTTTGCAATCCGCGGCGTTTTCCAGTATAATATCTGCGTCATACGCTTTTTGCACAAGGAGCGCGTGTCCTCTTTCCGTGTATATCCGCCGTTTGCCCACGGCGGCTATACGATGCGCGGGAAGAGTTTTTTGTTTTCCGATCCCGGGGAAGGGGCACGCCCGCGGGGGGCGTGCCCTGCTTGCCTGAGATTAATCGATGTAGTCAGCCAGATACTCGCCGTACACTTCGCTCTGAGCGGTGTAGTAGGCTTCAGTCTCGGCGGGGGTCATGCTGGAGATCTCCAGCAGAGCGTTCTCGGCATATTCCTTCAGCTTGGCGTTGTCCACCACCTTGGCCAGACCGGCGTTCATGGCATCGATCACGGCGTCATCCACGGCGTTGGGGGCAGCCAGATAGAAGAACTTGGAGAAGACCACGTCATAGCCCTGCTCCTTGAAGGACTTGAGCTGCAGATCGCCCATGGAAAGGCTGTTCTCAGCGAAGGTGCCCACGCAGATGAACTGGTTGGTGGTCAGATAGTCGCGCACCAGGCCAGCCTGGGTGCCGATCACGTCCAGGCGCTTGCCCAGCAGCTCGGTGATCTTCTGCGCGGCGGTGCCGGCGTCCACGATGTTGAATTTCACGCCCGCGGCGGCTTCGAAAGCCAGCACCTGCAGGTGGGTGAAGTTACCGGTCTCAGTGGCGAAGGTGACCTCGTTGGGATGATCCTTCATGTAGGCAACCATGGACTCCACGTCGGTGAACTTGCCGTTCTCGGCATTGATCAGGAAGGCGTTGGAATAATCCATGAAGGGCATGCCGGCCAGCTTGAAGTCATCCACGATGTTGAAATCATACATGCCCATCAGCTCGCTGGTGACGCCGCCATTGTGATAGAACACATAGCGGTAACCGTCGCTGGGATTGGCCAGAGCGTCTTCAAAGGCCAGAGCGCCGGAGCCGCCGGCCATGTTGGTGACGATCACGTCCCAGCCCAGCTCTTCCTTCAGAGCGGCGGCCAGGGCACGGGCGTTGGCGTCGGTGTCTCCGCCGGGATTGGCGGGCACGATCAGCTCGATGGAGCGTTCCGGCCATTCAGCCAGCGCCGATACAGCCGTCAGGCTCATGATGGCAATCAGCAGGAGAGCAAGAAGTTTTTTCATGGGAAGTTCCTCCTTTGATTTTTGAGGCTTTCGCCCCTTTGCCCTATATCATGCAAAAAGCATGCCAACCGAGCAAAAAAGAAAAAACATTTTTCGCAAAACGCGATCTATCATATTTATAAATAGAAACATCCGCTTTTCTAAGATTTCACGCTTGAACTCCATTCCGCCGCGGGTTCTTGCGATTATTGTCTATCCTGGTGCTTTTCATTCCGAATTTATCAGAAGATTTCATTTTGAAATCAATCATGATTTCATATTGAAATCATTGTGAAACCAGCGAAACGCAGGTTGCCAACATGGCGATTTTCACGGCAATCAGCGCAGACAGCGCTTCCAATCGCCGGGAGCGCCACCGCGGGCAAACGTGAACAGAATTTAACATGTTTCATTCCTCGATACGAGGGAGCGAAAATCTCTGGCACATTATTTTGCTTTATTCTCAAAGTTGGCACGATTTTTGCATGTATCCCAGCGAAGGGAATTGCTCATTACATTAAAGGAGGTATTCTATGTCAACTCAAAAGCTGTCGTTCAAAAAATGCAGGGATCTGATCCTTGGCGTTTTTCTGCTGGCGCTGAGCGTGGCGTACATCATCTTCGCCCGGCAGATCAAGACCAGGCCCAAGATGACGCCCAGTTACGCCAATGCCCAGGTGCTCCCCACCCTGCTGGGCATCCTGCTGGCCATTCTCTCCCTGGTGCTGATCTATCAGGGCATCCGCCGCTTCCGGCAGGATGATGAGGCAGTCGCCGCAAAAATGAGCAAGGTGGATCTGGCTTCCGTGGCGCTGACCTTCGTCGCCATGTGCCTTTACATCGTGATCCTGCCGACGCTCGGCTTCATCCTCTCCACTGTCGTTTTCCTGTTCGGCCAGATCACCATCCTGGCCCCGAAGGAAAAGCGCAACCTGCCGCTGTTCGCCATCGTGGCGGTCGTATTCACCATCATCGCCTTCATCGCCTTCCGCATCGGCCTTTCCCAGATGCTCCCGCGCGGCCCGATCGAAGCGCTGCTGGGCTATTGAGCAAGGAGGTGTCCGTATGTCGATAGGTTCTTTGATCGCAACCGGCTTCTCAACCGTACTGACGCCCACCGGCATCTTTCTGATGTTCATCGGCGTGGCGGTCGGCATCGTGTTCGGTGCGCTGCCCGGCCTTTCCGCCACCATGGCCATCGCACTGTTCCTTCCTGTTACCTACGCCATGGCTTCCGCGGATGCCATGACCCTGCTGATGGCCCTGTTCATCGGCGCCATCTCCGGCGGATTGATCTCCGCCATCCTGCTGCGCATCCCCGGTACCCCCTCCAGCGTGGCTACCTGCTTTGACGGCCATCCCCTGGTGGCCAAGGGCCAGGCGGCCAAGGCCCTGGGCGTGGGCGTGGTGTTCAGCTTCCTG
>CACZLE010000081.1 GCA_902781945.1 uncultured Eubacteriales bacterium | reverse complement strand
ATTTTCTCCGGCCTGACGCCGGTTTTCGCTGTGCGCCGTGCAGCACAGCGCGCCAGCGAAGCTGGCTGCCCGGAAGCGGTGGACTGCGTTATCCAAGCAGCTGCGGAAAACTGCTGGTTGTAGAAGTCAAGCAGCATCCGCCATTGGCGGGGTCCGGGGTGCAACCTGCACCCCGGTGGGGTATGGGGGCTTGGAGCGCTCGAAAAATGATCCTGTGGATCATTTTTAGCGGAAAGCGGGCCGGAAGGCCCCGGAAAAGCCCCATCGTAACCCCAACAAATTTCTGTTTTCCAGGTTCCCTTACAGCCGCACCTTGACCACCCATTTATCGATTTCCCCGGCCTGGCCTTCCACCTGGCCGCCCACGGCATGGGTCTCGCCGGGGAAGATGGCGCAGAAATATCCGGCGTCCAGCTGCACGGCGCTGCCGTGAATGGGGCCGTTCAGCTTGCGCCCGTCGTCCTTGAGCTCCTCGGCGGGCTCCATGCCCTCCAGGGAGCAGATGTGGATGACTTCGGCTCCGCCCCGGGCGATCATCAGGTCGATGGTGTGATCGTGCACCTCGTAGCGGCGCTGGGCGTCGGCCTTGGTGGCATAGCGCTTTTCCCGCACCTCACAGGGCGCGGCGGCGGGGTCGGAGGCGGCAAAGGCGGCGGCGATCTCCCGCGCTCCGGGGATCAGATCGGCGTACAGGGGCAGGCGTTCCACGGTATCCAGGATCATGGCATGTTCTTCCTTTCTGTGATTTGATATGTTCCTTGCTCCAGGCAGCGCACGGTGAAGTCCATCTCCCGGGCTGCCGGGGGCTCAAACTGCGCCTGGCACTTGGCGGCCAGGCCCGGGTCCACATAGAAGTCGCCGGGACCGGGATCGGCGTTGCGCCGCGCGATGAAGGCCCGGTTCTGGGCCTCGGGGGTGTCCATGTAATACCACAGCGGACGCAGGCCCGCCTGGGTGATTTCCGCGGCGATCTCCTCCCGGTCCCGCCGATGCCAGAAGCCCCAGTCGAGGATCACATCCGTGCCGCGCCGGGCGATTTCCAGCGCCTTCTTGCGCAAAAAATCATGCACCACGGGATAGGAGGCGTCGTGATCGCAGGGCAGGGCGGCGGTCAGATCGTCGCTGGAGAGGATCACGGCGTTTTTCTGCCGGGCCAAATGGCGGGCAAAGGTGCTTTTGCCGCTGCCGATCCTGCCGCAGATCAGGTGGATGGCCGGGCCGTCCGCGGGGCGCTTTTCCGCTTTCCCATCCAGCGGCAATTCCATATACCGCCGATAGGTGCGAAAGCCCGCGGCCTCGTAAAAGGCCAGGGCGCTGCGATTGAAGCTCCACACGTCCAGTTCGATCTTGTCAAAGCCCCGTTCCAGCGCGTCCCGTTTCATATAGGCCAGAAGCAGCCTGGCCACGCCCTTGCGCTGAAAGGCCGGGTCCACGCCGATTTCCGCCACATGGTAGAAATCCCGGGGCAGGTTATAGGGCGAGGCCGGACGGCGGATGAAATCCACCAGGGCGAAGCCCACCACGCGGCCCTCCGCCTCCGCCGCAATGGCGCTGTTGGCGTCCGAGTGAAAATAATTCAGCAGATGCCGCTGCAATTCCTCCCCGAACCCCGGACGAAAGATATCCGGGCGGCCCTGCACATGCAGGTCGTTCACCTGGCGGCGCAATTCGTTCAGAATGTCGTAATCCTCCTCCGTGGCGGGCCGGATGGTGATCTTCATAGGCGGCTCCTTTCAGTATATTTGGTTTCGGATAGAGAGAACGCCCCGTCATACCCTTCCCCGATGAAACGAAAAGCCGCGGCAAAGGCCGGCGGCTTTTCATTTTTCAATTATGCTTCGGGTTCCTCCGCCGGGGCGGGGGCCTCCTCAGCCTCTTCCTTTTCGGTGCGGGCCACGCCCACGATGCGGGCATTGTCGCCCACGCGCATCAGGCGCACGCCCTGGGTGTTGCGTCCGCAAACACGGATGGTATCCACGGCGGTACGGATCACGGTGCCGTCGTCTGTAATCAGGATGATGTCCTCGTCATCCTTCACCATCAGCTGGGCGGCCAAGAGGCCCGTCTTGTCCGTCAGGTTCATGGCGGCCACGCCCTGACCGCCGCGGTTGGTTTCGCGGTATTCGTCGGGGCTGGTGCGCTTGCCGTAACCGTTCTCAGTGATGGAGAGCACCAGGGCGTCCTCGGTCACGGCGCACATGCTGATGACCTCGTCGCCTTCCTTCAGCTTCATGCTGCGCACGCCGTGGCTGGCGCGGCCCATGCTGCGCACGGCCTTCTCGTCAAAGCGGATGGCGCGGCCCTGACGGGTGCCCAGCAGCAGCACGCTGTCGCCGTCGGTCAGCTCCACGTCCACCAGATCGTCGTCCTCCCGCAGAATGATGGCGATGAGGCCGCTCTTGCGCAGGTTGGCAAATTCGTCCAGGGGCGTCTTTTTGATCAGGCCGTTCCGGGTGGCCATCATCAAATATTTGCCCTCCATGTCCTTGGGCATGGGGATCATGGCCGTCACCTTTTCGCCGGTCTGCAATTGCAGCAGGTTCACGATGGCGGTGCCGCGGGCGGTGCGCCCGGCCTCGGGGATCTCGTAGCACTTCATCATGTAGCAGCGCCCGCGGGAGGTGAAGAACATGATGGGCTCGTGGGTATTGACCACGTGGATCTGCTCGGTGTAGTCCTCGTCCCGCAGGTTCTGGCCCACCACGCCCTTGCCGCCGCGGCCCTGGGCGCGATAGGTGCTGCGGGGCAGACGCTTGACGTAGCCGAAGTGGGTCAGAGTGACCACCATGTCGTCCACGGGGATCAGGTCCTCCACGTCGATCTCGCCGTCCAAAATGCCGATCTCTGTGCGGCGCTCGTCGCCAAATTTGTCGCGGATGGCGGAAAGCTCGTCCTTGATGACGCTCATCAGCAGCTTTTCGTCCGCCAGGATGCTTTGCAGGTACGCGATGGTCTTTTCCAATTCCTGATACTCAGCCAGCAGCTTGTCGGCCTCCAGGTTGGTCAGGCGGGCCAGACGCATATCCAGGATGGCCTGGGCCTGCTTGTCGCTGAATTCAAAGCGGTCCATCAACTCCTGCTTGGCCGTGGGGGTATCCTTGCTGTGGCGGATGATATGGACGATCTCGTCGATGTTGTCCATGGCCTTGAGCAGGCCTTCCAAAATATGGGCGCGGGCCAGGCTCTTGTCCAGGTCATACTTGGTGCGGCGGGTCACCACGTCCTTTTGGTGCTCGATGTACCAGTACAGCATCTCCCGCAGGGAAAGGATCTTGGGCTCGCCGTGCACCAGGGCCAGCATGATGACGCCAAAGGTGTCCTGCAGCTGGGTGTGCTTGTACAGGAAATTCAGCACGACTTGCGGCTGCACGTCGCGCTTTAAGTCGATGACGATGCGCATGCCGTGGCGGTCACTCTCGTCGCGGATATCGCTGATGCCGTCCAGCTGCTTTTCGTGCACAAGCTCCGCGATCTTCTCCACCAGCTTGGCCTTGTTGACGCCGTAGGGGATCTCGGTGATGACGATGCGGCCCCGGCCATTGGGCAGTTCCTCCACCTCGGACTTGGCCCGCACCAGGATGCGGCCCCGTCCCGTGTGATAGGCCTCACGGATGCCGCTGCGGCCCAGGATGACGCCGCCGGTGGGGAAATCCGGGCCCTTGATGTGCTCCATCAGGTCGTCCAGGCTGGCGTCGGGGTTATCCATCAGGCAGATGGCGCCGTTGATGACCTCGGTGAGGTTATGGGGCGGGATATTGGTGGCCATGCCCACGGCGATGCCGCTGGAGCCGTTCACCAGCAGGTTCGGGAACCGGGCGGGCAGCACGGTGGGCTGCATCAGGGTCTCGTCGAAGTTGGGCATGAAATCGACGGTGTCCTTGTCGATTTCGCCGATCAGGTGCTGGGTGATCTTGGCCATGCGGGCCTCGGTGTAACGCATGGCGGCCGCGCCGTCGCCGTCCACGGAGCCAAAGTTGCCCTGGCCCTCCACCAGCATATAGCGCATGTTGAAATCCTGGGCCAGACGCACCATGGCGTCGTACACGCTGCTGTCGCCGTGGGGATGGAATTTGCCCAGCACGTCGCCCACGATGCGGGCGGATTTGCGGAAGGGCTTATCCGGCGTCATGCCCAGCTCGTTCATATCGTAGAGGATGCGGCGATGCACGGGCTTTAAACCGTCGCGCACGTCCGGCAGGGCGCGGTTGATGATCACCGCCATGGAGTAGGCGATGAAGCTCTTCTGCATTTCCTCTTCCAGCTTAATGGGAATCAGGCGATCCTGAATGTCGCTCATGGGTTTTTCCCTTTCTATTTAAGTCGTTTTTGATGTTCCTGTGCATCCTTATAGCTGCGCTGCAGCTCGTTTTGCAGTTCTTCTTTAGAGGGAAGATACAGCTTATACTTGGATGCAAACACCTGGGTTTCAGACTCGGGAAGCGTAAATTCTACCAGAGACTCGCTCTTGTCCGCGCACAGCACAATACCGATGGGCGGCTGATCACCCTCATTCATCTGAGTCCGTTCATAATAATGCACATACATCTGCATCTGGCCTAAATCCTGATGTGTTAGCTTGCCCACCTTTAGGTCAATCAGCACAAAGCATCGCAGGAGATAATTGTAAAAGACAAGGTCGATGTAGAAATGATCATTGTCAAAGGTGATGTGCTTCTGCCGGGCAATAAAGGCGAATCCACGGCCCAGCTCCAGAAGAAATTTTTGCAGATGCGTGATAAGAGACTGCTCCAAATCACTTTCGTAAAAATCCGTTTTCGGCTGCACGCCCAGAAATTCGAGCACATAGGGATCACGGATGATGTCTTGCGGCACTTTCGGAGGCTCCAAACGAAAAATCTCCGCGGAAACATCTTCTTTATGCTGGCTTGACAACAGGCGTTCGTAGAAGAAGGAGTTGATCTGCCGCTCCAGTTGTCTGGTGGACCAATTTGCCTTGACGCATTCTTCCAGATAAAACTGCCGTGCAGCTTCGTTCTCTACTCGCAGCAGCATGCGATAATGCGTCCAGCTCAATTCATCACGCAATGCGTGACGAATTGGAAAGTATTGATAAAACTGGCGCATATAGCGAAGATTGGAGGCTGTAAAACCTTTGCCATACTCAGCTGTCAAACGCTTGGCGAGGTCTTCTATCAGCCGGGCTCCGTATTCGGCACGATCACTATTCCCCTGTTCATCTGCGATCCGACGACCGATTTGCCAGTAAGCTTCCACCATGGCGAAGTTCACCGCACGATAGGCGCTGGAGCGGGCAGCCTCCAGGATGTTTCGGATTTCGGCGTAGAATGATTCTTCCATACGCTGTTTCCCTTACAGGTCCAGATCGGTGACCATGTTATAGTTCTTCTCGATAAACTCCCGCCGCGGCTCCACGGCGTCGCCCATCAAGAGGCTTATGTATTCGTCGGCGGCCATGGCGTCCTCCACGGACACGCGCATCATGGTGCGGGTCTCGGGGTTCATGGTGGTGGTCCACAGCTGCTCGCTGCTCATTTCGCCCAGCCCTTTGTAGCGCTGGATCTCGGGCTTGGGATCGCGGCCAATGCGGTCCAGCAGGCTTTGCAGCTCGGCGTCGTCATAGACGTAGTGCTCGTTTTTGCCCTTGGTCACCTTGTACAAGGGCGGCATGGCGATGTACACATAGCCGTTTTCGATCAGGGGCCGCATGTATCGGTAGAAGAAGGTGAGCATCAGGATGCGGATGTGCGCGCCGTCCACGTCGGCATCGGTCATGCACACGATGCGGTGGTAGCGCAGCTTGTCGGCGTTGAAATCCTCGCCGATGCCGCAGCCGAAGGCGGTGATCATGTTTTTGATTTCCTGGTTCAGCAGGATCTTGTCAAGCCTGGTCTTTTCCACGTTCAGGATCTTGCCGCGCAGGGGCAATATGGCCTGATAATGGCGGTCGCGGCCCGTCTTGGCGCTGCCGCCGGCGCTGTCGCCCTCCACGATGAAGATCTCGCACTTGGCGGGGTCCCGCTCGGAGCAGTCGGCCAGCTTGCCGGGCAGGCTGGCGCTCTCCAGCACGGTCTTGCGGCGGGTCAGGTCCCGGGCCTTGCGGGCGGCCTCCCGGGCGCGGGCGGCGTTGAGGCAGCGTTCCAGGATCTGCTTGGCCACCTGGGGATTTTCCTCCAGGTAGGTGGAGAGGCCCTCCGCCACCATGCTGTCCACGATGGGGCGCACCTCGCTGTTGCCCAATTTTGACTTGGTCTGGCCCTCAAACTGGGGCTCATGCATCTTGACGGATACGATGGCCGTCAGGCTTTCGCGCACGTCCTCGCCCTTCAGGTTGGCGTCGCTCTCTTTCAGGAACGGCGGGCGGGCCTTGTTGCGGCCATAATCGTTGATCACCCGGGTCAGGGCGCTCTGGAAGCCCATCAGATGGGTGCCGCCCTCGGGGGTGTGGATGTTGTTGGCGAAGGTGTAGATGTTTTCGGCGTAGCTGTCGTTGTATTGCAGCGCCACTTCCACCATCACGTCGTTCTTGACGCCCTCCATGTAGATGGGCTCGGGGAACAGCACCTCGCGGCTCTTGTTGAGGTATTTGACGAACTCCCGGATGCCGCCCTCGTAGTGGAACACCCGCTCCTGCTCGCGGCCCTCGCGCTCGTCCCGCAGCACGATCTTGACGCCCTTGTTCAGGAAGGCCATCTCCCGCATGCGGGTCTTCAAAATATCATAATTGAACTCGATATCGGGATCGAAAACGCCGCCGGGGTTCTCCTCGCTGCGGATATCGGGCCAAAATTGAACCGTGGTGCCCGTGCGCTCGCCCGCGTCGCCAATGACCTTCAGGTCGTATTCGATCTTGCCGATGTTGTATTCCTGACGGTAGATCTTGCCGTTTTGGTACACCGTCACCATCAGGTGGCGGCTGAGGGCGTTGACCACGCTGGCGCCCACGCCGTGCAGGCCGCCGGATACCTTGTAGCCCTCGCCGCCGAACTTGCCGCCGGCGTGCAGCACGGTGAGGCACACCTCCACGGCGGGACGGCCCATCTTGGGATGGATGCCCACGGGGAAGCCGCGGCCATTGTCCTGCACCTCCACGGAGCCGTCCGCCTTGATGGTGATGACGATATCCGTGCAGTAGCCCGCCAGGGCCTCGTCGATGGAGTTGTCCACGATCTCATACACGCAGTGATGCAATCCGCGGTAATCCGTGGAGCCGATATACATGCCGGGGCGGCGGCGCACGGCCTCCAGACCTTCCAGCACCTGAATATCATCCGCGCCGTAATGGCCGTTTTCGGCGGCGGCGGGATTGAGTACGTTTTCGTTTTCCGACATCTTGTCCTCCGCTTGACTCGTTCAAAAAAGGGTCGGATGGCAAAAAAACGCCATCCTGTATATTATAGCATAGATGCGCCTAACTTGCAAGATTTTCTCCGCATTTATATGGAAGAAATTGATGCAAAAATGTGGATAAAGCCTTTCCTCGCCTTCGTCATTTTTCGCGCCGGGAACCGACGTGCGCCGCCCGCGCCCCGCGCTATCATGGGGGACAAGGAGGGGAAAAACATGGTGATCGCGGGGGAGGGCTACGCGGCAATCAGCCTGCTGATGGACACGCTGTGCCTCACGGCGGCGGGGCGGCTGTGCGGTCTGCCCTTGAAGCCCGGGCGCGTACTGGCAGGCGGCTGCGCGGGCACGGCGGCGGCCATGGCGGTGCTCAGCTGCTGGGGCAGCCGGGCGGGGGTATTCGCGGCCCTGCCCATTGCGGCCCTGATGGCCCTTGTGACCTTTGGGCGGCGGCGCTGTCCCCGGGGCATGACGGCCCTGATGCTTTGGGGCCTGCTCACGGGCGGGGCCGCCTGCTATCTCAATCGCCTGGGCCTGCGGGTATCCGCCGCGGCCCTGTGCTGTCTGCCCGCCACGGTCTTTGCCCTGCGGCAGCTGCTGCGGGAGACAAGCCGGGCGGGCCTGCGGGCGGACGTGCGCCTGCTGCTGCCCCGGGGCGGCGTGACCCTGGACGGCCTGGTGGACAGCGGCAATCTGCTGCGGGACCCTGTCACCGCCCTGCCCGTGGTGGTGGCCTCGGGGGCGGCTCTGGCGGCCCATCTGCCGCCGGGCACGGACTGCCTGGACCCCGGCACCCTGCCGCCGGGCTATCGCCTGATCCTGGTGCGCACGGCGGCGGGCAGCCGGCTGATGATGTGCTTCCGGCCCCGTGGGCTGTATATCCGCCGGGGCCGGGTATGGCAGGCGGCGGAGGCCGTGGTGGCCATCTCTGGCGAACTGGAGGGCGCAAGGGCATTGCTGCCCGCGTCGCTGATGAATGGAGAATTGGGGGTGTGATGATGAATGTTCGGGCTTCATTGATTTCGCTGTGGGCGCGGCTGTGCGCGGAGCCCTTGTACTATATCGGCGGGGCGGATCCCCTGCCCCAGCCCCTCAGCCGGGAGGAGGAGGAAAAACTTCTGCGGCAGTTGCCCCAGGATACCGACGGCAGCGTGCGGGCCATCCTGATCGAGCGCAACCTGCGGCTGGTGGTGTTCATCGCCCGCAAGTTCGAAAGCAGCGGCGTGGGGCTGGAGGACCTGATCTCCATCGGCACCATCGGCCTTATCAAGGCGGTGAACACCTTTGATCCCGAAAAAAAGAACAAGCTGGCCACCTATGCCAGCCGATGCATCGAAAACGAGGTGCTCATGCACCTGCGCCACACCGCCCGCTCCCGCCGGGATATCAGCCTGGATGAGCCCCTGCGCCGGGATTGGGACGGCAACGAGCTGCTGCTCAGCGACGTGCTGGGCACGGAAAGCGACCTGGTGTACCGCCGCATGGACGACAAGGTGGAAAAGCAGCTGCTCCGGGCGGCCCTGGACCGCCTGCCGGGCCGGGAAAAGCAGATCATGCAGCTGCGCTTCGGCCTGGGCGGCGCCCAGGAGATGACCCAGAAAGAAGTGGCGGACCGCCTGGGCATCAGCCAAAGCTACATTTCCCGGCTGGAAAAGCGGATCCTGGCGCGGCTGAATACCGAATTGACGAGGCTGAGCAGCTGAAAACAGAAATTGGCAAGGGGAAAGAATAAAACGAACGAAGGCGTTCCTTTTCGCCGCCCGAAAAGGAACCGAAAAGGGCTGTGTTTATAGCGTTTGT
>CACZLE010000080.1 GCA_902781945.1 uncultured Eubacteriales bacterium | reverse complement strand
TCCTTTCCGCCATCCTCATGAGCGTCCGCACCGATTCATCTTCCGGTATGACAGTTTCTACATCCAGTGGTAAAACCACTTGCACCGCCGTTTCTTTTGCTGTATAATTTACTTGCTGATATTGTTTCATGGGTAGTTACATTATACAGCAAAAAACGGAGAAGTTCGAGAGAACAACTCCGTTTTTTTTTGTTGGGGCTTAGTGCAACAGCCCCAGCGCGCCAGCGAAGCTGGCTGCCCAGAAGCGGTGGGTTGCAACTTTGTTTCTCGTTGCGTCAGCTGCTTTTACGGCGACAAACGCAGGTTTTCTGCTTCTCTTTTGACGCAAAAGAGAAGCGTATCCCCCCTTCCCCGTCAAATTTCTGTTTTTCGGTATACAGGTTTAATCAGGTTTCAGCATAAAGAAAGGCTGTGGGCGTTTTGCTCACAGCCTTTTCAGCTTTTCATTCAATTTGCTGTATATCCTCTCCCGGAACCATTCCTCGCTGCTGGCGGCCACGGCTTCCTCCAGAGGGAACCAGCCCACGGCGCTGTTTTCGTCGGGCTTGGAGGCGGTGCGCTGGCTGTCGTCGGCCTCCAGGAGATAGGTGACGTTCAGGTGCAGGTGGGAGGATACGTACTGCCCGCGCTTTTCGTGGCCGTCCACGGTGAGGGATTCGAGGGAAAAGGGCGCGGTGAGCACCGGGCGCACCCGCTGGATGCCGCTTTCCTCCCGCACTTCCCGCAGGGCCACGGCCAGCAGGTCGTTTTCGCCGTCGGCGTGTCCGCCCAGCCAGCTCCAGGAATGGTATATGTTGTGCCAGGCCATCAGCACGCGGTCCCTCTCCGGGTTCACCACCCAGGCGGAGGCCGTCATATGGGCCATGGTGTTCTGGCGGGTAAAGATATCCTCATTGGTCCGCAGGGCATGCAGGATCAGGCCGCGATCCTTTTCCTCCTGCGCGTTCCAGGGGCGGTAATCCACAAGGGCTGCGATCAGCGCCTCCCGCCCGTCATCCCAGGCCCTCATTGGAGGGGGAACCGGCTGGGCAGTTCGATGCCTGCCCGGCGGCGGATGGCGTCGGCCCGCTGCTGGGCCTCGGCGTACAGCGCTTCCTCATCGATGGTCAGCAGATGGCGGTCCCGCATCAGCCATTTGCCGTCGCACATGGTGGCCTCGATGTTCTCGCTGTGCATGGCGCTGACCAGGTTGGCGATGGGATCGTGCAGGGGCAGCATGCCCGCGGACCGGGGATCGATGACGATCAGGTCGGCCTTTTTGCCCGGGGTCAGGCTGCCCAGGTTGTTTTCTTCCAGAATGGCGTTCGCGCCGTTCATGGTGGCCATGGTGAGCACCTCCTGGGCCTTCACCACGTCCGGCTCCAGCCGCCAGCCCTTGTGGATCAGGCTGGTGAGCCACATTTCGTCCACCATGTCCATGCGGTTGTTGCAGGGCGCGCCGTCGGTGCCGATGGAAACGCAGATGCCCTCCCGCAGCATGCGGGGCACCTTGGCGAAGCCCAGCACCTTCATGGCGGCGGCGGGGTCGTGGGATACCTTCACATCATGCCGCTTGAACATGCCCACCTCCTCATTGGTGAGCCACACCGTGTGCACGGCCAGAAAGTTTTTGTCCAATACGCCCAGGTCGTTCAGGTGGGTCACGGTCTGCACGCCGATTTTGGCCTTCAGGTATTCCACCTCGTCCTTCACCTCGGCCACATGCATGTGCACGCCCACGCCATAGCGGTCCGCCATTTCCTTGCTGCGCAGGATCAGTTCGTCGCTGTTGTTAAAGATGGTGCGCAGGCCGAACCACACCTGGACGCGGCCATCGGCGGTGTTATGGAAATTTTTGATGTCCTCCACCGTGCGGGCGATTTCCTCATCGGTGCTGCGCACCCAGCCCTGGGGCAGTCCCTCGCCGCAGTCCATGATGCTGTTGGCCAATTTGCCCCGGATGCCCGCCTGGGCCACGCCCCGGGCCATGCCGGAAATGAATTGCCCGCCGGGCTCGGCAAAGGCCGTGGTGCCCGCCTTGATCTGCTCGGCGCAGCACAGCAGGGTGGAGATATAGCTGTCCTCTTCGGTCATGTTGCTCTCATAGGGCCAGATGCGGTCATGCAGCCAGGTGAGCAGGTTCACGTCGTCGCCCAGGCCCCGGCCCAGCTGCTGGCTGGTGTGCACGTGGGTGTTGATGAGCCCCGGCATCAGGATTTTGCCGTCGCAGTTGACGGTCTCGTCGTATTCTCCCGCAGGCGCTTCGCCGCTGTAAACGGACAGAATACGGTCGTTCTCTACGATAACGCCGCCCCGGGTATAAACGCCCACGTTCGGGTCCATGGTGACCACGTAGGCGTTTTTCAGCAGGATTTTCATGCGGACCCCTCCATACACGAACATTCTGAAAATAAAATGCTTAAAAGGTACGGGATTATCCTACAATGGATGCTTGCGTTTGTCAATGGATTTTTGTAAAATGATGGAAGAAAAAGGCAGGGTGCTTCGTTTTATGGGCAGAAGCACCATGGGAGGCGAGGGTATGCGCAAGATTTGTTCCGTTTTGCTGGTTTTGATGCTGCTGTTTTCCTGTGCCCTGGCGGAGGAGCTGGCCGGTACCGAGGAGCGTTGGACGCCCAACAAGTATTATCCGGTGTATCAGGGCCCCGGCAAAAGCTACGGGCGTTCCGGCAGCGGCAAGGGCAAGGTGTCCACCAACGGCGTGATCATCCCCTACGGCCAATGGCAGGGCTGGCTGCTGATCAGCTATGAGATTTCGGCGGGCCATCACCGCTTCGGCTGGATCAGCGAAGCCGACGTGGGGCCGGGGGCCTTTGCGGGCTATGCGGAATTGCCCTTTACCAAAGCCAGCGGTGATATGGATTACCGCCTGGGCGTGCTGACCGAAGCATATCCCTTGACCGACGACCCGGGCCGTACCAACAGCGCCGTGGTCACGCTGGCGGCGGGCAGCAGCGTGCATTGCCTGGGGATCTACGATGTGTGGATGCTGGTGGAGGGCTTCGCGGACGGCAAGCTGGCCATGGGCTTCGTGCCCACGGAGATCGTGGACCGGGAGCACGGGTACATCCTGGGCGCGGAACGGATCATTGGCCAGCCCGTCACCTATACCAAGAAGGAGATCAACGCCGCCATGGACGTGGTGGAGCAGGCCATCTATGCCGATTGGCCCGGCACCCACCTGCTGAACATGAAGTACGATGAGATCCGCAGCAACGAGGAAGCCGACTGGTACGCCGACGAGGGCATGCAATGCATGATCCTCTATTGCGATCTCAACGATATCGCCCTCTATGATTATGAGATCGGCGGCGCGGTGGCCGGGGATTATGAATATGTGGTGCGCCGGGTCCCCGGCGGCGAATGGGAATTGTGCAACTGGGGATACAGATAATAAGATCCTGCTGGCTGAAGGCCAGCAGGATCTGTGAATAACTGACTGAATACCTGCTTATCGCACCTGTCCGTTTCCCATCACCACATACTTATAGGTGGTCAGTTCCTCCAGCCCCATGGGGCCGCGGGCGTGGAGTTTCTGGGTGGAAATGCCCATTTCGCACCCCAGGCCGAATTCGCCGCCGTCAGTAAAGCGGGTGGAGGCGTTGACGTACACCGCGGCGGAATCCACGGCGCGGGTGAAGCGCTCCGCGGCGGTCTCATCCCGGGTCAGGATGGCTTCGCTGTGGCCGGTGGAGTGGCGGGCGATATGGGCCAGAGCCTCCTCCAGGCTGTCCACCACGGCCACCGCCAGGATATAGTCCAGAAATTCCGTATCAAAATCGTTTTTGCCCGCCAATTTGCCGGGAATATATTGGGCGGCCCGCGCGTCCAGCCGGAATTCCACCGGGGTCAGCCCCCGGGCCTGCCGCGCGTCCACCAGCCGCTCTTTGAGGCGCGGCAGCAGAGCCGCGGCGATGTCCCGATGCACCAGCAGCACCTCCATGGCGTTGCATACGGAGGGACGGCTGGTCTTGGCGTTGTCGATGATGGCCAGAGCTTGGTCGATATCCGCGCTGGCGTCGGCATAGATGTGGCAGATGCCCGTGCCCGTCTGGATGCAGGGCACCTTGGCATTCTCCACGCAGGCGCGGATCAGGCCCGCGCTGCCCCGGGGGATCAGCAGATCGATGAAGCCCGCCGCGGTCATCAGGTCCATGGCGCTCTGGCGGGTGCGATCCTCGACGAGGCTCACCAGGGCCGGGGGAAAGCCTGCCTTTTGCAGCCCGTCATGGATGGCCTCCACGATGGCCGCGTTGGAGGCGAAGGCCTCCTTGCCGCCCCGCAGCACCATGGCGCTGCCAGCCTTCAGGGCCAGGGCCGCGGCGTCCGAGGTCACGTTGGGCCGGCTTTCATAGATCATGGCGATGACGCCCAGGGGCACGCTGACCTTGCGGATCACCAGCCCGTTGGGCCGCGTGACCCGGCTCAATTCCTTCCCCACGGGATCGGGCAGGGCCGCCACCTCCCGCACGCCCTCAGCTATGGCGGCGATGCGGGCGGGGGTCAGGGTCAGCCGGTCGATCATCACCGGGCCCAGCTTTTCCCGGGCGGCCTCGATATCCCGGGCGTTGGCGGCCAGGATGCTCGCCTCATGAGCCATCAGGCTGTCCGCGATGGACAGCAAAAGCGCGTTCTTCCGCTCCGGCGACGCCAGGGCAAGGGCCGGGGCCGCCGCCTTGGTTTCCCGCAGGATCTCCTGTGTGCTGCGCATGCTCATTTCCTCCCGATAAACCGCGTGCCCACAGCCTCGCCCGCCAGCACGTCATACAGGGCGGCGGGCCGGCTGCCGTTCATGATGATCATATCCACGCCCGCCTCCATGCACAGGCTGGCGGCAGTGAGCTTGGTGGCCATGCCGCCGGTGCCCAGGGCCGAGCCCCTGCCGCCCGCGGCGGCCAGGATCGCGGGGGTCAGCTCCGCTACCTCCGGGATCAGCGCGGCGTCCGCGTGGGTGCGGGGATCGGCGGTGTACAGCCCGTCGATGTCGGACAAAAGCACCAGCAGATCGGCCTTGACGCTCGCCGCCACCAGGGCGCTCAGGGTGTCGTTGTCACCCACGGCGATCTCGTCCGTGGCCACGGTGTCGTTCTCGTTGATTACGGGGATGGCACCCCATTCCAGGAGCCGGAGCATGGTGTTGGCAAAGTTGCCGTGGCGCTTTTCGTCCCGCATGTCCTCGCCCGTCAGCAGGATCTGGGCGGCGGTGTGGTTGTATTCCGAAAACAGCTTGTCATACACGTACATCAGTTCGCATTGGCCCACGGCGGCAGCGGCCTGCTTGCCGGGCATATCCTGGGGCCGGGATTGCAATTTCAGCTTGCCCACGCCCATGCCGATGGCGCCGGAGGACACCAGCACCACCTCGTGGCCCGCGTTTTTGATGTCGCTTAATACCTTGCACAGCGTTTCCGCCCGGCGGATGTTGAGCCGCCCGGTGCTGTGGGTCAGGGTGGAGGTGCCCACCTTGATGACGACGCGCATATGCTTTACTCCTTTTCCTTGGCCATGTCCACGGGCTTGCCGGTGTAGCCAGCGCCCCGGGGCACCAGGAAGCGCAGGGCCCCGGGCAGGTTTTCCACGGTGAAGCGGCTGCCGGTCTCGATTTCGCCGTCCAGGCAGATCATGGTCTCCCTGGGGGCGGTGATTTCGATTTTCTTCGCCCGGCGATAGGTGAGATAGGGCTTGAGGGGGGCCGCCTCCAGGTGCTCGCCCTTCTGATAGTAGCCGATGAGGTTGGCAAATTTGAGGCGGGACAGGGGCTTGACCATGCAGACCTCCAGCAGACCGTCGTTGGTTTTGGCTCTTGGGGCGCAGCGGAAGCTGCCGCCCACATAGGAGCCGTTGGCAAAGGTGCACAGCAGAATGTTGCCGTCATAGAGCTTTTCGCCGTCCGCGATCAGCGTAAAGGGATTTTTGATGCTGTCCACCAGGCTGGTCACCACGGCGGGATAATAGGAACGGGGCCCGGCAAACAGCGGGATGCGGCGGAAGGACACCATGCGGTGGGCGGCGGTGGCCTCAAAGCCGATGTTGACCACGTTGACGGCATAGCGGTCATTGACCCGGATCAGGTCGATGGCCTCCTCGGGGGCCTGCAATTGCTCCCGGATGTTCAGAAAAGGCTTTTTGCCGCCGTAATACTTGACAAAATCGTTGCCGCTGCCGCAGGGATAGCAGCCCACGGCGGCATGGGCGCAGCCCGCCGTGCCGTTGACCACCTCGTTCAAGGTGCCGTCGCCGCCGCAGGCGTAAAACCGCTTTTCTTCATCGTCCGCCCGGCAGGCCTCCCGCACATATTTTATGGCGTCCCCCGGTCCCTGGGTCACATAGATCTCGCAGTCGGGCAGACCGCCGATCTCCCGGCGGATGCGCTCCGTGGCGTCCTGGGAACCGGAATGGGGATTGACGATAAAAATATGCCGCATCGGGCGTGCCTCCTCTTGCAATGCGCGTGTGCTTTGAAGTACAATATTCCAGCGTGCGTCTATAAATTATAATCATTCCATTTATTGATTGTCAAGGAGGAAGTCATGAGCAAGAACAAAGCCAAAAATCCCAATCCCTACGCCAAGCCCCAGCCCAAGAAAAAGCCTCTGGCGCTGATCATCGTGGCCTGCTGCGTGGTGGTGGGCTTCGTCGTGGGCCTGGTGTGGGGCCTGAACAGCAAAAAACAGGCCGCGGCGGCAGCCGATCCCGTGGCCACCAACCATATCGAGATCGAGGTGCGGGATTATGGCACCATCAAGGCCGAGCTTTACGGCAACATCGCCCCCATCACCGTGGAGAACTTCGTCAAGCTGGCCCGGGAGGGCTTCTATGACGGCCTCACCTTCCACCGCATCATCAGCGGCTTCATGATCCAGGGCGGCGACCCCAACGGCAACGGCACCGGCGGCTCCAGCCAGACCATCAAGGGCGAATTTTCCGCCAACGGCGTGGAGAATCCCCTCAAGCACACCCGCGGCGTGCTCTCCATGGCCCGCTCCAGCCTGCCGGACAGCGCCAGCAGCCAGTTCTTCATCATGCATCAGGACGCGCCCCACCTGGACGGCCAGTACGCCTCCTTCGGCAAGGTGACGGAGGGCATGGACATCGTGGACGCCATCTGCCAGAATACCCCTGTGACGGACGGAAACGGCACCGTGACCCGGGAGAATCAGCCCGTGATCACCGCCATCCGCGTGGTGGACTGATATGAAAAAACTTGTATTTTGCCTGACCCTCGCCCTGTGCCTGCTGGCGGCCTCCGCTCTGGCCCAGGTGAATCCCGCGGTGGATCTGTATCTGCCCGGCAACCCCACCACCGGCTATTCCTGGATCGCCCAGGCGGAGGATGAGGGCATCGTGGAGATCACCGACCAGTATTTCGGCGAAAAGAGCGACGCGCCCGTGCCCGTGTCCGGCCTGGGCGGGGCCTGGTGGTTCCATTTTGAAGGCGTCCAGCCCGGCGTCACCTCCGTCACCCTGACCTATGCCCGGCCCTGGGAGCCGGACAGCGCGGTGTACACCTTCGTTTACCGCCTGTCGGTGGACGAGGATTTGAACGTGCTCATCTGGGGCGTGGAGATGGACGACGCGGCCCGGATCGTGGGGGAGGCGGCGTTATGACGGCGGTTTGGATCATTCTGGCGGTGCTGTGCGCACTGTTTGTGGCCCTGGGCTTCTTCCTGACGGACTTCTCCATGAAGATCCGTCGGCAGACCCTGGAGCAGGCCCGCCAATGGCAATCGGAGCACTACGATATTTCCTGGTATGACACCATCAAAAAACAGGACTACACCGTCAAAAGCTATGACGGCTACGTCCTGCATGCGCAGAAGATCTTCAATTCTCAGCCCACGGATCGCTATGTGCTGATTTCCCACGGCTACACGGACAACCACATCGGTTCCCTCAAGTACACCCGCATGTATCTGGATCTGGGCTTCAACGTGATCCTCTACGATCTGCGGGGCCACGGGGAGAACGAGCCCACCTTCTGCACCTATTCCATCCGGGAGCGCCGGGATCTGGAGGCGCTGATCCGCGACAGCCGCGCCCGCTATCCCGAGGCCAAGCTGTTTGGTATCCACGGCGAATCCCTGGGCAGCGCCACCTCCATCGCGGTGCTGGAATACAAGCCGCCCATCGATTTTGTGGTGGCGGACTGCGGTTTCAGCGAGATCACCACCGTGATGCAGGGCGGCCTTCGGGGCATGCACCTGCCCGCCTGGCTGGTGCATTGGGCCTCCGTGTGCGCCAAGGTACGCTTCGGCTATTATTATCACCAGATGCGCCCCATCGACAGCCTGAAGGACAATCAGATCCCCATCCTGTTCATCCACGGCGACAAGGATGATTTCATCATCCCCGCCCACAGCCAAAAGATGCAGCAGGCTACGAAGGGATACAGCGAAATCCACCTGATCCCCGGCGCCACCCATGCGGCGTCTATTCTCACCGCGCCGGAGGATTACAAGCGGTATGTGCGGGAATTCTTACAGAAAATAGGGAAATGAATTACAGATAGGGCCGCATGGTCCGGGCCAATTGCTCCTCCTCGCCGATCAGCTGGTTGGTGATGTCCTTGGCCTCCTGCCGGGCGGTGGGGTACTGGTTCAGGTATTTGCACAGGGATTTGACCCCCATGTTGCAGCCGTCGGTGATGAGGTCCGCGGCCTGCTGGTCGGGATTGCCCGTCATCATTTTCATGCCGATCTTCATGCTGGACATGCTCTTGGCCATGAGGCTCGGCTCCTTGCCCTCTTCATGCCATTGGGATAAAAGCTGCGCCGTGCGGTCCCCCAATTGCTCATGGCGCTGCTTGCTGTTTTGCAACAGATCGTGCAGCTCCCGGTTCTTCACATCCTCAATGACCCCGTCGATGGAGGCCACGCCCATTTTCGCGCCGGCATCACATTCCCGCAGCAGGCGCAGGGTATCCTGATCATTCATAAAACTATCGCCCCTTTCACGTACAGTATGCGTGAAAGGGGCGATCATTATACGCATATAAGGGGGATTCCGCGCTTTCTTCTGAGAAGAAAGCTGCAAAGAAGCATGGGGCGAACCGACTTGGATGCACTTTCAAGCAATTTCCGCCAGTTTAGCCTATGGAGGACTGCAAAGAGCCGTCCGGGGCAATGAAAAAGCCGTCAGCTGCCTGGTACGAGCAAGCTCGACCAGCCATCTGCCTGCTTTTTCGGGATTGCTTTGCAATCCTCGGCCTGCTGCGCATGCCGACCCCAGACTCGCGTACTCTATTTGCCTTACTTACTTGCAACCCCCGTTCCAGAAATGAGGTTGGCTTGCCAACCTCAATGGTGCTTTAGCACCATAGCCGCATAAGCAAAAGTGACCGGATCGAGCTTGCTCGTTTCCGGTCATCT
>CACZLE010000079.1 GCA_902781945.1 uncultured Eubacteriales bacterium | reverse complement strand
TCTCTTAAGCACATTGTACCACATGAAGACGGAAAATTCTGCGGCTTCCGTTTTCATTCCTATTTGTGCCGGTGCCGCACCGGCATGGGGATTATCATGAAAAAAAGACGATTGCGCAAACTGGAAGGGATGGATATTGCCGCCCTGGTGTTTATGACCGTATACACGCTACTGATCGCCATCCCCTTCTATACTACTATTGTGACCTCGTTTTTGACAGCAGCCTCCTACACCCGGAACCCGGTGCAGTTTTTCCCGTCGGAAACCACGGTCGTGAACTATCGGTTCATTCTGCGCAACTCCATGATCCTGTCCGGCTATAAAAACACCCTCATCGTGACAAGCGTCGGCACTGTCTATGGCTTGGGCGTATCGCTGATGATGGCCTATGGACTGGCGCAGAAGGGTTTCCCCGGCAAAAAGCTGTTTTTCCTGCTGGTGGTCATTACCATGTACGTGGGCGGCGGTCTGCTGCCGACCTACCTGAACACGAAGAACCTGGGACTGATGAACAGCCTGTGGGCAATCATCCTGCAGGTGGGCATCACACCATTCAACATCGTGATCATCAAGAACAGTATCGAGCAGCTGCCCGGAGAGGTGCTGGAATCCGACCGCATCGACGGTGCGGGAGAGCTACGTGTATTCTGGCAGATCGTTCTTCCACTTATCAAGCCCACACTGGCAACCTTCGGCCTGTTCATTGCCGTCGCTTATTGGAACGAATGGTATGGCTGCATGCTCTACCTGAGCTCCAACAACAAGCGCACCCTGCAGTTGATCCTGCGTAATATCGTTTCCCAAGGCGGTGAAGATACGAATTTGGCCAGCTCGGCCGTGACGCTGACAAACGTATTTTCCCAGGGAACTAAAACGGCCGCCGTGGTGATTACGATGCTGCCCATCATGTGCCTCTATCCGTTCCTCCAGAAACACTTTGCCAAGGGTTTCCTGGTCGGCGCGGTAAAGATGTAAAAGAATGGAAGGTGAAAAACTTCCACGATGTGTTTTGAAAGGAGGAAAAAACGAAATAAGATTGATCGCTTTTTGACTCAAGATGGATGATCCCCCAAACGAACGAACTGAAAGGAGAAAAACCATGAAACAACTGATCGCGCTGCTGCTCTCCTGCATGATGCTGCTTTCCGTGATGGCTCCTGCCCTGGCGGAAGAATACAGCGAGCACATGGACTTCAAGGCCAATTACATCGACTATGGCGTTCCCGCGGTGGAAGACGACATGTATCACTATTTTCTGGATCGTTTCAACATGGATATTGAAATGGTTGGCATGCCCCAGTCCAACTACGGTGAGGTGAATACTCTGGCCATTACTGGCGGCACAATGCCCGACTGGACCCAGTGGAACATGAACTATAACGCCTATGTTTCCTATGTGGATCAGGGTCTGCTGCGTGAAATGCCGGAGGACTGGGAGACCCGCTGGCCCAACATCTACAAGATGGCCGAGGCTTCCGGTATTCTGCCTGCTCTGTATATCGATGGTAAGCTATACTGCATCCCCCTTTCCATTAACGTAAACTTGCGCGAAGGCGTCAACATGGGCCATATCACCATGTATTACCGCGCCGACTGGGCGAAGCAGGTGGGCATTGAAATCGGCGACTCCTGCACGCTGGATGAATTCGCTGCCTATATCAAGGCCGTTGAGGATGCTGGTCTGACCAAGAGCGGCATCAACGGCACGGCCAGTAACCTGCTGAACATGATCATGTTCATCTACGCGCCTTATTGGAGCTCCTTCCGCAAGGTGGACGGCCAGTATATCTGGGGCCCCTGCGGCGAGGGCGTCATTGACGGCATCAAGAAGGTGAAGCAGCTGTACGAAGACGGCATCCTGGATCCCGACTACTTCATGACCGCGAAGACCCAGGCGCATGACAAATTCACTTCTGGCATGTCTGCTACCGTGTTCAGTGATGGCACGATCTCCAACTATGTGCTGCTGTACAACAACGCAGTCGCCGCCGGGATCGAGAATCCCCATGAAGCCATCGACGTAACCGTGATCACCAATGACAAGGGCAACTTCGCCAGCTACGAAACGACGAACTTCTGGACCGCTATGTTGTTCAACCCCGAAATCAGCGACGAGCGTCTGGAGCGCGTGCTGGATATGACAGACTTCGTCTGCTCCCTGGACGGCGAGCTGGCTGTGAACATGGGCATGCCCGACGTTGACTGGAAGAAGACCGAAAGCGGTGAATATGAGATTCTGCGTCCCGCCGCGGAAGACGGCAGCTATCCCGACATCAAGAACGTGTATAACTCCCTGTACTTCTTCTGGTTCCAGGGCATCCTGCCGGATGAATTCTCCTTCATCAACCCCACCATTGATCCCGTCATCAAAGAGCGCGTGAACAAGATGTATGATATTCGTTGCAGTTCTCCCGACTATATTCCGCTGGATCTGGACTACACCTACTTCGCCAGCGACGCAAAGGCGAACTACTCCGTTGATATCAATGGTGAGATCAACCGTATTGCCACCGACCCCAACATCTCCATGGACGACGTTGAAAAAGAGTGGAACACCTTTATCGAGAACTATCGTGGCATTTGGGAACCTGTTGTGGAGGACCTGAACAAGGCCTTCGGCGAGTAACCAAACCGGAAAAGAGCGGCGGATGCAAATCCGTCGCTCTTTTCTCTTACGATCAGAAATGTTTGCGAAATTTGATGATTCATGATATGATGCAAGTGAATAGTTGATTGGAACAGGGGCGAAATCATGAGACAGGCATTATACGAAAAAGCGGCGGACTATATCCGCCTGATGATTGAACGGGAGAGATACGAAATTGGCCGTCAGATCCCGACGGAAAACGAACTGGCGCAGCAGCTGGGCATGAGCCGCCCAACAATCCGCCAGGCTTTAGAAGTGCTTACAAGGGAAGGTCTGCTTGTCAAGGTCAAAGGCAAGGGGACGTTCGTCTCTCAGCCCAAGCTGGTTCATGAATCAACAAGTTTTATTCGCAGCTATCAAAAAGAGGCGGAAGAAAACCACTATATCCTCAAAACAAAAGTTCTGACGCTGGAAAAAATAAAGCCAACTGAGGAAATCGCTGAAGCCCTGAAATTAAAAGGCGGCGAAAAAGCAATTCAACTAATTCGTGTAAGACACTTGGAAAACCTATATAATAACGCTCCAGTTGTTTATACAACTGTGTATGTTCCATACAAAGTTTTCCCTGAAATGCTCTCGGTAGATTTTACGGATATTTCTTTTTACGATGCATTAAACAATCATAATCTGAGTGTGGATGTCGCGTCCAAGCGGCTAGAAGTTGTTATGCCAACCCAAGATATTGCTGCGAACTTGTCAATCAGTGTGTATGAGCCTGTAATATTGGTCGTATCCACAGGTAAAACGAAAGATGGAAGCATTATTGAGTATAGCGTAAGCTATTATCCTGCAAGCCGAAGTTGTTTCTATATTGAAGCGCATGGAAAGTAAGTACTGCTTGGCAGACATGAACATATGTTGATCCTTACTCGTACCGATTGAATGATAAAAAGCAAGGCAAAGTCTTTAGCTTATTGAACTGTAATACACTGCATATCTCTGTATACATGGTTGTCGTTGTGAATATCCCGTTGCATTCGGGTTGCTTAGCGTTGCATTACATCAAAAAAATTGACAACAAAAATGCAACGCTGTAAAATAGCGTTGCAAATCTTTTTTCGGTACTGCAACTTTTGGCAAGAGCGTTGCAATTGTATCAAAGTTGACGTTCTTTGCCACAAAAAGGTCCCTTCACGGGGCCTTTTTTGTTGGTCAAAAAGGAGAATCGAACGGAGCGGAAGTGAATGAGGCTCCGGTGGAGCCTCAGAGCCGCGAAGAGCTTTTTCCGCAGAAAAAGTCGATTCTCCTCACCTCCACCAAAGATTCGCTGGACGAACCCAAGCTCTATATGATCAACGGTCTGTTCGTTCTCGAAATTTCCTTTGCTGATCTGGCATGATCGGCAGCAAAAAGGGATTATGCTTTCGGAATGAAGCATGATCCCTTTTTTGCATATCTCAGGCAAGCCATGAAAAAGCTGGTCAAAAAAGCAAGACTATGGTATATTTGAGAATAAATCTGCCCACGGGAGGGGTGCGCGGGATGATGTATTTTCAGCAGTTTTATCTGGACCGGGAAAAGGATATGGCGGTGGAGCTCTATATGGAGGGCCAGCGGCTCTATTATGTGATCCGCACGCCCAATCACCACACGGGCAACCTGATCACCAATCTGGCGCGGCTGTGCGAGCTGGAAACCTCCCTGGACGAAAACGGGCTGAAGGTCATCCGGGGCGAGATCCCCTGCTATCTGGACGGGGACAACCGCCGGGTGTACATCCTGCGGCTGGGCAACACCAAGATCGCCAACATTTACCCCGACGGACGGGTGGAGCTCAAGGCCAGCATTCCAGCCATCTCCAAGACGCTGATGAGCCAGACCAAGGATTACCGCCTGGGCATCGAAAAAACCATCGTCAAGACCTATATCCGCAGCGAGTGCAAATTCCGCACAGACCTGCACACCCACATGAACGGCAACCTGCCCCTGGATTGCCTCATCGCCCTGGGCATCGCGCACCAGATCCGCTACCCCTATTATTACATCAAAAAGCTGGGCCTGCGCTGCTCGGAGGAGCAAAAGCTGCGGCTGGAAGCCGCCCGGGTGGAGGCTGAAAAAGCCTTGGCGGACAGCCCTCTGACGGGCCGTCACCGGGAGCGGCGCATCGATGATTTTACCTTTATCAACTTTGCCGATCTGATATTGGGCAATCCCGCCGACGCCGCGCCCAATATCGAGAAGATCCGCAATTCGCTGACCATCCCCAAGGACGGGCAGGCGGTGTTCGCGGACCTGGAAAAAGTGTATCTGTACCGCTATGTGTTCACCAAGGGAGTGCCGGCGGAGGAGCAGTTCAGCGGCGTCAACATCGAGGGCATTCCGGACCGGGAGGTGGCCGCCTACGCCCGGCGCATGCGGCAGGATCGGGAGGATGACCGCTATCGGCGCAATACCTTGTATCAGGACCTGCTGCTGTGGATCGCCCGGGAATACCAGCGTCACGGCATCGAATACGCCGAAATATCGGATACCTCGTTGCTGAACCGGGCGGATTTTGCGGCGAAGCTTAGGCAGATCCACGAGATCATGCCCACCGTGACCCGGGAGACCGGCGTGGTGCTGCGGTTCCTGGCGGGCATCCGGCGCATCCCGCTGACCATCATCCGGGACCGGGTGACGCCCAACGACTACCTGGCGGAAAACCTGCGGTGCCTGCGGGCCATCGCCGGGGACCCCTACGTGGCGGGCAGCGACATCATCGGCGAGGAGATCAACGATATATTGGAGCTGCGCCGGGTTCTCAAGGAGCTGGTGGAGATCGCCGGGGCGCACCCAGGCTTTGTGATCCGTATCCACGCGGGCGAAAACGACAGCCTGCGGGACAACGTGGCCAACAGCATCCGCTGCGCGGCGGAGGCCCTGGCTCCCGGCCAGGAAATGCCCCATCTGCGCATCGGCCACGGCCTGTACACCTGCGATCTGCGCAGCCCCAAGGGCAAAAAGCTGCTGGAGGACATGCGCAGATATGACGTGACGCTGGAATTCCAGATCACCTCCAACGTGCGCCTGAACAACCTGAGCCACCTGGACCGACACCCCCTGCGGCAGTATTTGCAGGCGGGCGTCCGCTGCGTGCAGGGCACCGACGGCGGCGCGCTGTACGGCACCAACTCCATCGACGAGGAACTGAGCCTGGAAAAGCTGCTGGGCCTGACCTTTGAGGAGCTGTGCCGTATGCGGCAGGCGGAGGCGGACATATTGGAGGAGAGCCTGCGGATCTTTGACCGCAAGACGGCGGCCTTCCGGGCGGATTGCCCCATGGGCGACATTGAGCTTTATTACGCTCGCCGACTGGAAAACGCTGCGCAGACCCACAAGGAATTGTGGCTGGGCGGCGGGCGGATCAGCGCCGAGGACGCCTTGAAGGATCAATTGTCCGCGCTGCCCGAGGGGCTGTTCCCCCTGGTGATCTGCGGCGGCAGCTTCAACAGCAGCCGCAGGCGGGCGGCCATCAAGGCGGAGGACCGGGCTTTCCTGGATGACCTGTTGGCCCAGGCCGATCCGGACAAGGTATGCTTTGTGGTGGGACACACGCTAACCGGGCAGGAAGGCTATCTGGTGCGCCATGCCCTGCCCCGGTTCCGGGTATTCGCCATCGTGCCCAGCCTGATCACCCGGGCGGAGCGCGCCCGGCTGCAGGAGGCCGGAGTGGGCATCCTGGTGTCCATCGAGAGCTCCGGCATGGGGCTGTACAAGAGCTTCGCCTACGAGATTTTCAAGCGCACCCCCGCGGCCCTGCTGGCCTTTGACGGCAACAGCGCCGCCCTGAATCTGATCCAGGAGGCCCGCAACGGCCGCCAGAAATGCCGCATCTATATCAACCCCCATTCCCGCGGCCTGGCCGCCAAGGCCCGGATGCTGGAGGGGTATGTGGAGAGATTGGGGGAGGCGAAAAGCATCCTATGTGAGTTGGGATGTTTGAAAGAGTAAAGGATACGAGCTGTGCAAAGACTTTTGGCGGGCGAACAGGCCTGGATTCGTTTCCCAACAGCTTCCGCCAGCTTAGTCTCTGCAATCGCCAAACGTCGTCTGGAGCAATGAAAAAGCCAAGAGACGCCAGATTGGAGCAAGCTCCATCTGCCGTCTCCCGGCTCTTTCGGAATCGCTGCGCGATTCTCGGCCTGCTGCGCATGCCGACCCCAGACTTACGCGAATTCAATAACGCGCAGCGTTATAGCCGCATAAGCAAAAGTGACCGGATCGAGCTTGCTCGTTTCCGGTCATCTTTTGTGTTGCGGCGTATTTCTGGAGCACATGACAAGTCAACCCCATTCAATCAACTGGCGGAAGCAACAAACATAAACAATCCGCCAGACAGCGCCAGCCAAAAGTCTTTGCGCAGCTTTCTGAAGAAAGCGCGTTTCCTCGTCCCCTGCTTACCACTGCCTCACCGCGTCGGCATAGAACTGGTCCAATTCCTCCTTGGTGGAGAAGTTAGCCACGTACATCTGGTTGCCCATGGCGCCGGAGAGGGCGTCGGGGATGCGCTCCTGCATGCGCATTTGGGCGGCGTATTTGGCGGAGAGCTCCTCGTTGGACAGCTGGAAGGGCTTGCCGTCCCGGCGGCCCGCGAAGGCGCAGAAGAAATGCTCGCCCGTGGGCTTGGTGGAGCGGTCAAAGGCGATCATATCCGCCCAGATCTTATAGACGTCGGTGCTGTTGGCAAAGTTCATCATATCGGGCGAGAAGCCGCCGCAGGGGCGCATGTTGACCTCCAGGGCCACCACGTCTCCCTTTTTGCCCATGGGCTGATCGCAGGTGAGGCGGAAGAACTCAAAGTGCACAAAGCGGCTGCGCACGCCAAAGCTCTTTACCGTCCGGCGGCCCGCGTCGCGCACGTCGTCGGCCAGATCCTTGACGATATAATACAGGGAATTGTCGTTGTTGTTTACGATATCCATGATGGAATTGGGCGTCACGTTGCCGGTCTCAAACAGCGGGTTGCCCTGGCTGTCGATGATGGCGTCATAGCTGTTCACCTCGGCGGTGACGAATTCCTCCATGATATAGCGCACGTCGGGCTCCTTATCATGCAGGAAGGCGCCCAATTCGCCCTCGTCATCCAGCTTGTAGGTGTGGCTGGCGCCCACGCCGTTATCGGGCTTGACGATGACGGGGAAGCCCACCTCATGGATAAAGCCCATGCAGCCGCCGAAATCATCCACGATGTGATAGCGCGCGGTGCGGATGCCCGCCCGCTGGTAATACTCCTTCATGCCGCTCTTGTACTTGATGCGGGCCAGATCCTCCACCTGCCAGCCGCTGGTGATGTGAAAGTCCGTGCGCAGCATGGCGTCCCGCTCCAGCCAGTATTCGTTGTTGCTCTCCAGCCAGTCGATGCGGCCATAGCGGTGGATGAAGAAGGCCACGGCAC
This sequence comes from uncultured Eubacteriales bacterium, assembly GCA_902781945.1. Lineage (GTDB taxonomy): Bacteria > Bacillota > Clostridia > Christensenellales > Aristaeellaceae > SFMI01. The sequence goes on along the minus strand of CACZLE010000079.1, from coordinate 8,451 downwards.
GATAGACCTCGTCATAGTTTTCCAGGGTGGACACCTTGTAATATTCGTCCAGGCTGCCCCACAGCTCGGGGGACAGCTGCTCGTAGGGCTGATCGCCGATGCCCAGCACCCGCAGGCCGTTGTTTTTCAGCTCCTGGCAAAAGCGCCAGTAATTGGTGGGAAAATTGGGTGAAATAAAAATGAAATTCTGCATGGCTTTTCCCTCTTTCGCTTTTATTTGCTTTGCTCCGCTTCCCAGATCAGCTCCTCCAGGGTCTGATACAGATGATCGGGCTCCACGGGCTTAGACAGGTGCGCGTTCATGCCTACCTGCAGGGAGCGCTGCACGTCCTCGTCAAAGGCGTTGGCCGTCATGGCGATGATGGGGATCACCTTGGCGTCCGCCCGGTCCAGGGCGCGGATGGCGGCGGTGGCCTCCAGGCCGTCCATCTCCGGCATGCGCACGTCCATCAGCACGGCGTCATAATAGCCCACGGCGCTCTTTTCAAACATCTCCAGGGCGATCCTGCCGTTTTCGGCGTGGTCGATCACCGCCTCCCGGATGCTCAGGATCTCCTTCATGATCTCGGCGTTGATGAAGATATCCTCGGCCAGCAGGATGCGCCGGCCTTTGAGCTCCGCCCGCTGGCGCTCCTTGAACAGGCTCATGTTGTTCTTGCGGGCGATGCGCTCAAACTCGTCGATGACGTTGGAGGCGAACAGGGGCTTGGCCAGGAAGCTGTCCACCCCCGCGTGCAGGGCCACGTCCATGATCTCGTCCCAGTTGAAGGAGGTCAATATGATGACGGTGGTCTCCTTGTCGAAGCGGCTGCGGATCTGCCGCGCCACTTCCAGGCCGTCCATGCCGGGCATTTTCCAGTCCAGCAGCACCAGGTTATAGGGCTGATGCTTGGTGTGGGCCACCTCCAGCATGTGCAGGGCGTCCGCGCCGCTGAGGCAGGTGTCCGACTTGATGCCCACCTCGTCCAGCACGATCCGGGCGTGCTCGGCGGCGATCTCCTCGTCGTCCACGATCAGCACCCGCATGTCGCCGGGCTTGATAAAGCTGGTGGCCGGGCCCTGGTGATCGCTGTTTTTCAGGGTGACCACCACGGTGAACTCAGAGCCCACGCCCTTTTCGGAGGTGACGTCGATGGTGCCGTTCATCAGCTCCACGATGTTCCTGGTGATGGCCATGCCCAGGCCCGTGCTGCCGTATTTGCTGCTGCGGCTGGAATCCTCCTGGGTGAAGGAATCAAAGATCTTGGGGATAAAGGACTTGTCCATGCCGATGCCGGTATCCTTGACCACAAAGCGGATGGTGGACTGATCCTCAAAGGCGGCGGTGCGCTCCACGCTCAGGGTAACGCAGCCCGGGGCGTCGGTAAACTTGATGGCGTTGGACAGGATATTGATCAGCACCTGCTTTAATTTCATATCGTCGCCGATATAATAATCGCTGACCCCGCCGATGACCTGACATTCGTAATGCAGGCCCTTTTCGCCGCACTGGGAGGTGACCATGGTGTTGATCTGCTCCAGCATGCCGCGGAAGGAGAATTCCTCCCGGCGCAGCACGATGCGCCCGGACTCGATGCGGCTCATATCCAGGATATCGTTGATCAGCCCCAGCAGATGGCAGGCGCTGTCGCCGATCTTTTGCAGGTAATCCCGGGTTTCGCCGTCCAGGCCATCCCTGCGCAGGGCCAGGCTGTCCAGGCCGATGATGGCGTTCATGGGGGTGCGGATCTCGTGGCTCATATTGCTGAGGAAGGCGGTCTTGGCGCGGTTGGCCTCCTCGGCGGCCCGCAGGGCGTCGGCCAGGGCGGTGTTGCGCTCCCGCTCCTCCCGCAGCACGTCCGTGATATCGGCCTTGAGCAGCAGATAGAACTGGGCCTCCCGGTCCACCAGATAATAGGTGAAGCGCTTGAAGTACAGTTCGCCCTCCTCCTCGCAGGTCACGTCCACCACATAGGTGTCGTTTCCCTCCAGGGCCTTGACCACCGCCTCGGCGGACAGGTCGCGCCGCAGCTGCTCCCGGTCATGGGCGGAGGGGGACGCGGCGGGGATCACCTGGTTGTCGATGTACTCGGAATAGATACCGTCCCGCTGCTTGGGGAAGATGTTGCCCTTTTTGATGTTGTTGGGATCGCCGATGACCACGCCGTAATGGTCGCCCACGATGTAGGAAACCATGTCGTACTGCTGGGCCAGCACCCGCTGGTTCAGCACCTCGGTGACTTTCTCGGTGTTGTATTCCGTCTCCACCCCAAAGGCGATGACATCGCCGGTGACGGGGTCGATGGCGGCGGAGCCGGAGAACTTGACGAAGCACTGCTTGCCGGAATGGCGGCGGCAGTAGCCCACGAAGGTGGCGGGGCCTTCGCCCTTGTAATAGCGGTCCACCAGCTTTTCCAGGGCGAAGATCTCATCGTATTTTTCCCGATCCCCGGGCACCAGGAAGGCCGCGGAGCGGGCCAGGGCGCTTTCCGCGATGGGACCGCCGGTATAATCGGTGGGATAGAGGTCCCGACCCCGGACATCCTCGATGACGCCGGTGGTGATATTGGTGCGGAACACCGTCAGCGCGTCCTCCGACATGGCGTTGAACTGGGACATCATGCCCTCGTACACCTTGGAGCGGCGGCGGCTGTCCTCCTGGGCGTTGTGCTTGTCGGTGATATCGCCGATGAACACATAATACACGTCGCCATAGCCCGGCAGATGGGCGAAATGGCCGTAATCGTCCACCCAGCGGATGCTGCCGTCCCGATGGATGATGCGGTATTCCACATAATCCAGGTTGTGGTTGGCGGGATCGGCGATCTGATCGTCGATGGATGCCTGGATATCGGCATAATCCTCCGGATGCACCATGCCCCGGAAGGTGAAGCCCGTCAGCTCCCGGAACTGCGCCTCGTCCTCGCAGCCAAAGAGCCGCAGGCACACGTTGTTCACATAGATCAGCCGTTGGTCTTCATCCGCCATGTACACGAAGAAGCCGCCCGGCACCTGCTCCGCCATCCATTGGAGGGCGGGCATCAGCTGTTCATCCAGCAAGGTGGGCTGCGCCTGATGATCCGTCATTGTTCCTCTCCCTTTCAGTCGTCCAGCAGATGGGGCACGTGATAGGCCACCTGCTTATACCACCAGTCCCAGTCGTGGGCGCAATCCTGGCCCCAGATATCCACCCAGATGCCGATGCCCTTCTGACGGCACAGGTCCGCCACCCGGAAGGTGGTATCCGGCACCTCCCAGGGCCCGGTGCCCACGTTGATGATGCCCCGGTGCTCGTTGTACAGGCGGATGTAGGGATGATCGTTCGCCATGCCCGCCAGATAATCCACGGGGCTGTTGAGATAGACCAGGTCGTCCATGTAATCGCCAAAGCCGTAGCTGGCGGTGTAGATGCCGCTCAGGGCCAGCAGGCCGTCAAACAGATCGGGCCGGCGGAAAAACAGATTGACCGCGTGGGTGGCCCCCAGGGAGCAGCCGAAGGCGATGATGCCGGGATTTCCGCCCCAGCCGTTGCGCTGCCGGGTCTCCTCCTGAATGAAGGGCGCGATCTCCTCAAAGATGAAGCGCATCCATTGCTCGTGGCGCTCGATGCGCCAGCGCGGATCGCCCCAGGCGTTGCTCCAGGTCTCCTGATCCAGGGTGTCGATGGCGTACACCGTGCAGCGCCCGCTGTCGATCCAGGGAGCCCACGCGTCGGTCATGTGGAAGTTTTCAAAGTCGAAAAAGCGTCCGTTCTGGCAGGGGATAAACAGCACGGGCCGCCCGGCGTGGCCGTAGGCCTTGAGCTCCATATCCCGGCCCAGGGCCGGGCTGTACTCCTTGTAATAGCGGGTCTCCATCAATCATCACTCCCTGTCGTAAAACAAAGTTTTCATGAAAAAGGGGATCTGCTCCTCCCAGCAGGCCTCGCAGTGGTCGCCGTTGGGGACGATGCGGCTATTGAGCAGCACGCCCCGCTCCATCAGGGCGCAGGCGGTATCCATATAGCATTGCAGCATGCCCTCGTGGTTGCCCATCTCCCGGGAGCCGTAATCCATATAGACCACGGTGCCGGGGGCGTACTGGCTTTGGCGGATCATGGGGGCCATGCGGCCCTGCACCAGCCACACCGAGGGCGACAGCGCCGCCGCCCGGCTGAACACGTCGTTATAGGCCGTGACGGCGAACAGGCTCATGAGCCCGCCCATGCTGCTGCCCGCGATCCAGGTGGTTTCCCGGTCCGGCAGGGTGGGATAGCGCGCGTCGATGACGGGCTTGAGCACCTCCACCAGCCAGTCCATGAACTTTTTGCCCCGCCCGATGACCCGGCCAAAATGGTCGTCTGTGAAGGTGAAGGGCGAATACTCGCTGAGGCGTCCGTGGGGCGGACGATGGTTGCAGTCAACGGCCACCACCATCAGCGGGATTTGGTTTTCGTCCAGGTATTCCCCCATCCCCCAGCTTTTGCCGTAGGTAGCGTCCTGGTCGAAAAACACGTTGTGTCCGTCGAACATGTACAGCACGGGGAAACGGGCCTCCGGGTCCTCCCGGGCCTGATCGGGAACATAAACATATACGGTGCGCGGCTTTTTGCCGGTAATGGGCTGAACGGGGATCCCCCATTTTTCAATCATACAGGTACCATCCGAAACAGGAAAAATCGTGATACTTTAGTTTAGCACAGCCAGGGTCGCGAAACAAGGAAAAACGCGGAAGAAAATGCATTTTTTGCGTATTTGCCTCGGCGATCACCGCTTGGGCATATGGGTCAGGGCGGTGGCCACGTTGATGGCCTGGTCGGAGCAGCGCTCCAGATCCGTGCACATATCGGTGAAGATCACGCCGCCCAGGGGATCGCAGGCGGTGGTCATCAGGCGGTTGATGTGGTTCTGCACATACTGCTCCTGCATGTCGTCCACCCGCTGCTCCAGGGCCTCGGCCTGGGGCAGGAGGCTGAAGTCCTCCTTTTCAAACACCTGCATGGAGACGTCCATCGTTTCCAGCACGGCGTCGCCCATGACGCGCAGCTCCTGCATGGCCGCGTCGGAAATCTGCCCGCCGGCGTTTTTCAGCTTTTCGGCAAATTCGATGATGTTTTCGGCATGGTCGCTGACGCGCTCGTAGTTGCTGACCACCTGCATCATCTTGGACAGGCGGAACACGTCCCTGTCGCTGAGGTTCAGGCTGCGCAGCTGTACCAGCTTGTCGCTGATGGCGTGGTTGAGGTAATCCACCGTCTGCTCGTTGGCCTCCACCTGCACAAACAGATCGCTCTGGGCGGGATCAAAGAAATATTGCAGGGCGGTGTCCAGGTTGTCCCGGGCGATGCGGCCCATGCGGTTGATCTCCAGCATGCCCTGGTGCAGGGCGATGACGGGCAGGTTCTTTTCAGCGTTCACCAGATAGACCAGCCGCTGCTGCTCCTGGGTGCGCTGCTCGCTGGGCAGCAGGGGCAGGAGGCGCTGGCTGAGGCGCACCAGCAGATCGGAAAAGGGCAGCATGACCAGCACCGCGAAGACCGCGAACAGCGTATGGGTATTGGCGATCTGGCGGGCCACGTCGTTTGGCGACAGGCTGCGGATGCCCTCCAGGATGGCCGGGAACAGGGTGATGAGGGTGAGCAGCAGCGCGGCGCGGAGCAAATTGAAAAAGAGGTTGAGCAGCGCCGTGCGCTTGCCGTTGCGGTCCGTGGTCAGGGAAGCCAGCAGGTTGGGCGTTACCGAGCCCACCGCCGCGCCGATGACCAGATACACGCACTGATGGTAGGACAGGAGCCCTTCCACCGCGAAGGCCTGAAAGATGACCACCGAGGAGGAGCTGCTTTGCAGCAGGGCGGTGAAGGCGATGCCAAACAGCACGGCCACGGCGGGATGATCCATGGTGGACAGGAAGCTGATAAAGACGGGCTCGTCCGCCAGGGAGGAAATGGAGGTCTTGATGAGCCCGATGCCCACGAACAGCATGCCAAAGCCCAATATGATGCTGCCGATGTGCCGCAGGGTGGCCTTCTTGGCAAAGAGGTTCATGACGCACCCCGCAAACAGCAGCAGCGGGGCGAAGGCCGTCAGGTTGAAGGCGGTGATCTGGGCCGTCACCGTGGTGCCGATGTTGGCGCCCATGATGACGCCGATGGCCTGGCTCAGGCTCATCAGCCCGGAATTGACAAAGCCGATGACCATCATATCCGTGGCGCTGCTGCTCTGGATCAGCACCGTCACCAGGATGCCGATGAGCACCGCCGCCACGCGGTTGGTGGTCACGCGCTCCAGGATGCCGCGCAGCTTGTCGCCCGCGGCGTTCTTCAGGCCGGTGGACATGGCCGTCATTCCGTACAGGAACAGGCCCACGCCCCCCAGCATGGAAATCATTTCCCAAATCGTCATGTTTGGATTTTCCTTTTTGTGTATTTGCCCCATGACGGAGCAGTTTCAGTATAGCAGAAAGAAAAGGCCGATTCAACAAAAAAGTCCCTGCCATGATCCAAAGGCAGGGACGTATGGATGATCCGGTTATTATCTGACCGTTCTTTCGTGCAGCTTGCCCCCGATCTCGAAGGCCAGCTTGTCGCCGTGATAGCCGGAGAGCTGATAGGCCAGGTCCTTGCGCACCAGGTGCAGTTCCACCTGCTGGCCGGGAGTGACCTCGGCGTTGTAGTTGAGGATCATGCTTTCGGGCTGATACTGCCGCAGGGTGTCGATGCCCAGGGCGTTGCACAGCCAGTCGGCGTAGCGGGTGTTGTTCACGTGGCCGTTGACGTCCAGATCGGTGTATACGGGATCGTAGATGGTCACCTTTTCCTCGCCCTGGAGCTGGCCCACGGTGGCGGGCAGGGCCATGGGAGCCGCCAGGTCGCTGTTATCCGGCAGCAGGGCGGCGATATCCCCCGCCGGGATGGTCTGCCGGGTGTGAATGTCCATCAGCAGCCACAATGTGCCCGCCTTGCCGATCACCTCGCCCGCGGCGTCCTTGAACAGGTAATAGCGCGGGAAAAAGCGCAGGCGCACGGGCTTGTGGAAGGTCTGCACGGTGACGGTCTCGCCCAGATTGGGATAGCGGGTCATCTGCACCTCGCTGCGAGCCAGGATCCACACGATGCCGCGCCGCAGCAGATCATCCCGCCCGCAGCCAAGCAGGGCGCAATGGGCGCCGCTGGCCTCCTGCATGGCGGTCAGCACGGCGCTGGGCCGCCATTGGCCGTTCATATCGCAATCGCAGGTGCGAAGGAGAATGTTTTCCTGATAGCTTTTCATTTTTATGCCTTCTTAAACAGTGATTTCACCGGCGACGATCCGCCGGTAATCCTCCAGGTTTTTGGCCAGCAGTTCGGGGATATGCAGGCCGTAGGGGCAATGCTTCATGCATTTGTTGCAATGCAGGCACCCGGCGATCTTTTCCATCTTGGCCTGCTGATCGGGCTCCAGCCACCGGGCCGAGGGCGAGCGGCGGATGAGCTGGATCATGCGGGCGCAGTTATTGATCTCGATGCCCGCCGGGCAGGGCATGCAATATCCGCAGCCCCGGCAGAAATCGCCGGACAACTCCTGGCGGTCCGCCTCGATCAGCGCGCGCATGTCGTCGGTGAGGGCGGGCGGATTCTCCATATACGAAAGGAATTCCTCCAGCTCCGTCATGCGCTGCACGCCCCAGATGGGCAGCACGTTGTCAAACTGGCTGATGAAGGCGTAGGCCGCGGCGCTGTTGGTGATCAGGCCGCCGGACAGGGCCTTCATGGCGATGAAGCCCACGTGATTCTGTTTGCACAGGTTCACCAGCTCGATTTCCTTTTCGCCGCTTAAATAGCTGAACGGAAATTGCAATGTGTCATACAGGCCGCTTTCCGCCACCTCCCGAGCCACGCCGATCTTGTGGGCCGTGGCGGAGATGTGCAATATCTTGCCCTGGCGCTTGGCCTCCAGCATGGCCTCGTACATGCCGCTGCCGTCGCCCTCCCGCCAGCATTGCTCCACGCAATGAAACTGGTAAATATCGATATGATCGGTTTTCAGGTTTTCCAGCGAGGCATGCAGATCCCGCCAGAAGCCCTCCGGCGTCTTGGCCATGGTCTTGGTGGCCAGGGTGTATTCTCCCCGGCGGCCCGCGATGCTGCGCCCGATCTTTTCCTCGCTGTCCGAATAGGCCCGGGCGGTATCGATGAAATCCATGCCGCCGTCCAGGGCGCGATTGAGGATGCGGCCCGCCTCCTCCATGCCCACCCGCTGGATGGGCAGCGCCCCAAAGGCGTTCTGCTCTGCCGTAATGCCCGTGCGTCCCAGGGTGATCCTTGCCATGCGTTTGTCCTCCTGTATGGTTTGCCTCTTGGGAATATTTTACTCTTTTCTGTTTGTCGCGTCAAGAAAGAGGAAATGGCAATTGTGAAAACAGAAATTTGACGGGGGAAGGGAACGACGGGGGCCTTCTCTTTCAGAGCCTGAAAGAGAAGCAGAAAGGGCAGTCTTTAAATCTGGTGGCTTAGTT
>CACZLE010000078.1 GCA_902781945.1 uncultured Eubacteriales bacterium | reverse complement strand
GCTTTAGCACCATAGCCGCATAAGCAAAAGTGACCGGATCGAGCTTGCTCGTTTCCGGTCATCTTTTGTGTTGCGGCGTATTTCTGGAGCACGATACAACGCATGCCTTATCCAATCAACTGACGGAGATTGCTTGAAAGTGGCGTCATGCTTGTTCGCCAGAATGGAGTCCAGAGGCCCAAGCGGGCCTTTGGCGCAGAGCTCGAGGCCGCGGAGGCCTCGAACGTTTCCCCTTGCCAATTTCTGTTCTCCAACTCCCCAAAGCAAACAAAACACCCGCCGGAAAACCCGGCGGGCATTTGTATGAAGGGAGTTGTATCAGTTTCCCAGGTCATCCACATAGAGCTCCCGCACAGCGTTGGGATCCTCTACAGGGACGGGATGATCGCGCTTTTCAAAGAATTTGGGCGCAACCTGGGGGAACAGCGCGTAGGAGAGCACGTCCTCTTCGGATTTGGCGATGCCCTTGGTCTTTTCGCGGTATTCGGGCATCTCGGGCTTGATCAGGTCGGCGGGACGGCAGGTGATCACCTCGTCGTCGCCGATGCACTTTTTGCGCACCTGCTCGTTGACCGGGCCGGGCAGACGGCCATATTCGCCGCGCAGCAGGCCCTTGGACTCCTTGCTGACCATCTTGTAGCGCTCGCCGGCCAGCACGTTCAGCACGGCCTGAGAGCCCACGATCTGGCTGGTGGGGGTCACCAGGGGCGGATAGCCGAAGTCCTCGCGGACGCGGGGCACCTCAGCCAGCACGTCGTAATATTTGTTCTCGGCGTTGGCCTGCTTGAGCTGGCTGATGAGGTTACTGAGCATGCCGCCGGGCACCTGGTATACCAGGGTCTTAGCATCGGTGTTCAGCACCTTCGGGTCCAGGCTACCCTCGGCCTTCAGCTTATCCGCCACCTTGCGGAAATGTTCGCTGGCCTTCAGCAGCTTGTTCATATCCAGGCCGGTATCGAACTCCGTGCCCTGGAAAGTGGCCACCATGGACTCGGTGGCAGGCTGGCTGGTGCCGCCCGCCAGGGGAGACAAGGCGGTGTCGATGATATCCACGCCCGCCTGAGCCGCCAGCAGGTACACCATGTCGCCGGTGCCGGTGGTGTTGTGGGTGTGCAGATGGATGGGCACCTTGATGTTCTGCTTCAGCTTTTTCACCAGGGAATAGGCGTCATAGGGCAACAGCAGGTTGGCCATATCCTTGATGCAGATGGAATCCGCGCCCATCTGCTCGATTTCCTTGGCCAGCTTCACAAAATACTCTTCATTGTGCACGGGGCTGATGGTGTAGCTGATGCAGCCTTCCACCCAGCCGCCGGCCTTCTTGACGGCCTTCATGGCCCGCTCGATGTTGCGGGTGTCGTTCAGGGCGTCGAAGATGCGCACCACGTCGATGCCGTTTTCGACGGATTTCTGGCAGAAGGCGTCCACCACGTCGTCGGCATAGTGCTTGTAGCCCAGCAGGTTCTGGCCGCGCAGCAGCATCTGCAATTTGGTATTGGGCATATGCTTGCGCAGCTGGCGCAGCCGCTCCCAGGGATCTTCATCCAGGAAGCGCATGCAGCTGTCAAAGGTGGCGCCGCCCCAGCATTCCAGGGACCAGTAGCCAATGCTGTCCAGGATCTCGCAGGCGGGCAGCATATCCTCCAGGCGCATACGGGTGGCGGCCTGGGACTGGTGCGCGTCGCGCAGAATGGTATCGGTAATATTGATCTTAGGCATTACATTTCCTCCCTTAGGCAGCGCCGAACAGGGCCAGCAGCACGCCGGCGGCGATGGCGGAGCCGATAACACCGGCCACGTTGGGGCCCATGGCATGCATCAGCAGGAAGTTGGCGGGATTGGCTTTCTGGCCTTCCTTCTGGCTCACACGGGCAGCCATCGGCACGGCGGAAACACCGGCGGAGCCGATGAGGGGATTGATCTTTTCCTTGAGGAACAGGTTCATGAACTTGGCCAGCAGCACGCCGCCCGCGCTGCCGCAGCCAAAGGCGAAGATACCCATGGCCATGATCTTGATGGTCTGCCAGGTCAGGAAGGTGTTGGCGGTGGCGGTGGCGCCCACGCACACGCCCAGGAAGATGGTGACGATGTTCATCAGTTCGTTCTGGGCGGTCTTGTCCAGACGGTCCGTCACGCCGCACTCATGCATCAGGTTGCCCAGCATCAGGCAGCCCACCAGGGGAGCGGCAGAGGGCACCAGCAGGGCCACAAAGATGGTGACAACGAAGGGGAAGATGATCTTTTCGGTCTTGCTCACCTTGCGCAGGGGCCGCATGACGATCTTGCGCTCCTCCTCGGTGGTCAGCGCCCGCATGATGGGGGGCTGGATCACGGGCACCAGGGCCATGTAGGAGTAGGCGGCCACAGCGATGGCGCCCAGCAGATGGGGAGCCAGCCGGATGGCGGTGTAGATGGCGGTGGGGCCGTCCGCGCCGCCGATGATGCCAATGGCGCCGCTTTCAGCGGGGGTGAAGCCCAGGATGCGGCTCAGGGTGAACACGATGAAGATGCCCAGCTGCGCGGCAGCGCCCAGAAGCAATGTCTTGGGGTTGGCCAGCAGGGGGCCAAAGTCCGTGCCCGCGCCCACGCCCAGGAAGATCAGACAGGGGTAAATGCCCAGTTTGACGCCCAGGTACAGGTAGTCGAGCAGGCCCGCGGACACCGTGGTCATCACGCCGCCGATCTCGATCTGCTCGCTTCCGGCCAGGGCGGCCCAGTGCACGTGGCCGCCGGCGAACAGCTCCTCGTGGAACAGGTTCGCGCCGGGCAGGTTGGTCAGCAGCATGCCGAAGGAAATGGGCAAGAGCAGCAGGGGCTCAAATTTTTTGACGATGGCCAGATACGCCAGGACCAGCGCAATGGCGATCATCACCAGCATCTTCCAGTTGTCTCCGATCATGGAGAAACCGGTCTGCCGGAGAAAATTCATAATCGTTTCCATGCTACGTCCTCCCGCCTTACGCGAGCGTCAGCAGCACGTCGCCGGACTGCACCGACTGGCCTTTGGTCACATTGACGGCGCCCACGGTGCCATCGGCGGGGGCCATGATCTCGTTTTCCATCTTCATGGCTTCCAGCATCACCAGCACGTCGCCCTTCTTGACGGCCTGGCCGGGCTTGACGTTGACGGACAGGATGGTGCCGGGCATGGGCGCGCTGATGGCCTGACCGCCGGCAGGAGCAGCAGCCTTGGGAGCGGCGGCGGGAGCGGCTTTGGGGGCGGGAGCCGCGGCGGCTTCGCCTTCCAGCACTTCCAGGGTGATGTCATACTGAGTGCCGTTAACGTTTACGCGATACTTTTTCATGTCGGTTTTCTTCCTTTCGTTCTTCAGATCAGACCCGTTTGATGCTGTGGATGCGGATGGCCTTTACGTCCTTGCCCAGCTCTTCCGCCAGGGCCACGGAGATGGCGGCCACCAGTTCGCCGCGGTTGGGGATTTCAGCGGGGGCCGCCGCGGGAGCGGGGGAGCGGGCGGGCATATTGGCCCGCGCCGCCGCCAGCGCCGCTTCCTGCTTGGCGTTGACACGCTTCATGATGGCGCCCATGATGCTGATCAGCACGATCAGGCACACCAGGCCGATGAAGACGATGCCCATGCCCATCACGACCACAAACCAGGTTGCGATTTCGTTCTGCATAGCTTACCTCACAGTTTCTCAGGCCTTGGGGCCGGCTTCGACTACGTCCTGAGGCATCTTGGTGTACTTCTTGAAGTTCTCGCGGAACATTTCGGCCAGCTTCTTGGCGGAGGCTTCGTAGGCGGCCTTGTCTTCCCAGGTGTTGGCCACGATCAGCAGATCGTCGGGCACGTTCTCCACCTTGGTGGGCACCTGCATGCCGAAGTAGGGATCGGTGACAAATTCGCCCTTTTCCAGATCGCCGTTCAGGGCGGCGGTCACCATGGCGCGGGTATAGGCCAGCTTCATACGCTTGCCGGTGCCGTTCCAGCCGGTGTTGACCAGGTACACGCTGGCGCCGCTCTTTTCCACTTTTTCTTCCAGCATCTTGGCGTACACGCTGGAATCCATGGGCATGAAGGGCTCGCCGAAGCAGGTGGAGAAGGTGGGCACGGGAGAGGTGATGCCGATCTCGGTGCCGGCCAGCTTGCTGGTGAAGCCGCTGACGAAGTAATACATGGCCTGCTTGTTGTTGAGCTTACTGATGGGAGGCAGCACGCCGAAAGCGTCGGCGGTCAGGAAGATCACGGTCTTGGGGGTGTTGCCCACGCCCTCCAGGCTGGCGTTGTTGATGAAGTCGATGGGATAGCCCACGCGGCTGTTCTCGGCCAGGCTGGCGTCGTCAAAGTCGAATTCGCGGGTGTCGGGGTCCATCACCACGTTTTCAACCAAAGCGCCGAACTTGATGGCGTTGTAGATGTCGGGCTCCTTTTCCTTGCTCAGGTTGATGCACTTAGCATAGCAGCCGCCTTCGAAGTTGAACACGCTGTCGTCCGCCCAGCCGTGCTCGTCGTCGCCGATCAGCACGCGGTTGGGGTCGGCGGACAGGGTGGTCTTGCCGGTGCCGGACAGGCCGAAGAAGATGGCGCTGTTGCCGTCCTTGCCGATGTTGGCGCTGCAGTGCATGGGGAACACGCCCTGCTTGGGCAGCACGTAGTTCATCACGGAGAACACGCTCTTCTTGATTTCGCCGGCGTACTGGCTGCCCGCGATGACCACGATGTGGTCCTCATAGTTCACCAGGATGGCGGCCTCGCTGCGGGTGCCGTCGCGCTCGGGGATGCACTTGAAGCCGGGAGCCGCGATGATCACGTAGTCTTCCTGGAAGGAGGCCAGCTGCTCGGCGGTGGGACGGCGCAGCAGCTGATGGATGAACAGGTTCTGGCTGGCCAGTTCGTTGATGATGCGGAAGCTCTTGGCATACTTGGGATCAGCGCCGGCAAAACCGTCGAAAATGTACACTTCCTTGTTCTGCAGATAGGCGATCACCTTGTTGTAGATGCCCTCAAAAGCCTCTTTGCTGATGGGCATGTTCACCTTGCCCCAGGCGATGTCGTCATGCACGGCGGGGGTGTCCACGATGAATTTGTCCTTGGCGCTGCGGCCAGTGTACTTGCCGGTCTTGACCACCAGGGCGCCGGTGTTGCTCAGGGTGCCCTCATTGCGGCGCAGGGCTTCCTCGGTCAGCCAGGCGGGGGTCATGTTGCGGTACACAGCCTTGGGATTGATGATACCGTACTTCTCGATGCCATAGAGTTCCATAAAGGTCTGCCTCCTTCGATGTGTCGCCGGATGGGCCGCTCGTTTTTCCGCCCTCGCGTTTCCCTGAGCATTTGATGGGAAAACCCGAGGAAAACAGCGCTTTTTTCCGGCGTGATAATAATGGGATCGGTGGGTCGTCTTTTGTAAAAAAACCAACTCTCACCACATACATCTTATTACGCTTTGGGAGAAAAGTGAAATTCCAAATGGGAATGATTACATATAAAAATTTATATATATTGCAAAAGTGTTGCGAATGTCGATTTTGATAAACGAAAAATCGCCCGATGACCAGGCGATTTTGAAGCGATTTCAAGGGATTGCAGAAATTAAAGTTATATTAATTCCGTCATAATTTGAAATCGATATTTAATAATCGAATTTTCCCTTATTCCGTCCGCAGCGCCACCACGGGGTCCTTGCGGGCGGCCATGCGGCTGGGGATGGCCCCGGCGATAATGGTCAGGATCATGCTGATCACCACCAATATGGCCGCGCCCTGCCAGGGCAGGATGGCGGCGGCGTTCACCTCCGTCAGGCTGCGGATCAGGGCATTGATGGGGAAGGTGAGGAGCCACGTCACCAATATGCCCAACGCCCCCGCCACCAGGCCGATGATCAGGGTTTCGGCGGTGAACACGCGGCTGATGTCCTTCTTGCTTGCGCCCAGGGCCCGCAGGATGCCGATCTCCTTGGTGCGCTCCAGCACGCTGATGTAGGTGATGATGCCGATCATGATGGAGGACACCACCAGCGACACGGACACAAAGGCGATAAGTACGTAGGAAATGGTGTCCACGATGGTGGTCACGCTGCTCATCAGGGTGCCCACATAGTCGGTGTATCGGATCACGCGGCCCTCGTGGCCCTCGTCCTGCATGCGCTGGTTGTATTGGTCGATCAGGCTGACGATCTGTTCCTTGCCCTCAAAATCCTTGGGGTAAATGCTGATGCGGCTGGGGGTGTTCAGGTCGGCGGCGTTCAATTTGCCCAGGTTGCCCTCGTAGGTGGCGGTGGTTTTCTGCTTGGCCATCTGCTCCTGCATCATGGCCAGGATGCGCTCCTCGCTCATCATGCTGATCATGGCCTTGACGGAGGCCTGCTGGGCGGCGGGCAGGGTGTCCAGATAGGCGTCCAGCATCTCCATGCTGACCTCCATCTCCGTGCCGCCCGCAAACAGGATGCCGGTGAAAATATCGGTGTCCGGATGGGCCTTCTGAGCCATTACCGCCGGGGTCTCGTTGTTGGCGGCGATCACGTATTCCAGCAATTCATGGGTGTAGCCCACGCCGCCGGCGGTGAAGGTGGAGATCAGCGATTTGTCGCTGGTGCGGGCGATGCCGCTCACCTTGAGCTCCAGCCCCTCGTCCAGCACCTTTTGCAGCTTTTCTTCGTCGTCGCCCACATAGGCGTAGACGCCCAGGCCGCTTTCCTGATACAGGTTGCCGGGCAGCACCAGCTTAAAGCGCATATTGAGCAATTCGTCGTAGGAATAGCTGATATCCTCCGCCACGGCGGCGGCCTTGCCGCTCATCAGATCGCTGAATTGCCCCGTCACCTCGCTCTGATCCCGTAGGCCCAGGGTGTACAGCGTCAGGTCGCTCAGGTCGTAGTTTTCGCCCACCACCAGCAGCACCTCGTCGTACTTCGCGGGCAGATGCCCCGCCACAACGTCATAATTGCCGCCGCCCACGGTGTTGAGCTCAAAGAAGGCGTTCATGTTATAGAAGTTCATGGCCTGGGACATGCTGCTCATGCTGCTCATGGCGGCCATGGCGTTCATGTCGCTCATCATGCTGCTGCCCGTCATGGTGTCGATCACCGTACTGGGGTTCACCTGCAGGGTGCCGCCCACGGCGTTTTCGTTGTAGATCATCAGCGTGGCGTCATATTCGTAGCCGATGCCGTTGGCCAGCCGCTGGATCTCGCTGGAATTGTCCAGATATTCCTTGAAGGAAGCCAGGTCGTTGTCCTCCACCTCGCTCACCGTGGCGTTCAAAAACTGCCCCATGATGTTGCTGGAGTAGATCTTGCCCTCGCTGCCGTCGTGGCTTTCCGCGCGGGCCAGGCCCATCATGGACAGCATCAGGCTGCCGCGGTCCATGGTCTGGCTTTCGATGGACAGGGGATAGACCGACAGGGTGTCCTCCTCCACGTTTTTAATGTAGGTGTTCACGCCGTTGCTCAGGGACAGGATCAGCGCGATGCCGATGATGCCGATGCTGCCCGCCAGGGCCACCATGAAGGTGCGGCCTTTTTTGGTCATCAAATTGTTCAGACTCAGCCGCAGCGCCGTACCGAAGCCCATACTGGTACGTCCGGTCTGGGCGGCGGTCTTTTCTTCCTCGATGCCGTCAAAGGGCTGGCTGTCGTCGGTGATTTTGCCGTCCAGCAGCCGCACGATGCGGGTGGCGTATTGATCGGCCAGATCGGGATTGTGGGTCACCATGATCACCAGCCGGTCCCGGGCGATCTCCTTTAAGGCCTCCATGATCTGCACGCTGGTTTCGCTGTCCAGGGCGCCGGTGGGCTCGTCGGCCAACACGATCTCCGGGTCGTTCACCAGGGCCCGGGCGATGGCCACGCGCTGCATCTGGCCGCCGCTCATCTCGCTGGGCTTCTTTTTGATCTGGTCGCCCAGACCCACCCGCTCCAGGGCCTTAATGGCCCGCTCTTTCCGCTCCTTGGGGCTGACGCCGCTGAGAGTCAGGGCCAGCTCCACGTTGCTCAGCACCGTCTGGTGGGGGATCAGGTTATAGCTCTGAAACACGAAGCCCACCGAATGGTTGCGGTAGCTGTCCCAGTCCCGGTCCTTGTATTCCTTGGTGGAGCGTCCCTTGATCACCAGGTCGCCTTCGGTATAGCGGTCCAGGCCGCCGATGATATTGAGCAGCGTGGTCTTGCCGCAGCCGGAGGGCCCCAAAATGGCCACAAACTCATTCCTGCGGAAGGAAATATCCACCCCTCGCAGGGCCTGCACCTTCAAATCTCCCGATACGTAATCCTTGCGGATGTTTTTCAGCGTCAGCATGGCGCACGATCCTTTCCTGATAAAATATGCTAAATCTTATTATACCACGAAAAGATGAACGATGTGTAAATTCTAAAAATATTGTTCAATGCATGTCTTCAATACAAGTATTGACATTCGTAGAAATATAAAATATAATTTACATGGATTTCCTAACGTGAGACCAATTTTACCATTTCATACAAAAGAAGGAGATAAGAATATGAGTAAAGACCGACACATACGTGCAATCATTGTTGTGCTGTACATTTGCATAACAATCTTTATTGACTGCACTGGTTATGCGACAGGAACTTTAACTTTGCCCTCTAAACTGAAAACCATAGAAGAAGAAGCATTCTATGGTGATAAGTCCATTGGTTCAGTTGTGCTGCCTAATACCATTAAAAAAATAGGGGATCGTGCATTTGCTAATAGCTCCTTAACAGAAATCACATTACCTTCTTCTATCACTTCAATTTCGGATTCAGCGTTTGATGGATGCAAAAAAGTTATAGCTTATACGATTGAAAATTCCACGGCGTATAATTTTGTGGAAGCACATTCAAATATGATAAACAGGAGGCTGCTTTCTGATACGGAAAGGAAAAATGCAGCTTTATATACTTATTCGATAATTGATGCAAACGCCTGCTCACTAACCGGCTATGTAGGTACTGCGTCAAAGTTAACAATACCTGCGTATTCAATCGAGGGAATAAAAGTTACAAAAATAGCAGATAAGGCATTTGAAGGAAATACTGTGATTTCATCCGTCACTATCCCTGAAACAGTAGAGAGCATCGATGAATATGCATTTCATAATTGTTCATCACTTAAATCGGTAGATATGAAAGATGGTGTAACGAGCATCGGAAGGCGGGTTTTCGAGAATTGTACAAGTTTAGTAGACATTCATCTGTCAAATAAGATAAACCATATGCATGAATATGTTTTCTTAGGCTGTTCAAAATTGAAAACGCTCACTTATCCTCTGGGAATGGTTACTAAACCGTCTGACCGCGCATGGACGCAAGGATGGGGTTATGATCACGCTTCTGCTCTGAGTAAATCGAGTGTTGAGACATTGATTATTCCCGATGGGGCAACTGCTATTATGAAGGACGCATTTTTTGATGCAACTTCATTAAAAAATGTATATATTCCAGCAAGTGTAACAAGTTTTGATCAGGATCCCGGCAATCCGGGCGTTACGCATACTGCATTCCAAAACATCACGAAAATAATAACCATATATGGTGTTAAAGGTTCTACTTCGGAAACTTATGCGAAAGCAAAGGGAATTGCGTTTGTGGATCAATCAGCGACGCCGACAGTTAGCCCGACACCGACTATTCCTCCTACACTGAAACCTTCTACGGTCACGCCGAAGCCTGCCACCGCAACACCTTCACCTGTAGTATATACAATAAAATATAACGCCAATGGTCTACCAGCAGCATCGCAACTACTGCGACATATGCTGCCGGAGGCACATATACAAAGAATGCAAATGCGACGCTGTATGCTGTATGGGAGAAAATTCCTGTCTATACGATCTCCTATAATGCGAATGGCGGCAGCGGAGCGCCTTCTTCTCAAACCAAAACCAAGGATGTGGCTCTCGTTCTGAGCAGCACAAAGCCTACCCGCAGTGGCTATACCTTCCTGGGCTGGGCTGCCAGCAGTAGCGCAACAATTGTGAGTTATTATCCTGGTGATACTTATTATACAAATAAAAACATCACGTTATATGCAGTTTGGGAGCTTGATCATACAACATTTATTGTAAAGCATGGATCAGAAGTTATTATTGCTGATGGGTATGTGGAAGGTTATTTTGCATGCGGAGAGGGGGCAGGTAAAGGCGCTACAGCCACCTTTACCATTACCGCCGATGATTCCTGGACGGTTCGTGCAACCGATACAAGTTGGATGACAGTAAGCACGCAGGATGGCACAAAAGCAGTAATAACTATAGGTGATGTGCAAGACGGAGAAAGTTATTCGAGTACGCTTATCTTTACATGTAATGGAGAACGTTATGATCTATATGTAACCTTGGATAAGCCTGGTTCAACTCCGAAGCCTAGTATATACAATAAAATATAACGCCAACGGCGGCAGTGGAGCGCCTTCTTCTCAGACCAAGACCAAGGACGTGACGCTGACGCTGAGCAGCACAAAGCCGACCCGTTCCGGCTATACCTTCCTGGGCTGGTCTACCAACAGCAGCGCAACCAGTGCGACCTATGGGGCCGGAGATTCATATACAAGGAATGCTGATGCGACATTGTATGCGGTTTGGCAAATGGTGCCTATCGTGACCGTTTCTACGGGAAATAACAGCGTTGCAATAACAGCTGGCAATGAAACAATGTGTAAGTTTGTTGCGCCCAGCGCTGGCACGTATACATTCACGACAACAGGCTCTAAGGATACGGTGGGTACGCTGTATAATTCATCAAAGAGTGAACTTACTGATGATGATGATAGTGGAGATGGCAGCAACTTTAAGATTGAATATACTTTATCCAGTGGGCAGACGGTGTACATTGGTGTGAAGTATTACAGTGATTCTGTGAGCGGAACAGAAATATTGATGATTAGTTATCAGGAACCTGAACCTGAACCTATTGGGGCCCCGGAGTATATACAGCTTGACGCTTGTGATTTTGCAGCGGAAAACATCAGGGTTACAGAGGAAACTTCGGCAACAGTATACGACCAAACCAATTATATTTTGAGTGCAGGAATGACCTATCCCATACCATATAGAACTGGCAAGAATGTAATACGAGTTACATATACAATTAGCCATAAAGATAGCAATGGAGTCTGGCAACAATATGGTAACTTAAGGGCAACAGAACTTTTTAGTAGCGCTACTTCTGGTCATACCGGCTCTTTTTCCATGACTTTGCCTGATGACATGGAATCCGGCACCTATCTGCTGAGATTGTATGCAAAAAATGAGGATACTAATGATGGTATCTATTATTATCTTGCTGCAAATATTAAGGTAAAGGGAAATGGGTTTGGATACAGTTCTGAAGAAGTTTATGCACGCATGGATGACCTTTACGATAAACTTGGAAGTTCAAAGTATTTTACAGTTAATCGGCAATCATGCACCACAACATGGGAATCAGGACATCCTGCATCCAATAAGGAAAGCCATGGCAATTGTTTTAACGAAACTGTTTTACAACAAAACTGGTTCAAAAATATATTTGGAGAAATATCTGTATCTAGTTTTCCGACTTCATATGCCAAGAATTTCGAGCACACTCAGAGGGCGTGGTCATGCGTCGGATTTGCACACTTTGCAGAATATTGGCTGTATAGAGATCCCGATAATTTAGATACTAAAGTTTCTACTAGAAAAATTGGTACTTATAGTTACGATCAAACTAACGTTTCAACATATGCACATACAGGGGACTTAATTGTATTTGATGATCCCGGCGTTCATGCTGCTATTTGCTATTCGTCAAATTCAAATGGTATGTATGTTCTTGATTGTAACTGGAAAACAACAGACCCCAATTGTGGTCAATGTAGAGTTCATAGACATTATATTCCTTATAGTTACTATACATACTTTACAATTTCAAGAGCGAATAATGCTGAACAGTAATTGATTCATTTTAAGACAGGAAGTGCAATGGATTCTAACGAATCCGTTGCATTTCCTTTTTCTTCGTGATATAATGACCCGGACTTTGAAATTTATGGAGGAATGAAGCATGAAGCTTTCCAATATGCTGGGCGACCGCTTCCGCGAGACGCCCGCCGATTGCCAGATCATCAGCCAGATCTTTATGATCCGCGGCGGCTATATGAAGCAGGTGGCCAACGGCATTTACAGCCTGTATATGCCCGCCCGCCGTATCGTGCGCAAGATCGAGAACATCATCCGCGAGGAGATGGACTTAATCGACGGCCAGGAGGTGCTGTTCCCCGTGGTGATGCCCGCGGATTTGTGGCGGGAGAGCGGACGCTATGACAAGATCGGCAGCGAGCTGGCACGGTTCAAGGACCGCGGCGGCAACGACATGGTGCTGGGCATGACCCATGAGGAGGCCAGCGTGCAGCTGGTGCGCGGCACCCCCAAGGCGGAGAGCGCCTACCCCTTCATGATCTACCAGATCCAGACCAAGTTCCGCGATGAGCCCCGGGCCCGCGGCGGCCTGATCCGCGTGCGCGAGTTCACCATGAAGGACGCCTATTCCTTCCATACCAGCCAGGAAGACCTGGAAAAATATTATGCCCGGGCCTATCACGCCTATGAACGCATCTTCGCCCGCTGCGGCGTGCCCGAGGTGGTGGCCGTCAAGAGCGACAGCGGCATGATGGGCGGCAACATCAGCCACGAATTCATGCTGCTCACCGATATCGGCGAGGATACCATCGTCACCTGCCCCGAGTGCGGCTACCGCAGCAATATGGAAGCCGCTGACCTGGTGGTGAAGAATGAAAAGCTGGGCGAGGAAGCCTTGACCAAAGTGGCCACCCCCGACCAGAAGACCATTGAGGAGGTCAGCGCTTTCCTGAACAAGCGGCCCCAGGATACCTGCAAAGCCGTGGTGTATCAGGAGAACCTGACGGATAAATACATCGTGGTGTTCCTGCGGGGCGATCTGGAGGTCAACGAGACCAAGCTGCGCAACTTCGTGGGCTGCGAAATCCATCCCGCCACCGAGATCACCGAGGCCAGCGGCATCGTCAAGGGCTTCATCGGCCCCGTGAACTTCAAGGGCGACGCCCGCGTGCTCTTTGACAAGAGCCTGGACGGCACCGACAATCTGGTGTGCGGTGCCAACGAGGAAGGCTATCACTACACCGGCCTGAGCATCAAGCACGACCTCAAGGTGGAAGGCTTCTGCGACGTGGCCAAGACCTACGCCGGAGCCATCTGCCCCGTGTGCGGCAAGCCCGCCATCAGCATCAGCCGCGGCATCGAGGTGGGCAATATCTTCCAGCTGGGCACCAAGTACAGCCACAGCATGGGCCTGCAATACCAGAACAAGGACGGCGGCTTCAGCGACGTGATCATGGGCTGCTACGGCATCGGCGTGGGCCGTCTGTGCGCCAGCGTGTGCGAGGTGCGCCATGACGATTACGGCCCCATCTGGCCCATCACCATCGCTCCCTGGCAGGTGCATCTGTGCGCCATGCGCGCCGATAAGCCCGAGGTGCGGGAGGCCGCCGACAAGCTGTATGACGATCTGCAAAAGGCCGGCGTCGAGGTCATCTATGATGACCGTCCCGTCAGCGCGGGCGTCATGTTCAGCGACGCCGACCTGCTGGGCGTGCCTGTCCGCGTCATCGTCAGCCCCAAGACCCTGGGCCGCGGCGCGGTGGAGGTGGCCGCCCGCGATAAGAGCTTCCGCCAGGACGCCAGCGTGGACACCGCCTGTCAGGAGATCGCCGGTATCGTCCGCGATATGATTGCCAAGGTCAACGACGTGGAGTAAAGGGGTACGCGCTTTCTAAAGAAATCCTCATGCCGTGAACGGCCCTACCATAAATGAAACAAAATCGTAGTTTCCGGGCGCAGAAAAGAGTATAATGAACACA
>CACZLE010000077.1 GCA_902781945.1 uncultured Eubacteriales bacterium | reverse complement strand
TACTTGAATTCTTGTTGCGATGTAGCGCCGTATACCTGACCGGTACGTACGGTGCAATGAGAGGGGCGAGGGCTATTGCCCTCCCTCTACTCTATTATGCCTGTTATTGCGCCAGCCGCACGGCCTCGTCCCAGGCCGCCGCCAGCTGCGGGTCGTTCATGTCGCCCAGCTCCAGATCGGCGTAGGTCATTTCCTCGGGCATTTCCACGATGATATCAGGGGTGATGCCGATGCCGTGCACGCTGTTGCCCTTGGGGGTGAAGTATTCGCAGTAGGTCAGCTGCATGCCGGTCACGTTGTCGCTCAGACCCAGCACGTACTGCATGATGCCCTTGCCGAAGGTCTGGGTGCCCACGATGGTGGCCCGGCCATAGTCCTTCAGCGCGCCGGACAGGATCTCGCTGGAAGAGGCGCTGTTGCCGTTCACCAGCACCACCAGGGGGATATCGTCCGCGCCGTTCTTGGTGTAGCGTTCGTCCACGTGCTTTTCATAGCGGGTGTTGGTGTAGACCACCAGCTTGCGGTCCAGGAAGCGGTCCGCCACGTTGACGGCGTCGTCCACCCAGCCGCCGGGGTTGTCGCGCAGGTCCAGGATGATGCTCTTGGCGCCTTCCGCTTCCAGGGCGTCCATGGCCTTGGTAAAGTCGTTGATCAGGGCATCAGTGGCAAATTGATACAGCACCACGTAGCCCACGTTGTTTTCCAGCATCATGTAGTCCACGTTGTTGGTGTGAATGGCGGCGCGGGTGATATCAAAGGTGATGTATTCCTCGCCCCGCAGCACCTCCACCTGCACCGTGCCGCCCACTTCGCCGCGCATGGTGTTCACGGCGGCCTGCATGGTCTCGGTGGTCACTTCGATGTCCTCCACCCGCACCAGCACGTCGTTCTTGCGCATGCCCACGGCCTGGGCCGGAGTATCGCGGAACACGCGGGTGATCTTGACGGTCTGATCGGCGTAGTTGCCCAGCAGCTGGATGCCGATGCCGGTGTATTCGCCCTCTTCATCCTCCCACATGCTCTTCCAGTTTTCCTCGTCATAGTAGAAGGTATAGGGGTCCTCCAGCCCGGCCAGCAGGCCCTGGATGGCGGTGTCCAGCATGGCGTCCACGTCGGGGTCCTTGTAATAGTAGGCCTGGATGTATTGCAGCACCTCGTCCAGCTTTTCATACTGCTTCAGCCGGTCATACTCCGTCTTGTCGATGGTGACGGTGGAGCGGCGGCGCAGGCTTTCGCCGGAGGCGGAGAAAGCAAAAGCGATGCCGGTCAGCAGGGTGAGGATCAAAAGGCAGATAAAAAGACGCTTTTTCATGATGTAAAATGACCTCCGAAAAATTTAGAGCGTGATCTTCGTTTTGTTATCCGAGCATTTGCGCATTTCCAGCAGCATCTTGAAGGTGACCGCGTCGTCGAATTTGCGCAGATCCAGCCCGATGTGCCGCTGCACCTTGTCCAGCCGGTATACCAGGGTGTTGCGGTGGATGTAGAGCTGGCGGGCGGTGTCGCTCAGGTTCAGGTCCTTGCGGAAGAACATTTCCACGGTGGAAAGGATCTCCTCGCTGAACAGCCTGGACGTCTTGCGGTTGAACAGCAGATTGTGGTAGTGGGCCGCGGTTTCCGGGGGGATATCGGAGAGGAAGCGCTCCAGCAGCAAGGCGGAATAGATGTGCACCGTTTCCTCCTGCCGGTAGATGCGCCCGATCTCGATGGCCCGCCGGGCCTGGCGGTAGCTCTGATGCAGTTCGCTGGCCCGCTGGGTGGTTTCGCCGATGCCGATGGTCAGGGGCAGGCCCGTTTCGCTCAGCACCGTCTCCTGCATGGCGTCGGCCAACTGCCGCAGATCCTCGATGTCCTCCATGCCGCTGGTGCATTTGATCAGGGCGGCGGTGTGGTTGTCCATGGCCACCAGCACGTCGTTGGGGGACAGGGGGATGACTTCGGACAGGATGTCCTTGGCGTTGCCGCCCTGCACCTGCATCATGTGCAGCAGCATCACGCACCGGGGCATTTCCGCGGGGATGCGGTATTCGCTGATCACCGCGTCCAGTTCGGCCACGCTCAGGTCGTTTTGCAGCATGCGCTGATAGGCCCCCGATACGCCGCCGTTCAGGCTGCCCAGCTGTATCAGTGTGTCCACCAGCTGCGCGCCCATGCGGAGCACGTCGTCCGGCGTCCCTTCCGGGGCCAGCAGCGTGCAGTGCTGGCCGGGCACCGCCAGATAGCGGGAGCCGTACATGGCGATGATGCCGCCCTTTTCCAGCCCATCCGGCAGGGGCAGCAGGGTATCGCCGTGGGGCACCATGCTCTGTCCGTTCTCATCCAGCAGGGAAAGGCGGCAGTTCAGCTGCTCAAAGGTCTGGGCAATTTTGACCAGAAGCTGTTGATCCATGGGACAGGCTCCTTTCGTCACGCGGTTCTCAGAATAAACCATCCATATCATACCATAAAATCAGCAAAAATAAAAGAGGATTTGCCCGCCTGTTACAATCCCGCACAAAAGAATTCACACTTTGTGCATAATTTGCTCACAAAAAGGCCAGCATAACCGCAAAAAGACCGGGAGGCGATGGTATGACATTGGGTTCCTTTTTGCTTTCCGCCCTGGCGGTGCTGGTGCTGCTGGGGGTGGGGCAGCGGGTGCTGGACAGGATGCATTTGCGGGATCGCACGGCGCTGCTGCTGATCGCGGCCCTGTTCGTGGGCGGCCTGATCCCCGATATCGATCTGGGGATGGTGCGTCTGAACATCGGCGGCGCGCTGATCCCTTTGGGGGTGTGCGTGTATCTGCTCGTTACCGCGGATGAGACCGCCGAGCGCGTGCGGGGGATCGCCGGGGCGGTGATCACCTCCCTGGCGGTCTATCTGCTGGGCCGGGTCATGCCCAGCGAGCCCGAAAGGATCGTCATCGATCCGCTCTATATCTGCGGCATCACCGGCGGTATCGTGGGCTGGCTGCTGGGCCGGTCCCGGCGGGGGGCCTTCATCTGCGGCGTGCTGGGGGTGCTGCTGGCGGATATCATCAGCGCCGTTACCGTGTGGGCCGGCGGCGTGTCCCAAAAGCTGGTGCTGGGCGGCGCGGGGCTCTTTGACAGCGTGGTCATCAGCGGCTTTCTGGCCGTGCTGCTGTGCGAACTGGTGGGGGAGACCCTGGAGCGCTTCGCCCGCGCCCGGGGCGTTTCACCCGATCCCCAGCGGGTCAGAATGCCGGAAAGGAAGAAAAGAAAATGAGAAAACTGGCTGGAATGCTGCTGCTCCTGTTTTTACTTATGCCCCTTGCTGCGCAGGCAGAGGACGAGGTATACCGGATCGTGGACGGGCAGGGAAATGAAATCACCCAATATCTCGGGGAGCCGGAGGCGGGGGATGAGTATATCGCCCACGACAACCAGCATTATGTGATTGCGCGGGTGGACGCGGCTGCCCATACCGCCGTGGCTGAGAGCCGAGGCGCGTACCGCATGCCGGATGTCAGATGGCTGGAGGACGACAGCCAGGCGGTGTCCTCCGGACAAAAGGCGGTGGCGATCTATTGCACCCACAGCGACGAGAGCTACGAGCCCACCGACGGCGACAGCAGCGTCACGCCCCGGGGCGGCATTTACGACGTGGCGGAGAGCCTCAAAAAGAGCCTGGAGGAGCAGGGCGTCACCGTCTATTATGACGACAGCACCCATCTGCCCCATGATTCCGCCGCCTACCGCCGCAGCCGCGCCACGGCGGAGGAACTGCTGAAAAACGGCGTGGACGCCATCTTCGACGTGCACCGGGACGGTATTCCCGATCCGGGTCAGTATGAAACCACCATCGACGGTCAGCAGGCCAGCATGGTGCGCCTGCTGGTGGGGCGCTCCAATCAGAACGCCGCCGCCAACAAGGAGTTTGCCGCGGGCATCAAGGCTGTGGCGGACAAGCTCTATCCCGACTTGGTGCGGGATATCTACATCGGCAAGGGCACCTACAATCAGGATCTGTCCCCCCATGCGGTGCTGCTGGAGTTTGGCACCCATACCATTGAGAAGGAGCGGGCGGAGCAGGCTACCCAATTCATGGCCTCCGTGCTCAATAAGACCCTCTACGGCGGCGTTTCGGGCGCTGCGGGCAACACGGCGGAGACAGCCTCCGGCAAGGGCGTGTGGACGGGTATCGTGTGGATCATCGGCCTGGCGGTGGTGGGCGCAGCCGTGTTCGCCCTGGCCTCCACCGGCGGCGTGCAGCCCGCCATGCAGAAGCTCCGGGATAACGCAAACGAAATGACTGGTGGATTTTTTGACAGAAAGAACAAAAAATAAACAAAATTTTCCCAGACGTATTGACATCTTTCCGCTCTGTGTCTAAAATTGTTGAAAATACCAAGGGAGGCGAAGGGATGCTGCAAGATAAAATTCGTGAAGGCCTGACGTTTGACGACGTGCTGCTGGTGCCCCGCAAAAGCGCCGTGCTGCCCAAGGATGCCGATCTGTCCATCCAACTGACGAAAAAGATAAAGCTGAACATTCCCATCCTGTCCGCTGCCATGGATACGGTTACGGATTCCAAGATGGCCATTGCCCTGGCCCGGGAGGGCGGCATGGGCGTTGTGCACAAGAATATGACCATCGCCGAGCAGGCTGCCCAGGTGGACAAGGTCAAGCGCAGCGAGCACGGCGTGATCACCGATCCCTTCTATTTGTCCCCCACCCATCTGATCAGCGACGCCAAGCGCATGATGGGCAAATACCGCATCAGCGGCGTGCCCATCACCGAGGGCAAGCGGCTGGTGGGCATCCTGACCAACCGCGACCTGCGGTTCGAGACGGACGACAACCGCCAGATCGGCGAGG
Organism: uncultured Eubacteriales bacterium; assembly: GCA_902781945.1. Taxonomy (GTDB): domain Bacteria; phylum Bacillota; class Clostridia; order Christensenellales; family Aristaeellaceae; genus SFMI01. The sequence continues at coordinate 5,360 of CACZLE010000077.1, read as the reverse complement.
TGATGACCAAGGAAAACCTGATCACCGCGCCCATCGGCACCACGCTGGAGGATGCCATGCACATCCTCGCCAAGCACCGCATCGAAAAGCTCCCCCTGGTGGACGATCAGTTTAACCTCTGCGGCCTGATCACCATCAAGGACATTGAAAAATCCATCAAATATCCCAACAGCGCCCGTGACGCCAATGGCCGCCTGCTCTGCGCCGCCGCCGTGGGCGTCAGCCGGGACACCATGGCCCGCATCCGCGCCCTGGTGGACGCCAAGGTGGACGTCATCTCCATCGACACCGCCCACGGCCACAGCATGGGCGTGCTCAAGACCATCGAGGAGATCCGCAAGGAATTTCCCGATATCCAGCTCTTCGCGGGCAACGTGGCCACGGCGTGCGCCACCCACGATCTGATCGCCGCGGGCGTGGATTGCGTCAAGGTGGGCATCGGCCCCGGCTCCATCTGCACCACCCGCGTGGTGGCGGGCATCGGCGTGCCTCAGATCACCGCCGTGGCGGACTGCGCCAACGAGGCGGACAAGCACGGCATCCGCGTCATCGCGGACGGCGGCATCAAGTATTCCGGCGATATCGCCAAGGCCCTGGCGGCGGGCGCTTCCGCCGTGATGCTGGGCGGCGTGCTGGCCGGCACCGAGGAAAGCCCCGGAGCCATGGAGATCTACCAGGGCCGTTCCTTCAAGGTCTATCGCGGCATGGGCTCCATGGGCGCCATGGAACAGGCCCAGGGCAGCCGCGACCGCTACTTCCAGGAGGACGCCAAAAAGCTGGTGCCCGAGGGCGTGGAGGGCCGCGTGCCCTATAAGGGCGTCCTGGCCGATACCGTTTTCCAGATGGTAGGGGGCCTCAGGGCCAGCATGGGCTATTGCGGCTGCGCCACCATCGACGACATGCGCCGGGACGCCGAGTTCATCCGCATCACCAACGCGGGCCTGCAGGAAAGCCATCCCCACGATATCTATATCACCCGCGAAGCGCCCAACTATTCCCGCTCCAGCGGAACCTGAGTTTGGGTATGAGAAAAGCCGTTCCAAGTTTGGAGCGGCTTTTGATTTACGCGATTTCCGCGCCGTCCGTATACAGGGTGTACAGCTGGGCGTAGATCCCGCCCTTGTCCATCAGCTCCCTGTGGGAGCCCTGCTCCTGGATGCCGTCTTCCGTCAGCACCCAGATCACGTCGGCATTGCGGATGGTGGTCAGCCGGTGGGCAATGGTGAAGGTGGTGCGCCCGTGGGCCAGCTTTTCCAGGGATTGCTGCACCTGGCGCTCGCTTTCGTTGTCCAGGGCGCTGGTGGCCTCGTCCAGGATCAGGATGGGCGGGTTTTTGAGGAAGACCCGGGCGATGGAAATGCGCTGCTTCTGGCCGCCGCTGAGCTTCACGCCCCGCTCGCCCACATAGGTATCGTATCCATTGGGCAATTGCCGGATGAAGGCGTCGGCGTCCGCCTGTTTGGCGGCTTCAATGATCTCTTCCCGGGTGGCCCCGGGCTTGCCGTAGGCGATGTTGTCCGCCACGGTGCCGCTGAACATGTACACCTCCTGCTGCACCATGCCGATGCAGTTGCGCAGGGATTTGAGGGTAATGTTTCGGATGTCCTGGCCGTCGATGGTGATGCGGCCCGCCGTCACGTCGTAAAACCGGGGGATCAGGTTGCACAGCGTGGTTTTGCCGCCGCCGGAGGGACCCACCACGGCCACGTTCTGGCCGGGTCGCACCTTTAAGTCAATGTTGCTCAGCACCTCGTGCTGCTCGTCGTCGCTGTAATGGAAGCCCACCTTCTCAAAGCAGATCTCGCCCTTCACATCCTGGATGGGCCGGGCTCCCGGCGTATCCTTGATCTCCGCCGGGGCGTCCATGATCTCGCAGAAGCGCTCGATGCCCGTCATGCCGTTCTGAAATTGCTCGGTGCTGTCCACGATGACGCGGATGGAGTTGAGCAGGGTGGACACATACAGCAGATAGGCCGTGTAATCGCCCACGCCGATCTTGCCGTGGATCAGAAACAGTGCCCCCGCCACCACCACGATGATGTACATAAGGCCGTCATGGATGCGGGTGCTGGTGCCAAAGCCCGCCATGTAGTGATAGCGCTTTTTCTTGAGCCGTAGAAACTCCACGTTGCCCGCGTCGAATTTATCCTCCTCCAAATGCTCGTTGGCAAAGGATTTGACCACCCGCACGCCCAGCAGACTGTCTTCCACCTGGGCGTTGATTTCGCCCACCTGGTGGCGGCATTCCTTGCCCGCGATGCGCATCAGGCGGTTGAAGTACCGGGTAAAGTAGATCATGAAGGGCAGCACGGCGAAGATCAGCAGCGTCAGATAGATGTTCATGCCGGACAGGATGATAAAGGCGATGATCACCTTGATGCCCGAGATCAAAAAATTCTCCGGCGCGTGATGGGCAAATTCCGTGATGTCGAAAAGGTCGCTGGTGATGCGGCTCATGATCTGGCCGACCTTGGTGTTGTTGTAAAAGCTGAAGGACAATAGCTGCAAATGGTGGAACAGGTCGTGGCGCATGTCTGTCTCGATCTTCGCGCCCATGATGTGGCCTTCGGACTGCATGTAATAGTTGGCCCCGGCGTCCACCACGCGCAGCAAGATATACAGCGCCCCCAGCCGCAGCACCAGGCCCGTGGTCAGCGCGCCCGCCGTGCCCAGGGCGCCGTTGGTGATGCGCCGCACGATCAACGGCAGCACCAGTTCGCATACGGTGGTCAGGCTGGCAGCCAACAGATCTGCGGCCAGCAGCCATTTATACTTGTAAAAATAGGGGATAAAGCGTTTGAGCAAGACGCGGGTGGGCATCTGCCGATGGGCTTCCTGCATGGCGTTCCTCCTGCCTTAGGTTCAGTCGGTGGGGAGCAGGGCTGCAAGTTCGGTCAAAAAAGTCTCGGGATCAGCGCTGGCCCTGTACAGGCTGTACGCCGCGTCCTCGGTCTGGTAATAGGCGCATGCGCCGCTGCCGTCGGTGGACAGCATCAGGGTCAATGGCCCCAGATTCCACAGGTTGTTTTCATCCAGGGGAAAGCCCTCCCGCCGCAGCAGGGAGGCGGCCTGCACCGGCCTCACCGCCTGGGTGATCAGGCCGTCCGCGGCCTGCCAGGTCAGCAGCCGCGCCCGCAGGGTGCCGAGCTTTTCGTCCATCACCCTGCCCACGCCCTCTTTGCTGCCGTGGGGAATCGGGCAGCCGAAAAGGTCGGTCAGGGCGTCCAGGTCATTGCCCTGGGCGATGCCTACGGCGGGCAGCGACTGGGCGATCTGCCGTTCCTCTTCGCCCTGATCGCCGGTGAGCACCAGTCCCACGAAAAACAGGGCCATCAGCAAGACCAGCCCCAGGGCCGCAATGATTTTACGCACGAAATGGGGTTCCTTTCGGTCAATCGAAATTTGTCATCATCTGTACGTCGAAGCCGCCGCGCCCGTCGGTCTCGATCACCGCGCAGTTGCCCGTAGCGTAGCATGCGCCGGAATTGAGCATCAGCACGCCGTAGCGGTATTCGCAATAGGGGATATGGGTATGGCCGAAGCAGCAGATCTGCGCGCCCTGCCCGGCAGCCACCGAGGCCAGGGTGTCCGTATCGCTCTTGACACCGTATTTATGCCCATGGGTCACAAAGAAATGGACGCCGCCGATGTTCATCGCCATGTCCACGGGCGCTTCCGCCATCCAGCCGTCGCAGTTGCCGCGCACGGCCACCACCTGCAGGATATTGCCGCCGATGAAGTCGGCGTCGCTGGCCATGTCGCCGCAGTGGATCAGCGCGTCCAGTCGTCCGCCGGCTTCCATCTTCATCAGGGCGAATTCCAGCCGTCCCCGATCCCCGTGGGAATCCGATACCACGCCGATCCGCTTTTTCATAGCAGTTTCATCGCCTTTTCCATGGCCCGGGCGCGATGGCTGACGCGGTTCTTTTCCTTCCCCGCCATCTGGGCGAAGGTCAGGCCGTTTTCATACTCAAAATAGGGATCGTAGCCGAAGCCGTCCTCGCCCCTTGGCGCAAAGGTGATCTTTCCGGGGCATTCGCCGCGGACGATCTGGGTGGGCTTGAAGGGCGAGGCGATGGCGATGCAGCTGACAAAGCAGGCCGTGCGCTGCTCCTCGGGCACGTTTTCCATGTTCTTGATCAGCAGCTGGTTGTTTTCCAGATCGCTGTGCTGATCGCCCGCGTACCGGGCGGAATGCACGCCGGGCGCGCCGCCCAGGGCGTCCACGGAAAGGCCGCTGTCGTCCGCCAGGGTCAGATAGCCCGTGGCCTGCATCACGGTTTCCGCCTTGATGCGGGCGTTGTCCTCAAAGGTCTCGCCGTCCTCCGCGATCTCCGCCGTGAAGCCTGCCTCCCGCATGGAGATCACGTCGTATTTTTCGTTTAACATGGCCCGCAGTTCTTCGATCTTGTGGGCGTTGTTGCTGGCCAGCACCAGCTTCTGCTTCTGGCAGATCCATTTTGCCCGCTCGCCCAGGACCTCCCGCTGGGCCTCCATCAATTGACGGCAGCCGTTTTCGCCCAGGTCGATGAGCCGGTTCAGCTTTTCCCGGGAAAAGGCCGCGCCCTCGCCGGTGCCCTGGAGCTCGATAAATTCGCCCTGCTCGTTCATCACGAAGTTCATGTCCGTGTCCGCGCTGCTGTCCTCGATATAGCACAGGTCCAGGCAGGGCTCGCCCTCCACCACGCCCGCGCTGATGGCGGCGATCTGGTGCATGACGGGGGATTCCTTTAACTTTCCTTCTTTGATCAGCTTATCGATGGCGCATACCACCGCCACAAAGCCGCCGGTGATGGCCGCCGTGCGGGTGCCGCCGTCGGCCTCCAGCACGTCGCAGTCCACCGTGATGGTGCGTTCGCCTAAGCGTTCCCGATCCACCGCCTGGCGCAGAGCCCTTCCGATCAGGCGGCTGATTTCCACCCCGCGTCCGTCCTTTTTCAGGCCGTCCCGCTGCTTGCGGCGGCCCGTGGAGGCGGGCAGCATGGCGTATTCCGCGGTCAGCCAGCCGCAGTTTTTGCCCCGCAGGAAGGGCGGCACGCCCTCCTCAACGGAAGCGGTGCAGATCACGCGGGTACCGCCGGTCTCGATCAGGCAGCTGCCCGCGGCGGTAGAAACAAAATCCGTCGTTATCTTATGCGCCCGGGGCATATCGCAGGCGCGTCCATCCTTGCGTTCCATGAAAACCTCCAAATCGTTATTCTATCCTATTGTAGGGGAAACCCCTCAGGAAGTCAACTAAAGCACAGAAAAAAGACGGCGCGGTGATCCGCCCCTGTCAAGTAGACACAGGAAATATCCAAAGCGACTATACGGCACCTTGCCCCAGCGGGCAGGGTGCTTTTGCGATCCGGAGGCTGAAC
>CACZLE010000076.1 GCA_902781945.1 uncultured Eubacteriales bacterium | reverse complement strand
CTCGTTGCGTCAGCTGCTTTTACGGTGACAAACGCAGGTTTTCTGCTTCTCTTTTGACGCAAAAGAGAAGCGTACCCCTTCCCCGTCAAATTTCTGTTTTTCTGTGTCTTGTTTTAATCAGGGAATCGTGTGAAACCCCTGGCGACCAGGAGGTTTTTTCGTACATCCCGGATTATCCGTCCGCCGGGCGCAATTCCACGATGTACTCCGCCGAGCTGTGGGCGTCCAGCACGCGGTCGGCGCGGGCAGCCAGATGCACGATCCTGCCATCGGGACGATGGAGGGTGATCCGCTTCTCTCTTTTGCTGATCTCGGCAATGAACAGCCGGGTATACTCCTCGTGGGGAATATCCCGATGCCCTTCGATCAGCCGGCAGAAGCTGCCTTCGTTCAGGCTGTATTGCAAGGTTTCGCCATCCATTCCCAGCACGTCCGCGATGCCGTTGACCGCCACCTCATAGCGCAGGCCCTCCGGGCGCTGGCGCAGGAACAGAATGGCGACTTTCATAAACTTGGACAGCAGGCGCATTTGATTGCGCATATGCATGAGTTCGGACACATCGATGGCGATGGTCTGCCAGCAGGGCGCGCCGAAACGATCCGTGATGTGGCTGTTTTCCGCCACATAGATATAATCCCCGCGTTTATGGCGGATGCGATAAGGACGGAAATTGACCAGCTCTCCCTTGGCCACCTTGGCGGCTTCCTCCAGCAAACGCTCCGCGTCGTTGGGATGTACCATGCGGATCAGCTTATTGTCAAATTCCCGTCTGATCTCATGCTCCGTATAGCCGGTCATGCGCAGATAATTTTGGCTGAGATAGAGAAATTCAAACTCCTCATCCATCGCGCACCGGTAATACGCGCCGGGCATCTCCGTGTTGATGACCTGGGTTTCCGTAACGTCCCGGGCGGAGGCATAGAACTTTTTGCCCTGGGCATCCTCATTGATGAAAAACATGCGCAGCTCCAGCCATACCAGCGCCCCATTGGGCCTGTATGCCCGGATAACGCCCTTGGAGCCTACAGCCCAGTGCTCCTCCGCCTCCCGGAACATGCGGAGCATCTGCTCTTTATCCGCGGGATGAAGAAAATCCTGAATGTGCATCCTGCGCTTGCTGAATTCGCCCACATTGATGCCCACGACCTCGAAGAACTGCTCGTTGAAGCGCACGATATCGATATCCTGACCGTTCCAGGAGTAAAACACCACCGGCCCCAGCACATTATTGAGCATGGTATCCGTAAAGATGTTTTCATCCAGGAATTCCCGCACCTTCAATTGCTGATTGGGCTTGAACAGAACGCCATCGGGATCCACCTTGGCGGGATCGGCGATCAGCTGTTCAAACTCCGCCACCGGCAGCGGGCGATAGAACAGATAGCCCTGGACATAGGCGCAGCCCAATTCCTTTAAAAATTGCAGCTGCCCTTCGTTCTCCACCCCCTCCGCAATGATGGGCGTGGCCAGGTTTTTGGCCATATTGACCACGGACTCCAGGATATTGATGCCCTTGCGCATATCCTCCTGCCGGATCCTGAGGAATTGAGCGTCCAGCTTGATGATATCCACGTTGAGCTCCCGCAGCATGTTGAGAGAGGAATAGCCGCTGCCAAAGTCATCCATCAGCACCATGAAGCCATCCTGGCGCAGGGCCTTCACCGTTTCCCGGATCAGCTCCGCATTCTCCCCATAGGCGGATTCTGTGATCTCGATCTTGACCGAGGCCTTGGAAATCCCGTATTTTTCGATCAGCCGGCGGAAGTGCTCAGGCACGTTGAGGGTAAAGATATCCACGGGAGATACGTTGACGGATACGGAAATCAGGGGCAGGCCGCGCTCCTTGCGCTTTTTGCCCCAGCGGCATACCTCCTCCCAAATGTAGGTATCCAGATCGGGAATGAAGCCGTATTTTTCCAGTACGGGGACGAAGACGACAGGCGGGACGATGCTGCCATCCGGCTTGACCCAGCGGGCCAGGGATTCCGCGCCCACAATCCGGCCGGTGGACGCCTGACACTGGGGCTGCAAATAAAAGGTGATCTCATGGTTCTGGATGGCGTTCTGAAACTCGGACAGGATGCGATAATCCTCGCTTGTCCGCTTGTACATGGAGGGTTCAAAATACTGGACGCGCTTTTTGAAATTTCTCTTGGCATGCTGACAGGCCAGGGAGGCCTGATCAAACAGATTCAGCGCGGAAGCGCTGCCATTGGAATAGCTGATGCCCAGGGCGGGCAAAAAGCCCACGGACACGCCATAGCGGCGAATGGCGCGATAGAGGTTTTCATACAGCTCGTTTTCATTGATCCGCCCGGCAGGCGTCAGCAGGCAAAAATTATCGCTGCCAAAATATCCCGCCACGCCGTCATACGACTCGGCGTCCTTTTTCAGCCCTTGACCGATCCGCGCCAGCACCGCGTCTCCCGTCTCCCGCCCATACCAATCATTGAACAGCTTGAACTGCTCAATATCCACCACGATCATCATCCAGTTGATCCGCCGATTGGCCAGCATATGGTCGGCGGAGAGAAAAAACGTCTTTTCCGGCATCAGGCCTGTGAGGGGATCCAGCTGGATATGGGGCCTTTGCTCCACCCGGGTAATGCCGGCTTCCCTGTTTTTGATGTTCTGAATATCAAAAATATAGCAATAGCACAGATTGGGCTCGGTATGGCCGGCGCCGCCCACGTTGATCTGGTTGACCCAGCGCCAGTTTCCCTCTGTGTCCAGCACCCGGTATTCCAGGCTGAGAACGCCGGGCATCTCCGCCTCCGCCAGCCTTTGGGCAAGGGTGGCGGGATCCATGTACGCCCGGTATTGTTCTTTTTCCTCCGGGTGCACCAGGTTTTCCGCGGCAAACTCATAAAAATCGCACAAAGGGCCTTCGATCTTTGGAACCCGGTATTTTTCTTCAATGTTGTACAAAAATTTATATTGCCCGTCCGCCAGATTGAAACGGATCAGTTCGTCATAGGTGGCGCTGTTCAAAAAGTTCAGCAGCGTCATTTTTTTATCGCCCTGAAAAAACACAGATAACAGTCCGGCGGTCATCGTGATCAGCCCCCCCTCATTCACTTCATCCGGTGATCGTCGTAAGGAAAGGATAGAAACCGGATCAGGCAACAATGGATCATATGGGAAATATCGATCACATTTTCAAACGCATTATATCACAGCGAATGAAGCCGCAACAGTAGATAAAATGGTACAATCATTCAATTGCGGGTATTTTTATTGGTTTTGTAAATGCTTTTTCAACAAAAGAGGGGCTGCTATCTCAGCAGCGCCCTCAGCCGTTTTAACATGGTTTCTTTTTTGTTCAGATCGTCCAGATCGATAACGTCGATGCCCAGCTCCATGGCTCGGTGCCGCATGGGGCTGCGTCCCCGTTCCGCCGTGACGATGGCGGCGCGGGCCATCTGACCGCCGAAGCGATCCCGCAGGATGGCCAATTCGTTCAAGGCCTCGGTCTTGACGTCGCAGGTTTTGCAGCTGATGAACACGGGATTGACGCCATCGGTGGCCATCACGTCCAATTCGTTGGTCACGCTGTCCTTGCCCGGCTTCTCCCCCAGCCAGTCCACCACGGCGCTGGTACGCACGTACATAGAGCTCCAGAGCGCTGCCCACGTCCCGCAGCCAGGCGCGGATCTGGGCGTCGGCAAAGGTAAAGGACACGCCCTGCTCGGGATCGATCCGCAGATCGTGGATCAGGTCGATTTTCGCCATATCGTTCAGCGCGGCCTCCGGCGCGGAGACACGGCCCCCGTGCTCGCCCTTGACGGTGTAGCTGCCCTGGGCGCACAGGCCGTCTTCCTGCTGAGAGACGCGCTGGATATAGGTGACGATGCGGGGCCACTCCCGGCGATGGCGCAGGTAGAGGCCAAACATCGGCTCTATGATGGACAGATACCGGCTGAGCACCGCGTTATCCACCCGGCCCATGCGCATGCTGCCGCCCGCCATCAGAAAGCAGTCCTCCACGGACAGCTTCACCTGGCAGGGCAGATCATTGGCAAAGTCCGCGCCGCGGATATTGAAAAAGGTGTTGCGCTTGCGGGAATAGGTGAACACGGGGATCTCCCGCTGGCCGCAGAGGAGGCCGCTGGCGAACAGGGTGGCGTCGGTACCGCCGGCGATATCCAGGGCGCAGTCGGGATAGCGGTCCACCACCTCCCGCAGCTTCCTTTCCACCGCCTGGGCGTCCAGCAGGCTGACGCCAAAGAAGATGCACTCGTGCCGAATGCCGCGATGGCGGAAGTATTCCCGCAGCTTGTTTTGCAGCTGCTGGTCCGCGGCCACCTCCGGCGGGCAGATAAACACGGTGCGCTCGGGGCGGAACACCTCGGTGCTCAGCACGTTTTCCAGGGGGCGCTCGTCATAGAGCTCGATCAGCGTTTTCATTTTTCTTCTTCCATGTAGGCGATCATGCCGGCGGCGGCGTTTTTGGCCTCCTCTACGGCATGCACCACGGTCAGGCTGCCATGCACCACGTCGCCCGCGGCGAATACGCCGGGCCGGGTGGTCATGTTGTGCTCGTCCACGATCAAAAGGCCCCGCTCGTTGGCCTCCAGGCCGTGGGTGGTGTTGACCAGCTTGTCCTTGGGCCGCTGGTTGATGGCGATGATGGTGGTATCGGCGGGCACCAGCTCGTCCTCGCCCTCCACGCCGATGGGACGGCCCTGGTCGTTGAGGACGGTATTTTTGAACACCGGTCCCTCGGGGGTGATGCGCTGGATGGATTTGCCGGGGAAGAACTCCGCGCCGTCCAGCTGGGCGTATTCCATCTCATGGTCGCTGGCGGCGGGTTTCGATCCGCGCTGGAACAGCATCACGCGCCGCGCCCCATGGCGGAAGGCCGTGCGGGCCACATCCATAGCCACGTTGCCCATGCCGATGACGGCCACGGTCTCGCCCACGGTGTAGGAAATGGGCCGGGCCAGATAGCTGATGCCGAAATGCACGTTAGCCAAGGTCTCGCCCTCGATGCCCAGAGAGGAGGGACGCCACACGCCGGTGCCGACGAACACGCTCTTGTAGCCATCCCGGAACAGGTTGTCGATCATCAAATCGCCGCCCATGACCACGTGGGGACGGATGCGGATGCCCAGCTCCAGCAGGCGGGTCTTGTAGCGATCCAGGATGGTCTTGGGCAGGCGGAAATCGGGGATGCCGTATTGCAGCATGCCGCCGATGCGGTCCTTTTCCTCAAAGATGGTGACGCCGTAGCCCGCCTTGGCCAGGATGATGGCCGCGGTGAGTCCCGCGGGGCCGCTGCCGATGACGGCGCAGTTTTTGCCGTTATACGGAGCCTTCTCGAGCTTCATGCGGTCCAGATAGGCGTCGGAGATGTACTGCTCGATCTCATAGAAGTGCACGGGCTGGCCCTTGTGATTGAGGACGCAATGACCGGCGCATTGAGCCATGTGGTCGCACACCATGGCGCAGACCACGGACATGGGGTTGTTTTCAAACAGCTTTTCCCCCGCTTCCATCAGCCGGTTTTCTTTGAACAGGGCGATGATCTGCGGGATGGGCGTATGGGCAGGGCACCCCTGCTGGCAAAGCGGTTTTTTGCATTGCAGGCAGCGGTTGGCCTCGTTGGTGATGCGAAGAGCCAATGGAATCCCCTCCTATTGTACGATTGATCAGGTGATGGGCGCGGGATTGAAGATGCACAGATAATTGTGCATGCCGTATTTTTCGGCGAAGGGCTTGTCCTGGCCGCTGGCGCAGGCGATGATCTTGTTGAAGATCTCGGTGCCCACCTCGGCGATGGTCTTTTCGCCCGTGGTCACGGCCCCGGCGCTGATATCGATGATATCGGGCCATTGCTCTTTGAGCTCATTGCGGCTGCACACCTTGATGACGGGCACGGCGGCCAGGTTATAGGGGGTGCCGCGGCCGGTCATGAACACCTGCAGGCCGATGCCGCTGGCCATCTGGCAGGGACCGCACACGATATCGCTGGCCGGAGTGGCGGCGAAGATCTCGCCATGCTTGGTGGGCCGCTCGGCGGGAGAGAGCACCTCGACAATGGGCGAGGTGCCGGACTTGGCGATGGAGCCCATGGCCTTTTCCACGATGTTGGAGAGGCCGCCCTTCTTGTTGCCGGGGGTGGGGTTGGCGCTGCGGTCCACGTTGGCCTCAGACAGATATTTGTCGTACCAGCGCATTTCCGCCGCCAGCTTGTCGCGCACCTCGGCGGACACGCAGCGCTCGGCGATGAAATGCACGCCGTCGCGGACCTCGGTGACCTCGCTGAACAGCACGGTGCCGCCGCCCTGGACGATCATATCCGCCGCGTAGCCCGCGCTGGGATTGGCGGACACGCCGGAGAAGGCGTCGCTGCCGCCGCACTGCATGCCGATGAGCAGATCGGAAAGCGGCAGTTCCTCGCGCTTACGCTCATTCAGGATCTTCAGCTTCTTTTCGGCCATATTCAGGATGGCCTGCATGCAGCCCTCAAAGCCGTGGCATTCCTGGAGCACCACCACGTTTTCCGGGGTGTTGTTTTCGGGCCCCACCAGCATATCCGCCGTCAGCTTTTCGCAGCCCAGGGAGACCACCATCAGCTGGCCGCCGAAATTGGGATGATGGCAGATGTTGCGCAGGGCGCGGATGGGCACCTTGGCCTCGGGGGCGTTGATGGCCACGCCGCAGCCGTAGGCGTGATTGATGGGCACCACGTCGTCCACGTTGGGATACTTGGGCAAAAGCTCCCGGCGGATGCGGTCAATGGCCACGTTCAGGGTGCCTTCCACGCATTGCACGGTGGTCTGGATGCCCAGGAAATTGCGGGTGCCCGCCGGGCCGCCCTGGGGATTGCGGTAGCCCCACCAGGTCTTGACAGGCGGCTCGGGCAGATCGGTGCGGATGTTGGTGCCATAGGGCATATCATCCAGGGAAGGCGGAGTGGGCAGACGCAGCATGTGCTCGTTGATCCACTGGCCCTTGGCGATGGGGTCCAGGGCATAGCCCAGCACCACGCCGTAGCGGATGATCTCGCCGTCTTTGGGAATATCGCAAAGGGCGATCTTGTGGGCCTGGGGAATGTCAGAAAGCGTCACCACGCCGGGCATGATCTCGGTGCCCTGGGGCAACGCATGCACGGCGATGGCCACGTTATCCTCGGGCTTGATCTGTACGTATGTACGCATATATACTCCTCAAAGGCCGGCTGGCATCCGCCAACCGGCCATATATCGTTATGATTACCGCACCAGGCAGGGCTTCTTGTTGTCGAACTTCCAGCCGGGGATCAGGTACTGCATGCCCTTGGCGTCGTCGCGGGCGCCCAGGCAGTATTCGTTGTAGATCTTGTTGGCCTTCTTGACCTGCTCCAGATCCACGTCGATGCCCAGGCCGGGCTTCTTGGGCAGATCGATGCAGCCGCCCACGATCTGCATGGGCTCCTTGGTCAGCCGCTCGCGGCCTTCCTGCCAGATCCAGTGGGTGTCGATGCCGTTCATCTTGCCGGGGATGGCGGCGGCGCACTGCACCACCATGGCCAGGGAGATATCGAAGTGGTTATTGCTGTGGCAGCCCCACATGAGGCCGAAATCGTTGCACAGCTGGCCCACGCGGACGGAGCCGTTCATGGTCCAGAAGTGGGGATCGGCCAGCGGGATATCCACGCTCTGCAGGGCGATGGTATGGCACATCTGCCGCCAGTCGGTATTGATCATGTTGGTGGCGGTGGGCATCATGGTGGCCTTTCGGAACTCAGCCATCACTTCACGTCCGGAGAAGCCGTCCTCGGCGCTGCAGGGATCCTCCATGTAGGCCAGCACCTTTTTCAGATCGGGGGCCACTTCCAGGGCTTCCTTCAGGCTCCAGCAGCCGTTGGGGTCCAGGTCCACGCGGGCGTTGGGGAAGGCCTTCTTGATGGCGGTAACGGCCTTGACCTCCTCCTTGGGAGCCAGCACGCCGCCCTTGAGCTTGAAGTCCTCAAAGCCGTACTTTTCAACCGTGGCCTTGGCCAACTCCACGATGGCGTCGGGGGTCAGGGCTTCTTCGTTGCGCAGGCGATACCAGGCGCAGTCGCTGTCCTCCTCGCCCATATAGGGCAGATCGGTCTTTTTGCGGTCGCCGATGTAGAACAGGTAGCTGAGGAAACGGACGCGCTCGCGCTGGATGCCGTCGCCCATCAGAGCCGCGGCGGGCACATCCAGGAACTTGCCCAGCAGGTCCAGCAGGGGGGCTTCGATGGCGGTGACGACATGAACGCCGGTGCGCAGGTCGAAGGTCTGGAGGCCGCGGACGTCATCCTTGATGTTGGCGTTCAGCCAATCGCGCACGCGGTTCAGGGTGCCCTTGTAATCGGCGATGCTGGTGCCCAGCACCAGATCCTTCACGTCCTCCAGGGCCTTGGTGATCTTCTGGCCGCCGGGCACCTCGCCCACGCCCAGATTGCCGGTGCTGTCCTCCAGCACCACCACGTTGCGGGTAAAGTAAGGCGCATGCGCGCCGGAGAGGTTCAGCTCCATGCTGTCGTGGCCCGCCACCGGGTACACGTCCATTTTCACTACCTTGGGGATCATCGTTCAGTACCTCCGTTATTTGATGTTCATACCAATGCGGATGGCCCGCAGCAGGCGTTCCGCAGCATATTCATAGAGCGCCGGGGCGTCGGCCATGGCCTTTTCCAGGCTCATGGGGCCGGACACCGTGGTCTGGATGGTGCTTTCGCACAGGTCGAAGAGGCCCTCGGCCCCGTCCCCGATGCCGCCCACGATGGCGACGGTGGGGATGCCATGGGCCGCGCAGCGCTTGGCCACGCCCACGGGCACCTTGCCGAAGCGCACGCTTTGGCCGTCGATGCGGCCTTCGCCGGTGATGGCCAGATCAACGCCCTCCAGCTTTTGATCAAAATTCACCGCGTCCAGCACGGCGTCGATGCCGCTCTTGAGCTGGGCTCCCAGCACGCCGCCCAGGGCCGCGCCCAGGCCGCCCGCCGCGCCCGCGCCGGGGAAATTGGCAATATCCTTGCCACAGGCGGCGCTGACGACCTCGGCGTAATGGGCCATGCCCGCCTCCAGCTCATCCCGGATGGCCGGGACCGCGCCCTTCTGGGGGCCATAAATGAAGGTGGCTCCGTTTTCGCCCAGCAGGGGGTTAGTGACGTCGCAGATGACGGTGATAGTGGTTTCCTTGAGTTCGGGCATGAGGCCGGAAAAATCGGCCTTTTCCACGTTTTTCATTTCGCCGCCGATGGGCTTGACTTCCTTGCCGTCCTTGTCGATAAACTTCGCGCCCAGGGCCGCCAGCATGCCCATGCCGCCGTCGTTGGTGGCGCTGCCGCCGATGCCGATGAGGATGTTGCGCACGCCGCCCTTGACCGCCGCGGCGATCATTTCGCCCGTGCCCAGGCTGGTGGCCTGGCGGGGATCCTTCTGATCCGCGGGCACATAGGGCAATCCGCTGGCCTGGGCCATTTCCATCACGGCGGTGCCGTCAGAAAGCAAGCCCCACACGGCGGTTTCCGGCTCGTACATGGGGCCGGTGACGTGGGCCACCATGCGCTGGCCGCCCATGGCACGGAGCAAGGCGTCCACGGTGCCTTCGCCGCCATCCGCCACGGGAACGGATACGCACTCCGTGCCCGGGAAGATCTTCATGGTGACCCGCTCCAGGATGTCGCAGCTCTCCAGGGCGGAAAGGGAGCCCTTGAAGGAATCAGGAGCAAAGATGAATTTCATGGTATTTCTCCTGTTTTCAGACAAGGCGAAGTCCGATTAAGACTTCGCCTTGTATACTCTTTTTTTCTCAGTGATGCAGCACTTCGCCGGTGAGCTTCTGATAGTACTTGAGCAGGGCGCTGTGGTCGCAGCTTCCGTCGCCGTCGTGATGCAGAATCTTCATCATTTCCAGCACGCTCTGGGTCAGCGGGATGGGAGCGTCCACAGCCTTGGCGGCGTCCACCACGTTATTCAGATCCTTGATGTGCAGGTCGATGCGGAAGCCGGGCTGGAAGTTCTGATCCATCATCATGGGCGCCTTGGCGTTCATGACGGTGCTGCCAGCCAGGCCGCCCTTGATGGCAGCGAAGATCTTTTCGGGCTCCACGCCGCACATCTGGCCCATCTGCATGGCCTCGGCCAGGGCCGCGATGTTCACAGCCACGATGGTCTGGTTGCACAGCTTGGTCACGTTGCCCGCGCCCACGTCGCCGCACAGCACCACGGAGGAACCCATGGCTTCCAGAACGGGCTTGAACTTGTTGAAGACCTCTTCCTTGCCGCCCACCATGAAGCTCAGGGTGCCGTCGATGGCCTTGGGCTGGCCGCCGGACACGGGGGCATCCAGCATGTCGATGCCGTACTTGGCAAGCTCAGCGGCGATCTCGCGGCTGGCCACGGGGTTGATGGAGGAGCAATCGATGAAGGTCGCGGTCTTGGGCATCTTCTCAGCCAGCTTGTCGTCCTCCAGCATGACGGACTTGACATGGGGGCTGTTGGGCAGCATGGTGATGACGGCGTCCACGTCCTTGACGGTTTCGGAGGAGTTGGCGCAGGCGGTGGCGCCGGCGGCCTTCAGCTCTTCCACGGTGGCTTCGTTGCGGTCGTACACGAACAGCTGGTGACCAGCCTTCAGCAGATTCCTCGCCATGGGCTTACCCATGATTCCCAGACCGATAAACGCGATTTTCATAAAGCAGCACTCCTTTTCTATTAAAAAGTATTGGTTTTACTTGATCAGGCCCATGCCCACCAGGACTTCGCGCAGCTCGGCGCGCTGGGCGTCGGACAAGGGCTGGATGGGCTTCACGCAGTCGCCGCAGTCGTGGCCGATGAGCTTGAGGGCTTCCTTGAGGGTGACGGGGAAGGTGCCCTTGTTGGTGGCGATGCGCAGGGCGGACAGCTTGAACTGGGCGTCCAGGGCTTCCGCGAACTTGCCAGCCTTGAAATTCTCGTAGATATCCACGGCGATGCGCGGAGCCACGTTGGCGCAGCTGGCGATGGCGCCCGCAGCGCCGTAGCACAGGGCGGCGTAGATCAGGGTATCGCGGCCCATCATGACGTGGAAGCCGGGGATGCCCCGGGTGAGGCGCAGGTATTCTTCGGTGTTGGTCATGTCGCCGGTGGAATCCTTGACGCCGATGATGTTGTCGATCTCGGCCAGCTTGGCCACGGTGACAGGCTCCACGGTGACGTTGGTCTTGGGCTTGTTGTTATAGATGATGATGGGCAGGCTGGTTTCGGAGGCGATCTCGCGATAATATTCGCTCACTTCGTACTGGGTCTGGCTGACGAACATGGGGGTCAGCACGCTCAGGGCGTCGATGCCGCCCACCTTTTCCACAGCCTTGGCGATGTTGGCCGCGCCCTTGGTGGTGATGTCGTTGGCGCCGGCATAGATGTCCATGCGGCCCCGGACGGCGTCCTTGGTCACTTCCAGGATGTGGGTATAGAAGCCCAGGTCGAAGGCGTAAAATTCACCGGTGGTGCCAAAGGGGAACACGCCGTGAATGCCGTTGGACGCCAGGTATTCGATCAGATCACGGTAGGCCGCCTCGTTGAACTGGCCGTCCGCGGTCACGGGGGTAACAATCGGAACTACGATTCCTTTGGGCGTGAAAGACATCGCTGATCGCTCCTTTCAGTGTGCATCTGAAATACTGGTATCAATCTACCACATTTTCCATGCGGCGTCAACAGGAACGCAGTTTTTTCGCCGAAAGCATTTGCATGATTTGAAACGAATTGAAACGGATGATTTCATTGACATTCACGCCGGGCCGTGATATGATGATCGCAGGAAAACGAGGTGACAGAAACATGGCGAAAACGGCGATCCTGATGCCCTATCCCTCCCTGCAGGAGATGGCGGAATCCCTGATTTCCCGCTATCCCCGGCTGACCCCCATGTGCGTGGAATACGTGCAGACGCCCCAGATCCACGCCCGGGCCAAGAGCCTGGAGGAAAAGGGCTGCGAAATCATCATTGCCCGTGGTTTGCAGGCCCGCATCGCCCGGGAAGCGGTGATCATCCCGGTGATCGAGATGCGCGCCTCCACCCAGGAGCTGGAGACCATGGCGATGGAGCTGAAAAACAGGCTGCCCGCCGGGCAGGAGCCCCCGCGCATGGCCATCATTGGCTTTTTCAATATGTTTCACAGCACCGAGCGCTTCAACGAGCTGCTGGGCATCGATCTGAAGGTATACACGGCCACCAACATCGATCAATACAGCCTGCTGGTGGACCGGGCCCAGGAGGACGGCTGCCTGGGCGTCATCGGCGGCGAGGTGGTGTGCCGCCGGGCCGCGGAGCTGGGCATGGCCCATTGCTTCCTGTCCATGGGCGAGGAGAGCGTGCGGGAGGCGCTGGAATCCGCCTCCCTGGTGGGATACAGCATCGACCTGATCAAGCACAGCAACGCCGAAATGGGCACCATGCTGGACCACACCTTCACGGGGATCATGCAGGCGGACAGCGGCGGCACGGTGCGCCGGGCCAACCGCACCTGCTATCAGCTGCTGGGCCGCAGCACCTCGGAGCTGGTGGGCGTCCCCGCCCTGTCGCTGATTCCCGGGCTGACCGCCGAGGAGCTGGACGCCGTGCTGAAGGAAGGGCGGGAGATCGAGGCCAGCGTCATCGAGATCAACCGCACGTCCGTGCTGATGAACATCGCCCCCGTGCTGGTGGATGACCAGATCGACGGCGCCATTTTCACCTTCCAGGAAGGCAAGCGCGTCAGCGAAATGGACATCCGGCTGCGCCAGGAAATGGTGCGGCGGGGCTACGTGGCCAAGTATTCCTTCAAGCAGGTATCCTCCCGAAATACTGATTACGCGGCCCTGCTGGCCCGGGCCAAGAAGCTCAGCAAGCATTCCGAACCCGTGCTGCTCTACGGCGAATCCGGCGTGGGCAAGGGCATCCTGGCCCAATGCATGCACAACGAATCCCTGCACCGGCACGGGGCCTTTATCACGGTGGACTGCTCCATCTGGCACCCGGAGGATCTGGACGGCATACTCTTTGGCCGCTACGGCAGCCGCAAGGACGGCGAACTCTCCCTGGTGGAGCAGGCCCGGGGCGGCACCCTGTATCTGCGGCAGGTGGAGCTGTTGTCCATGGAGACCCAATACAAATTGCTGCTGCTGACCCGCGGGCAATACATGCGCAACGGCTCCAGCCGGGCCGAGGCCATCGACGCGCGGCTGATCATCTCCACGGAGGCCAATCTGAAAGAAAAGGCCCTGGCCGGGGCCTTCCGGAAGGACCTGTACTATATCCTCAGCGCCCTCAAGCTGAACGTTCCCGCCCTGCGCCAGCGCAGGGAGGATCTGCCCGCCCTGTTCAACCAGTGCCTGGAGGACTGGCAGAACCGCTTCAAGCGCCGCCTGCGCGTCAGTCCCGACTGCGTGGATTTTCTGTGCGGCTACGACTGGCCCGGCAACCTGGATCAGCTCAGCAGCCTGTGTCAGCGGCTGGTGCTGCTGTGCGATAAACGCGCGGTGGATGAGGACACGGCGCGGCAGGCGCTGACGGAGATGGACATTCACGCCGCCGCGCTGGCGGCGGACGGCACCCCGGCCCCCGATCCCCGGGCGGAGGAGCTGATGGCGCTGCTCAACCGCCACCACGGCAGCCGGGAAAAGGCCGCAGCGGAGCTGGGCATCAGCAAGACCACCCTGTGGCGCAGGATGCGGAAATATGGGATCAGCAAAGATCTGATGATGGAATAAAAAAGGGCCAGACGATGCAGTTTTCTGCCGTCTGGCTTCTGGGCATCGACAAAGTCGATGCCCCCGAAGAAAATGAAGGATCATTTTCTTCGGATTGCAAATTTTCTTGTGCGCTTAACAGCGCACGGCCAG